>VFZP01000308.1 GCA_016871115.1 Acidobacteriota bacterium
CGGATCGCCTCACCGATCTCATCGCACTCAACGCCCTCTATCGCCCCGGCCCGATGAAGATGATCGATGACTACATCGATCGCAAACACGGGCGCAAGCAGGTTACCTACGACCTGCCGGAACTGAAGAACGTGCTTGAGGAAACCTTCGGCGTCATCGTGTATCAGGAACAGGTCATGCAGATCTCGAATCTCGTGGCCGGCTATTCACTGGGTGACGCCGACATCCTGCGCCGCGCCATGGGCAAGAAGAAGCAGGAGGAAATGGACGCGCAGCGCGTACGCTTCCTCGACGGCGCGCGCAAGAAGAACCTGAACCCTAAGAAGGCCGAGAAGATTTTCGACCTGATGGCCGAGTTCGCCAAGTATGGCTTCAACAAGTCGCACTCGGCCGCGTATGCATATCTTGCCTACATCACGGCTTACCTGAAGGCTCACTATCCGGTGGAGTTCATGTCCGCGCTGCTGACATCGGAAACGGGCAACACCGCGAAGGTGGTGAAGTACATCAACGAGTGCCGCGACATGGGCATCAAGGTGCTGCCGCCCGATATCAACGCCTCGGCGCTGAACTTCACGCCGGACCAGGGCTCGATTCGCTTCGGGCAGGGCGCGATCAAGAATGTCGGCTCGAATGCGGTGGACGCGATTGTCAACGCACGCAACGAAGGCGGGCGCTTTCGCACGCTGGCCGATTTCTGCGAGCGCGTGGATATGGGCTCGGTGAACCGCCGTATGATCGAAAGCTTCATCAAAGCGGGCGCGATGGATTCGCTCGAAGGCACGCGCGCGCAGTTGTGGGCCGTGATTGACCGCGCCATGGAAGCGGGCCAGCGCGTGTGGAAAGACAAAGCGTCGGGCCAAGTGGGGCTGTTCGGCGATTTGATGATTGAAGACGGCGCGCCCGAGATGGAACTGCCGAAGGTGCAGGATTGGCTGCCGCGCGAAAAGCTCACCGGCGAAAAGGAAATGATTGGTTTCTACGTCACCGGCCATCCGCTCGACGAGTACCGCGAGAAGGTGGCGGACGTGGCGACGCACGACACGTCAACGACCGAAAGCCTTGAGCGCGGCGTCGAAGTAGCGATGTGCGGCGTCATCACCGGCATCCAGCGGCGGCGCAACAAAGAACAGAAGCTGTGGGCTTCGTTTATGCTGGAGGATTGGGTGGGCACGGCCGAATGCATGGCGTTCGCCAAGGTCTATGAGAGTCTGCTGAACGATCTGGTGGAAGACAAAGCCGTGCTGATCCGCGGCATGGTGTTACCGGAAGAAAACGCCGCGCCGCGCATCTCCGTGCAGTCGATCACGCCGCTCGCGCTGGTGCGCCAGGAACTGCCGCGGCTTGTTTCCGTCCGCGTCTTCTTGAATGGCAAGGGCAACGAACGCGCGCAGGCGCTCACGGAGTTGTTCGCGCGCAAGCAGGGCGAAGCGCAAGTGCGATTGCGCCTGGAGAAGCCGCGCGACTTTGCGCTGATCATGGACTTGGAAGCGAAGGTGAAGCCGGACAAGGAATTCGTGGCCGAGATCGAGCGCATCTGCGGTCCGCAGTCGTTTGAGGTGCTGGCAAGTTAGCGCCACCGTGCTCCGATGCGCGTCCCCGGCGGAATGAATCCAAGCCCCCGCGCCGAACGTAGTTGCGTAGAGTAGCTCCCTTACCCGTTGGACAACGGGCCCGCCGCCGCCATGATCGGATTCATCCGCCGCTCGCGTTGCTTCATGGCCGCACCGATGAACGCCTTGAACAGCGGGTGCGGTTCCATGGGCTTCGACTTGAACTCGGGATGGAATTGGCAGCCGAGATACCACGGATGGTCGGCAATCTCGCAGATCTCTACGTACATGCCGTCCGGCGTCTGCCCGGTGAGGCGCAGGCCGTTGGTGGTGAGCACCTTTTCAAACTCGCGATTAAACTCGTAGCGGTGGCGGTGGCGCTCGCTGATGAGTTCCTGTCCGTAGGCCGCGCGCGAAAAGCTCCCTTCGGCCAGCTTGCACGGGTACTGGCCAAGCCGCATCGTGCCGCCCAGCTCGTCGACGCCCTTCAACTCGCGCAGCTTGTAGATGACGCGCTGCGGCGGATCCGGATCGAACTCGGTGGAATCGGCGCCCGCCATCCCGCACACGTTCCGCGCAAACTCAATCACCAGCGTCTGCATGCCGAGGCAAATCCCGAAGTACGGCACCTTGTACTCGCGCGCATAGCGGATCGCCTGCAGCATGCCTTCAATGCCGCGCTTGCCGAAGCCGCCCGGCACCAGCACGCCGTCGAAGTTTTCGAGGCGCCGCACGCAGGACGGCCACTCGAGTTCTTCGGCTTCAATCCACGTAAGCGCCACTTTGCGGTTATGCGCCAGACCGCCGTGGAGGAGCGATTCCTTCAGGCTTTTGTACGAATCCTCATACTCGACATACTTGCCCACCACCGCGATTTCAACCGTGTCGGCGGGGTTGCGGAGCCGCGTCAACATGTTGGTCCAGCGCGTGAGATTGCGCTCGGCCGTGTTGAGGTGCATTGCCTTGAGGATGATCTCGTCTACGCGCTGATTGGCAAACTCCACCGGGATTTCGTACACCGAGTCGACGTCGCGCGCCGAGATCACGGCTTCGGCCTCGACGTCGCAGAACAGCGCGATCTTCTCGTGCAGGTCGCGCGCCATCTCCTTTTCCGAGCGGCACACCAGCATGTCGGGCTGGATACCGATCGCGCGCAGTTCCTTCACGCTGTGCTGCGTGGGTTTGGTTTTCAACTCCTGCGCGGCGGCGATCCACGGCACCAGCGTCACGTGGACGAAGTAGGTATGGTCACGCCCGAGTTCGTGGCGCAGTTGCCGGATCGCCTCGATGAACGGAAGGCTCTCGATGTCGCCTACCGTACCGCCGATTTCGACGATCACCACATCCACATCCGTCGCCACCTTCTTCGCCGCGGCTTTGATCTCGTTGGTGACGTGCGGAATCACCTGCACGGTTTTGCCGAGATAGTCGCCGCGCCGCTCGCGCGCGATGATCTGCTCATAAATGCGCCCGCTGGTGAGGTTATTTGACTGCGTGAGCTTGGCGTGCGTGAAGCGTTCATAGTGGCCGAGATCCAGATCCGTTTCCGCGCCGTCGTCGGTAACGAACACTTCGCCATGCTGGAACGGGCTCATCGTACCCGGATCCACATTCAGGTACGGATCGAACTTCTGCAGCGTCACCCGCAACCCGCGGCTTTCAAGCAGACAGCCGATCGACGCGGCCGCAATGCCCTTACCCAACGAACTCACCACACCACCGGTCACAAAAATGTACTTGGCCATGTCTGCCTGCTAGCTCGCCTCCGTCGTTGTTGTCGTTCTCATTGCCGCCATCATCCGCGCCACTTCCTCGAGGTCCTCAGGCGTATCGACGCCGAGCGACTCGTAATCGGTCTCCACCACGCCGATGCGCCAACCGTTTTCGAGCGCGCGCAACTGCTCCAGGCACTCTACCTTTTCAAGGGGCCCGACGGGCATCGCCGAGTAGCCGAGCAGAAACTCGCGGCGGTAGGCATAGAGGCCGATGTGCTTGAAGTAGACGGCCCCGCCGGCCCGGTCATAGGGAATCGGGTTGCGCGAGAAGTAGATGGCGTCGCCTGAGAGCGTCATCACCACTTTCACCACGTTCGGGTTGGTGATCTCGTCCACGCGTTCGATACGCTTGGCCAGCGTGCCCATGGAGCGGGCTGGATCGTCGTGCATCGCCAGCACCACCGCGTCGATCGCGGCAGGGTCAATCAGCGGCTCGTCACCCTGGATGTTCACCACCAGATCCGCGTGCGGGTAGGCAGCGGCCACCTCGGCCACACGATCCGTGCCCGAGGCGTGATCGTCGCGCGTCATCCGCGCGTCCGCGCCAAAAGAGCGGGCGGCAGTGTAAATTCTTTGGTCGTCGGTGGCAATCACGACGTCTGATAGAGTGCGGGCTTTACGCGCCTGCTGCCAGGTGTGTTGAATGATGGGTTTACCGGCGAGGGTGCGGAGGGCTTTGCCTGGGAAACGGCTGGACAGAAACCGGGCTGGGATCACGCCCAGAACATGGTCGGGCACGTTCGATGTTACCACACGCAAGCGGGGGAGATGGCGGAAAAAGTCTGCATGATATACTTGGGGCGGCTGCACCCGGGGAGCTGATGAAATGCGTGCATGCAATTGGCAACGAGCGATATCTTTGCCGCTTTCGGCTGCGCTGGTGTGTGCCGCCGTCGCCGCTGAGGACCAGAAACCACCGGCCACGGGCGCGGGGGGCACTGGTCCGCGCGTTGCAATCGAACCGCGTGCAGCGAAACCCGTTCCCGGCGCCGAACCTACCGACGCACCGAAGCCGCGCGGCGCCACCATCATTACTGAGAAGACGATCGTCCAGATCAACGTGTCCGTCTTCACGCCGCTGGGCCAAGTGGTCACCGGCATGGAGCAGGAGCATTTCAAGCTTTTCGAAGACAAGGTGCAGCAAAGCATCGAGACGTTCACTTCCGAAGAGGCGCCGTTGTCGGTGGGGCTGGTGTTCGATATCTCCAGCAGCATGGGCAGCAAGCTGGCCAAGAGCCGGCAGGCGGCGAAGGAATTTTTCAAGTCGTCGAATCCGGAAGATGAGTTCTTCCTCGTACAGTTCAATGAGCGCCCGCAACTCGCGGTAGAGTGGACGCGCAGTTCTGCGGAGATCGTCAACCGGTTGGCGTTTACGCAGGCACGCGGCCGCACCGCGCTTCTCGACGGGCTGTATCTGGCGATGAACGAGATGAAGGAGGCCCGCAACCCGCGCAAGGCCATCCTCGTCTTATCTGATGGCGGCGACAATTCCAGCCGATACACGGAGACAGAGATCAAGAATATCGTGCGCGAGGCGGATGTGCAGATGTATGCCATGGGCATCTTCGAGTCAGTGGGCGGCCGGGGCCGTTCGCCCGAAGAGTTGGCTGGGCCGGGGTTGCTGACGGAACTCTCCGAGCAAACCGGCGGCCGGCATTTCCCCGTGGACGACATCAGCAACCTGCCGGATGTGGCAGCGAAGATCGGTGTGGAGTTGCGGAGCCAGTACATGCTTGGCTATACGCCAAAGAACGGAAACAAGGATGGCAAGTATCGCCGCGTGGAGGTGAAGCTGGCGCAACCGCGCGGGCTGCCGCCGCTGAAGGCGTACTTCCGCACGGGATATTATGCACCCACTCAGTAGGCGGATGTTCGGGCAAGCGCTGGCCGGGGCCGGCGTAGCGTTGGCGCAGGAAGATCCGGTGATCCGGGTGACCACACGCGAGGTGGTGCTGCATGCCACGGTGGTGGACAAGAGCGGCCGGCTGGTGACCAACCTGACGCGCGAGGCGTTCACCGTGACCGAGAACAACGCCCCGCAGGCGCTGGTGGGCTTCCGCCGCGAAGACGTGCCGGTATCGCTGGGTATCGTGATCGATAATTCCGGCAGCATGCGCGACAAGCGCACCAAGGTGGCTGGCGCGGCGCTGACGCTGGTGAAAGAATCGAACCCGCAGGACGAGATCTTCATCGTCAACTTCAACGACGAAGCGTATCTCGACCAGACGTTCACGTCGGACCACAAGAAGCTCGAAGAGGCGCTGGCAAAGATTGACTCACGCGGCGGCACGGCGATGCGCGACGCCACGACGATGTCGCTCGACTACCTCCGCGAAAAAGGCAAGAAGGCGAAGAAGGTGCTGCTGCTGGTCTCAGACGGCGATGACAACACGAGCGCGCCCACCAACACGCTGGAGAAGCTGGTGGCCAAAAGCCAGCAGACCGAGTGCATCATCTACTCAATCGGCATTTTCACCGACGAAGAGCGCGGCAAAGCCAAACGGGCCGAGCGGGCTTTGAATGCGCTGGCCAACGCCACCGGGGGACTTGCGTATGTCCCCAAGGACATCGTCAACATCGAGCAACTGGCGCGGCAGGTGGCGCATGAAATCCGCAACCAGTATGTGATTTCCTACCGCCCGTCGAACGAGACACTGGATGGCTCCTACCGGCGGATTGCGGTGCAGGTGAAGGGGCCGAGCCGCCCGGTGGTCCGCACGCGGTCTGGCTATTACGCCACGCCGGATAAGAAGGAACCGGTGCGCCCGAATCCGGCGGCGATTTCGAACTCCCTCCAACCCTAACCATGCTTGGCTATCTCTGGCAATCGACGCGCGGTTACCGGCTGGCGCCCTGGCGCAGCCCGTATCTGAAGTGGCGCATCGAGACCTACTGGGGCTTGCATGCCGAGGACCTGGGGCGGCCAGAGATGCTGCGGTTCTTGTGGCATCACCGGCGCGAGTTGTTCCGGTTCCTGGTGTGGGCGGAGCGGATGCGCGCTTCGGTGCGCTGACCGGTCAGCGATCCTTCCTCTTCTTGCGGTCCGCCTGCCGTTTGGCATGCCGTCCCGTGCCGTCTCCGTCGTCCAGTATGCCGCCCGCCGGGTTGAGTTTGTCGAGCGCTGCTTGCAGTTTCTTCCGCGCGGCGATGGCGGCAGGGCTGGTTGTATCGGCAGGCACCTGCGGTTCGGCAAACGGCGCCTGGCTCATATCGAACAGCGCCCCCTGCTGATTCAGCTTCCAACGTGCGTCCCGCACATACCATTGCCGCGCCAACTGGATGAAGATCCACTCGCGCAACTGCCCCTTGCGCCCCTGCCATTGCTGCGCCTGGCTGTGCCCATCGATGGCCACACCGGCCGGCGGCTGGGCTCCCGCCAGATCGGCGAAGGTGGGGAAGAAGTCCGTCGAATCGATCAAGTCCCTAGCAACCTTGCCCGCCGGCGTCTTGCCGGGCCAGTTCACAATCAGCGGCACGTTGGCGCCGCCCTCAAGCATCGAACCCTTTTCGCCCGACAAGCGCCGCCCGCCGATCGTCCCTTGGCCCGCATAGTTGCCGCCGGTGCCGTTGTCGCCGATGAACACGATGAGCGTGTGTTCCCGCAGCTTGAGGCGATCGAGTTCAGACACGAGTTTGCCCATCAGCTTGTCCATGTACCGGATGTTGTCGACATAGAGATCCTTGGCGCCGGGCGCGCTATCGGGCGTCGGCAGGATTTCCGCGTGGATGTGCGACAGCGAGTAGTAGGCATAGAAGGGCCGATCGCGATGCCGTGTCATGAAGTCCACTAGGTAGTCATGCATCACGTCCGGCATGTATTGCCTGTCCGCCAGCGGTTTCTTCTCGCCGTTGAGCTGGTAGCTCTTGCCCTTGTCCTGCGAATTCCAGTACGTGCCGCTGCCGGTGAACTTCAAATGCTCGTCAAAGCCGAACTCGGCGGGGCCGAGCGGAAGCTGGCCCCACTTGCCGATCATGGCGGAAACGTAGCCCGCCTGTTTCAGCACCTTCGGCATGAACGTTTCCTTCTCGGGCGTGATGCGGCTGCCGGTGGCGTCCTGATTGGTGGCGCCGGTGCGGAACGCATAGCGCCCGGTCATGATCAAGGCGCGGGACGGCCCGCACAGGGGAGCGGTGTAGGCGTTGGTGTAGCGGGTGCCGCCGGCGGCCAGGCGGTCCAGATGCGGCGTCTTGTAGTGGTCGGAGCCGTAGCAACTCAGCCCGTTGACGCCCAAGTCGTCCGCGAGGAGGAAGATGATGTTTGGCTTGCGCGACCCCTGCGCCCAGGTGGAACCAGCCACCAGGCCCGCCGCCGCTGCTTTCAGAACGTCTCTGCGATTCATTCGTTCCATTGAAGCAGATCCGCCGTGATGGCGCGGCTGCAAAACTGGGAAAATGGTCAGTTCCGCCAACCGATTCTGTGGACTTAAACATGACGACTTCCTTGACTCGCCGCCAATGGCTACAACAGACGACGGGCGCGCTCGCCGGCATCTCGCTGGCCGCCGGGCAGACGCCCAAACAACGCCCGAACATATTCTTCTTCGCCTTCGATGATCTGCGGCCGGAGTTCGGCTGCTACGGCTTCCCGTACGTCAAAAGCCCGAACCTCGATCGCATCGCCCAGCAGGGCAT
>VFZP01000309.1 GCA_016871115.1 Acidobacteriota bacterium
GGATCCGGGTCGGCCAGACTGCCGGGCGAGGCCGCATGGATCGTCTCAATCTTCGCAAGGAGCCGGTCAAGGACATCTTTGTCTATCCGCTGGTCGGCGACGTTCAGCAGTTGCTACGCGGCTCAACTCGGTAAACAAATACCTTTTCGATTTCTCATCCAACGACAAGAAGCTGTTTGCGGGTTTCAATCGCATGATCGCCAACGACGCCTCAAGAAAAGGCTGCGGAGCGAAGCGCGTGGTCCTCAGCTTCGAGTAACACGCAGAAGACACAACACGGAGAAACTACCATGAACAACCAACTGATACGATCGATTCTCGCCGTCTGCGCGCTTTCCGCCGCGGCGTTTGCCCAATCCGTACCGGGGCGCGGGCCGCTGGTGATCGACCTCCGGAACGGACAGATCCACGACTTGGGCACCAATCCCAACCCCACCCGAGCGACGAACACATACACAATGCCCTACGCCACGGTGCAGGTCCAGGCCAACCGGAGTTGCCCTGAGACGCCATTCATGGCGCGCGTGGACATGAACCTCGCACCGGCGGGCCTTCCCGCCGCATCGCGCGTCTTTGTCAACGTGGCCTACGATAGCGCCTCAACGCGTGAACAGAAGCTGCCGGTGGGATGGGTCACCCACATCGGCGATGACAGCCTCAACGATGGCTTCGGTGGCGGGTCGGGTCCCGTCGGCACTGCCGAGGTGCAGGTACTCGATCAGGACCTCGCGGTCTACTCGGCAGCACTTTCCGCCGGCACGGTGGACCGGATTGCCGACCAGGAGTTGCGGCTCGCCAAGGGTTCGCTGCGCTTCGAGATTGCCAACTAGTTTCTGCACTGGGGTCAGGCGTCGAACGAGATCTCGACCAACTTCGGCAAGAAGCTCTTCGCCATCGGCACGCAAGGGGCCGGCGTCGACCGGCGGATCTACGCGGGATTCAATCGCGTAATCCGGGATGGTTCGCCGCGCACGGGATGCGGCGCTCGCATGGCGATGATCGAGTTTCAGTAACGGCAGCCGGGCAGAGGTGGGGCGCCGCTTGAGAGAGCGGCGCCCCACGAGTCATTGGCGGGGTGGAAAACTAAGGGCAACTGCTCATCACGCAGGCCGAATGCGATCGGCTGGTGGCGTCGAAGAGGCCAACAAGAAGCTGATCACAGCGTGACGACGGGGATCGATGCCGAACCGTACACGCGCCCCGCTTTGATGGTGGCAACGGGCAGCAGGCGGCGGTGCACCACGCGCGATTGCTTCAGGGAGTCCTCCAGCGCAAAGTCGCCTTCGGCAAGCTGAAACACCGCCACGTCTCCCTCAGAGCCTTCGCGCAGCGTACCCAGGCCTTTTGGAAAGCCGAATGTGTTAGCTGCGTTCATCGTGGCGCGCGCGATGACGTCTTCGAGTTTCGTGCCCAGGTGCAGGAACTTCGACAGCGTCGTCGCCAGATCCAGCACCGGGCCATGTACGTTTTACTGATGCACGTCGCTTGAAATGGTGCCGGGCGCGAGGTCTTGCTTCAGCGCCGCTTCGGCCACGCTCCAGCCGAACGAACCCGCACCATACCCGACGTCCAGCCGCACGCCACCCGCTACAGCCTTGCGCACCTCGGGCAGTACGCGCAGATTCGCGCCGAGAATACCGCCTGCGCCCGCGCGGAAGGTGTGGGTGATCACGTCACCGCGGCGCATCAGGTCGAGCATCTTCGGGAGTGTGGAGAACGAGCCGCCGATATGCACCATCAGCGGCAGGCCCACCGCATCGGATGCCTCGCGCGTGAGCTTCAACGCGTCGAGATCGTGGCGGCCTGCGATGTTCTCCGTCATGCGAATCTTCAGCCCCAGAATCACGTCGCGGTTCTGCTCGATGGCGCGGATGGCGAGCGTCGGATTGGCGAGGCACAGGTCAATCAACTCGCCCCAGGGATTGTCCGGCGAAAGCGTGGACTGCCCCACCACCGAGATATTGAGCAGCGCAAATACGCGCGTGTCGACGACGTTGACCACATACTTGCGCAGGTTGGGGAACGTGTGTGCGCCGGCCGAGCCTGCGTCCACCACGGTGGTGACGCCTTTGGCGATGCAGTTGGGGTCAGCCGGTATGCCGAGCGGAGCGACGCCGTCGTAGACGTGTACGTGGAGGTCGATGAGTCCCGGCGTCACCACGCGGCCGCGCGCGTCCACCACCTGACGCGCTTCGGACTCGGGGATCGTCGGGGCGATCCGCGCCACTTTCCCGCGCGCAATGGCGATGTCCCGCACGGCAGACAGATTCTGCGACGGGTCAATCACATGGCCGCCGCGCACCAGCAGGTCGTAGCGCGGCGCGGCGGCGTTCTGCGCCGCGGCGATGGCTAGGGAAGATTAGAACAGTACGGTGCGGCGCGAGTAGGTTTGCATGGTGCGGCCATTGTGTAGAACTGTGATATCGTCGTTGCTCGCCATGTTGACCGACGTTGAACAGCGCGCCCTCCGGCGCAAAGTCGCTCTGCGCATCATGCCGCTGATCATCCTGATGTACTTTGCGGCGTACCTCGATCGCGCCAACGTAGGCTTCGCCAAACTCCGCATGGCGGCGGACCTCGGGTTTTCAGACGCGGTCTATGGCTTCGGCATCGGTATCTTCTTTCTCGGCTACCTCACGCTGGAAATCCCCGGCGCGCTGCTGGTGGAGCGCTGGAGCGCGCGCAAGTGGTTCGCGCGCATCCTCATCACTTGGGGTTTCATCTCCGCCGCCACTGCGTTTGTCACCACGCCCAACGAGTTCTGCTTCGCGCGGTTTCTACTCGGCGTCGCGGAGGCCGGCTTCTTCCCCGGCGTGGTGGTCTACTTCACGCACTGGTTTCCCTCGCAGGAACGCGCCCGCGCGATGTCCGGGCTCGTGCTGGCGATCCCGATCAGCCTCGCCATCGGCGCGCCGCTGTCGGCGCAGTTGCTGGACGTTGGCTGGTACGGCCTGCGCGGCTGGCAATGGCTGTTCATCGTGGAAGGGTTGCCCGCCGTGGCGCTCGGCATCGTGACGCTGTTCGCGTTGACGGATCGCCCGCGCCACGCTGCCTGGCTTACCCCGGCCGAGCGCGATCATCTCGAAGGCGCGCTGGCGGCGGAAAACGCGGCAAAGGAAGCTACGGGCAAAGTGCGTTGGGTCGACGCGTTGCGGATGTCCAATGTGTGGCTGCTCGCGCTCGGCATCTTCGCCACGAACATGGGCGGCTACGCGCTCAGCTTCTGGTTACCCACCACGGTGAAGAGCATCTCGGGCGGCTCGGACAAAGCAGCGCTTCTCTACAGCGGCCTGTTCTATCTGTGCGGACTTGCCGGCGTGATCTACAACGGCTATTCATCAGACCGCTCGGGTGACCGCAAGTGGCACTGCGTCGCGGGGCAGGCGGCCACCGGCGTTTTACTCGCAGCCAGCACCATTCCCGGTCAACCGTTCGCGCTCGTGATGTTGTGGCTCCTGCTCACCGGCCTCGTTGCGCACTCGTGGCCGCCGCCGTTCTGGGCGCTGCCCACGTTGTCGCTCACTGCTTCCGCTGCGGCGGCCAGCATCGGCTTCATTAACATCTTTGCGAACCTGGCCGGCTACCTCGGCAATCACATCTTCGGATTCCTGCGCTCACGCGGCATGACGGACGGCATGGGCCTGCTGTTGCTCGCCGGTTGCTATCTGCTGGGAGCGCTCATCGTTTCGCGCGTGCGCGTACCGGCTGAGGCAGCCGTCCGCCGCGCCGCCACCACCACCACTACGGGATAGATCATGGCAACTTCCTTATTCGATCTGACGGGCAAAGTGGCCCTGGTAACGGGCGCCGCGCAAGGCATGGGCCGCGCAATGGCGATTGCTCTCGCCGAGGCCGGCGCGGACCTTCTAATCGTAGACCGCAACGAAGCGGGCGTCCGCAACACGGCTGCGCAGATTGCCCTGCTGGGCGGCAGGGTGGACGTCGCCGTGCGCGATGTATCTGAGCCGGGCGAAGTGCGTGCCATCTACGCACAGCTTGACAACGTGTTCGGCCGCATCGACTTCGCGGGCAACGTGGCGGGCGAATCCATCATGGCGCCGCCCGAAGAAATTGCCCTCGAGGATGTGGAACAGGTGTGGCGTAATCTCGTGTTCGGGCGCTTTTGCTCGTGCCAGGAAGCGGGCCGCCGGATGCTGAAAGCGGGGCGCGGCGGCAGTATCGTCAACATCGGCTCGCTCGCCAGCGTTACGGCGCTCGGGCGCGGCCACGTTGCGTACTCGATGGCGATGGGCGCGGTGGCGCAGATGACGCGCGAGTTGAGCACTGAGTGGGCGGGCCACGCGATTCGCGTGAATGCGATCTTGCCCGCGCAGGTGTTGAATCCGGGCCTGGAGCAGCGCATCGCCGCCAACCCGGCGCTCCGCACGCAATTCCTGAGCGGCATCCCCGCCGGGCGTTTCGGTAAGCCGGACGACATTCAGGGCCTCGCGGTGCTGCTGGCCTCAGACGCTTCGTCGTGGATCACCGGCGCGCTCATCCCGATGGATGGCGGGAACCTCGCGATGAACGGCGGTGGCTCCGTGCGTCATCGCAAAACTGCGGAGGAGAAGGCCGCGCAATGACGACGCCCTTGCAACTCTACCGGACCATGCAGCTCATTCGGACCACCGAAGAGCACCTCGCGCGCCTGCACGCCCGCGGCCTCGTACACGGCGCCTGTCACACGTACGTGGGCGAAGAAGCGATCGCAACGGGAGTGGCCGCGCACCTCGCCGCCGAAGACGCGGTGTTCAGCACCCATCGCGGCCACGGCCACGCGCTCGCCAAGGGCCTTGCGCCCGGTGAACTGATCGCTGAATTGTTGGGCCGCGCCACCGGTTGTTCGCGCGGACGCGGCGGATCGATGCATCTGTTCTCTCCCGAAATCGGGATGATGGGCACCAGCGGCATTGTGGGTCCGTGCATTCTGCAGGCCACGGGCGCGGGCTACAGCTTCCGGCTTCGCCGCACGCCGCATGTGGCCGTCGCGTTCTTCGGCGACGGCGCGGTGAACAACGCCGCGTTTCACGAAGGGCTGAACATGGCAGCGATCTGGAAGCTGCCGGTGCTGTTCGTGTGCGAGAACAATCAGTTTGCCACCGAAGTGCCGTTTGCCTACGCGGCCGCGAATCCGGACGTGGCTTCACGCGCGGCGGCCTACGGGATGCCGGGCGTGCGGCTGGATGGCAACGACGTCGCGGCAATTTACGCCGCTTCGGGCGAAGCCGTGGCGCGCGCGCGGAGCGGCGAAGGCCCCACGCTGATCGAGTGCCAAACCTATCGCACGCGTCCGCACTCGGAGGGCATGGGTGACTACACCTACCGCACGCGCGAGGAAGTGACGGCGTGGCGCGAGCGTTGCCCCATCAAACGGCAGCGCGCGGCGCTGCTGGCGGCGGGCGCGGCGGCCGAAGCGGAACTCGACGCTATCGACGCGGAAGTGACAGCGTTGGTGGCCGCCGTGGGGGAAGCCGCCGAGCGCGCGCCGTGGCCGGAAGCGCGCGATGCTACCACGCACGTCTACGCGTCCGCCACGCCACTGCCCGCCGGCGAACCCGCGCCGGGTACGCGCGAAATCTCTTTCACCGCCGCGACGCTCGAAGCGCTCGACGCGGAGATGGCGGCCAACCCGCACATATTCGTACTCGGCGAAGGCATCGGCGTGCGCGGCGGCAACTTCGGCACCACCGCCGGTCTCCACGCCAAGTACGGCGCTGAGCGCCTGCGCGACACGCCCATCTGCGAGCGCGGCTTCGTGGGCCTCGCCTGTGGCGCGGCGATGACGGGCGCGCGGCCGATCGTCGACTTCATGTTCATTGATTTCATCAACGACGCGTTCGGCGAAATCATCAACCAGATTGCCAAGATGCAGTACATGAGCAGCGGTCGGCTGACCATGCCGGTGCTGTTGCGCGGCTGCGTGGGCATTGGCCATTCGGCGGCTACGCATCACTCGGGCAGCTATCACTCAATCTACGCGCACATTCCCGGCCTTCGCGTGGTGATGCCGTCCACGCCGTACGACGCCAAGGGACTCTTCGTGCATGCGCTGCGCTCCCAGGATCCAGTCTTGTTTCTGGAGCCGCGCGAATTGATGGGATCCAAAGGCGCCGTGCCGGCCGAGCCGTACGAGATTCCGTTTGGCCGCGCGCGCATTCATCGCGAAGGCACGGCGGCGACGGTGGTGGCGCTGGGTGCGATGTTGCCGCGCGCGCTCGTGGCGGTGGATAAGCTCGGCATCGCGGCCGAGGTACTGGACCCGCGCACGGTCTCGCCGCTCGATACCGCCGCGATTCTCGCTTCCGTGCGCAAGACCGGGCGGCTGTTGATCGTCGACGAGGCATTCGGCCCGTGCGGCCTCGCCGCTGAGATCGCCGCCGTCGTCGCCGATACGGGCTTCAACGATCTCGACGCGCCCATCCGCCGCGTGCACGGTGCGTTTGCCCCCACGCCGTACAGTCCGCCGCTGGAAGCCGCGGTAGTGCCCAACGCCGATAGCATTGCCGCCGCGCTCGCCGCGCTGATGGACGAGTAGCCATGGCTATTGAGATTACGGTTCCGCGCCTCGGCTGGTCCATGGAAGAGGGCGCGTTTGCGGGCTGGCTGAAAAATCCGGGCGACACGGTGACGCCAGGCGAACCGTTGTTCGCCGTCGAGAGCGACAAGGTGACGATGGACGTGGAATCCCTCGACGCTGGCACGCTCTATATTCCGCCAGGCGCGCCGGAGCGTGGTGACGTGGTGTACGTGGGGCAGTTACTCGGCTACCTGCTCGCGGCGGGCGAAGCAGCGCCGGTTCACTCCGCGGTTGCAGCGGCTGCGCCGGTCCCCGCACCGGCCGCTCACGCTCCCGCCCCTGCTCCCGCGGCAGCGGAGCGGCGCGTGGGCGCCGTCACGCCGCGCGCACGCCGGATCGCCGCGGAACTCGGCGTCGATACCTCAGCCCTCACCGGTACCGGCCGCGATGGACGCATCCGCGAAGCCGATGTGCGCGCCGCTGCCAGTTCGGGCCAGCCACTCTCGGCCACCCGCCGCACCATCGCCGCGCGTTTGTCAGAGAGCCATGCGCGCACCGTGCCTGTGACGCTCACCACGCGGGCCGACGCGACGGCGCTCACCGCGCTCCGTCCGCAGGCCTCCTACAACGCCATCCTCGCCAAGCTCGCTGCCACCGCCCTCGCGCGGCATCCGCAACTCGCCGCGCGTTGGGACGCAAGCGGCGCAAACCTCGTGCCGCCCGGCGCTGCGATCCACATCGGGATCGCCGTCGATACGCCGCAAGGTCTCGTCGTGCCCGTCTTGCGCAACGCCGCCACTGCGCCGCTCGCCGATCTCGACCGCCGTCTGCGCGAACTCATTGCCGCCGCGCAGTCGCGCCGTCTCCAACCGGCTGACGTCAGCGGCGCGGCCTTCTCCATCAGCAATCTCGGCGCGTTCGGCATTGATGCCTTCACGCCCGTGATCAACTATCCCGAGACTGCAATCCTCGGGGTGGGCGCGATCCGTCAGGAAGCTGTGGTGCTCGCCTCCGGTGGCATCGCGGTGCGCCCGATGATGACGCTCAGCCTCACGTTCGATCACCGCGCGACAGACGGCGCGCCCGCCGCGCGCTTCCTGCAAACTCTCGTGGACCTCATCGAACGCACCGCCGCCGAATGAGGCTCTGGTGCAAACCGGCCAAGATGAGAGAAACTGTCGCAATGCCCTCCTTCGTTCCGGTTGAAGAGCTGTTCGCTGGCCGCCATTTCGACGCGGAGATTGTGGTGTTGTGCGTGCGGTGGTACCTGAGCTTCAAGTTGAGCTATCGGGATTTGGTGAGCATGATGAGCGAACGTGGCATCAAACTTGCGCACACGACGATTCTGCGCTGGGTGCAGCATTACATGCCGGAGTTCGAGAAGCGCTGGAAGCGGTACGCCCGCCCGGTGG
>VFZP01000310.1 GCA_016871115.1 Acidobacteriota bacterium
TGTGACGGCTCAACCTCGTACTCCACGACACTCTCGGCAGATGGAACTACACCTTGCATCCGAAACAGATTGTGAACTAATTGTTGGATGGCGCCTTAGGCCGAGGCGGACTACGCTGGGCAGATCGCGGACTTGAAGGCGCGCGGCGAAGCGAACGAGAAACTCGCGGCGGACCTCCGCATCCGTGCCGCGCAAGGCGAGGCCGACGCCTCCAGGGCGCTCACCGGCAATGAATCCCGCTACGCGGCGTACGAAGCACAAATTGCTGAACTCATGGCGCGCGTCAAGCAAGCCGAGACCAGCGCCAAACAAATCGCCGAGCTCCAGACCCAGATCGCCAAGTCGCAAGCCGAAGCTGCGCCGGCGGCCAAGAAAATCGTGGGCGACATCGAACGCATCGAAGGCATCGGTCCCGCCTACGGACAGAAGCTTCGCGGCGCCGGCATCGCCTGGGTGCTCGACCTGCTGGACCGCGGCGCCGATGCCGCCGGCCGCGCGCAAATCGCCTCGGCCACGGGCATCAAGCCGGACTTCATCCTTACCTGGGTGAACGCCGCGGACCTGCTCCGCGTGGATGGCGTGACGCCTGATTGGGCCGAACTCCTCGAAGCTCCCGGCGTCGACACCGTCAAGGAGCTTCGCAACCGCGCGCCTGCGAATCTCCTGCAGGCGATGACCGAGACCAACCCCGCCGGTCCCGGCGGACGTTTCGCCGCCTCTCTACCTAAGCTCGAAGAAGTGGAAAGCTGGGCAGGCCAGGCGAAGGCCATGCGGCCGCGGGTGACGCACAACGCCCGCGGAACCAGCGCCTAAATTCCCTCGGCCGACGAGAAGTCCGGCGGCAGGAAAATCCTCCGCCGGTCAAGCTCGGCGACAATCTCATCCACCGCCGCCAGATCGTCCGGCGACAGCGTGTCCGGTGAGAACGCGATCGCGCCCTCCGGCGCGGGATCGAGCGACGAGCATACCACGACGAGCCCGGCGCGATTCAACAGCCGCGACAACCCCGGCAGCAGGTGCGACTCGACTTCATCCTCGAGCGCCTGCACGAGGCACCCGCGATCGAACAAGCGGCGCTCCAGCAGCGACGCCAGCTCCTTGCGCGCCGTCAACCATACCGTCACCGGCAAGTGTCCCGCGCGCGCATACCGCTCCTCACGCGTCACCGGGCCGGTGCGGAACTCCAGTTTGAGCGCGTCTTCTTCGGCAGGCTCTTCGATCATCCCCGCCGCCAGCGTCGCATTCGAAACCGGGTCGATCAGAATGAAGCTGCCCATCCAGCGGTTCGTGCGATAGGAATCGAAGTACAGCGGACGCGTTGCTTCGATCTCCACTGAGCCGATCTCGTTCAGTTCCAGCTTGCCGGGTAGATCCTGCTCAAGCGAATTGATGTTCACGCGGTAACGGATTTTGCGCACCTGCGCATTCACCCGCTGCGCGGTGTGCTTCAGCAGATACGCCGCGCCGGGTTTGAGCTCCTGCGCGTTCATCCAAACGAGCGTGGCGTTGAAGCGCCGCGAAACGTGCGGAAGGGCGCCGGGGGTGGTGATCACGTCGCCTCGGCTGATGTCGATTTCATGTTCAAGCGCCATGCATACGCTCATCGGCGCGTGCGCTTCGGCAAGGTCGCCGTCAAAATACGCGAGGCGCTTCACGCGCGAGGTGCGGCCCGAAGGCAGCGCAATCACTTTGTCGCCCGGCTGCACCGTGCCCGAGGCAAGCTGGCCGGAAAAGCCGCGGAAATGCAGGTCTGGACGCACGACGTACTGCACCGGCAGACGCAGCGGCCCGGCGGCATTGCCTGCCAGGACCGGCACGGTTTCCAGGTGCTCCAGCAGCGTCGGCCCCGAGTACCACGCCATCTTCTCGCTGCGCGCCACTACGTTGTCGCCATCGAGTGCGCTCATCGGAATCGTGATGAAATTCTTGAGGCCCACGCGCCCGGCAAACGAGGCGAAGTCCGCCTCGATGCGCCGGAAGACTTCCTGGTCGAAGTTCACCAGATCCATCTTGTTGACGGCCACGGCGACCTGCGGAATGCCGAGGAGCCACGAAATATAGGTGTGCCGGCGCGATTGCGGCAGCAGCCCGTGGCGCGCGTCCACCAGAATGATGGCCAGGTGCGCGGTCGAAGCACCCGTGGCCATGTTGCGTGTGTACTGTTCGTGGCCCGGCGTGTCGGCAATGATGAACTTGCGGCGGGGCGTGGAGAAGTACCGGTAGGCCACGTCGATGGTGATGCCCTGCTCGCGCTCGGCCTTCAAGCCGTCGGTGAGCAGTGAGAAATCGATGGGCCGGTTGGCGCGGTTGATCTTCGAATTCTTGACGCTGGCGAGTTGGTCTTCGTAGACGCTCTTGCAGTCGTACAGGAGCCGGCCGATCAGCGTAGACTTGCCGTCGTCCACACTGCCGGCCGTGGAAAACCGCAGCAGTTCGCTCGCTTCGTGCCTGGCGAGAAACTCTTCAATCGTGGCGGGTGTGGCCGCTGCGCTCATCTTAGAAATACCCCTCGCGCTTCTTCAACTCCATCGAGCCGTCCTGGTCATGATCGATCACGCGATTCTCCCGCTCGCTCCGCCGGAAGCTCACCAGTTCTTCGATGATCTTGGGAATCGTGTCGGCCTCGGAACGAATGGCGCCGGTGCAATAGGTGCAGCCCAGTGAACGCATGCGAGACATCACCAGCTCCGGCTTTTCGCCCGGCAGCAGCGGCATGTTGTGCTCAGTGGGAATTAGCGTTGCGCCGCGCACCACCATGGGCCGCATCTTGGCGAAGTACAGCGGCACCACGGGGATGTTCTCCACGTGGATGTAGTGCCAGACGTCGAGCTCGGTCCAATTCGAAAGCGGAAACACGCGGATCGACTCGCCCTTGTCGATGCGCGCGTTAAACAGATTCCACAACTCCGGGCGCTGGTTCTTCGGATCCCACTGCCCGAACTGATCGCGGAACGAATAGATACGTTCCTTGGCGCGCGACTTTTCTTCGTCGCGCCGCGCCCCGCCAAACGCCGCGTCATAACCGCCGGCGGCGAGCCCGTCCAACAGCGCGCGCGTCTTCAAGAACCCGCAACACTTCGCCGTGCCGAGCGCAAACGGATTCGCGCCGTTCGCGATAGCTTCTTTGTTTGTGTGCGCCACCAGATCCACCCCGATCGACCGGCAGAACTCGTCGCGAAACGAGATCATCTCGGCGAACTTGTAGGTGGTGTCGACGTGCAGAAAGGGGAACGGAATCTTTCCGGGATAAAATGCCTTCTGCGCCAGCCGCACCATGACGGAGGAATCTTTGCCGATCGAGTAGAGCATGACCGGGCGTTCAAACTCGGCCACCACCTCTCTCATGATGTGGATGGATTCGGCCTCAAGGGCGAGGAGGTGCGACAGGGATGACATGCGGGCTGATAACCAGGATAACAATCTCTATCATGTCGATCAAGATAGTACTACAGCGCGTCCTGCAAGCCTCAGGGGGGCACTGCATCGAACCCAGGCCGCTGGCAGTGGCGCTGCCTCGCGGCGCGGAATGCGTTGTATGGCCTTGCCGCTTTCCTTGCGGGCGAAGTCGGGCAAATAACTGCGCCAAGCGCATTGCCGTATCGGTGGTCAAGTTCCGCTTGCCCGTGAGAATTTGATGAAGCACCCTCTGCTGCTCACCATACAGACCCGCGGCCCCGGCGTCTTCAGCGATATTGACCTCTTCTGCGCCCTCGCCGCCCAAGGCGTCGACGTCCCCTGCGGCCCCGAGGCGCTGGCCGATGCAGCCATCGCCGCAACCAGCGAGAATGTAATAGGAGACCCGCTGCACACGCGGGTCTTGAAGCCCCGGGGTGCCACCACGCGACCCCAGGCTCTGCGCGTCAGCAAGGTGCGCGGACTGATCGGCTGGCATCAGCCGGCGAAGTTGTCGCGCGCATTGCCGCGCGGGTCCATGCGTCGGGCCGCGAATTTCGCACAGGACCGGAGGGTTTCAAATGGCTGGCAACCTGGTTTCAATCAACCCCGCCACGGGGACATCGCTTGGCAGCGTCCCGGCGGCCACCCTGGCCGACTATGAATCCGCCGCCGTGTTGTCGCTGGAAACCGCTGCGCGTTGGCGCATGCTGCCCGCCCCGCAACGCGGGCAACTGGTGCGCGAAATCGGCGAAGCGCTGCGCCGCGAGAGGGACGAACTCGGCAAACTCGTCAAGCTCGAAGCCGGCAAGATCCTCGCCGAAGGCCGCGGCGAAGTACAGGAGATGATCGACATCGCCGACTTCGCCGTGGGCCTCTCGCGCCAGCTTCACGGCCTCACCATGCACAGCGAGCGGCCCGGCCATCGTATGTATGAGCAGTGGCACCCGCTCGGCGCGATCGGTGTCATCTCCGCCTTCACCTTCCCCGTCGCCGTCTGGAGTTGGAACGCGCCGCTCGCCGCGGTGTGCGGTGACACGGTCATCTGGAAGCCCTCGCCGCTCACCCCCATGACGGCGGTCGCGGTGCAGCGTATCGTCGATGAAGTGATGGACCCGCGCGGCTGACGCGGCGTCTTCACCATGGTGCCCGGCGGCGAAGACTTGAGTGAGCGCATGGCGGCGGACCCGCGCCTGCCGCTCATCAGCGCCACCGGCTCCACGCGCATGGGCCGCCGCGTCGCGCAGGTCGTCGCCGCCCGTCTCGGCCGTACGCTGCTCGAACTCGGCGGCAACAACGGCATCATCGTCACCGCCGATGCGGATCTCGATCTCGCCGTCCGCGCCATCGTCTTCGGCGCGGTGGGCACCGCGGGGCAGCGCTGCACCTCCATCCGCCGCATTCTGGTGGACCGCCGCATCGCCGCCGATCTCATCGCGCGCCTCATCGCGGCGTACAAACAAGTGCGCGTCGGCGATCCGATGAACCCGGGCACGCTCATGGGTCCACTGATCCGGCCGGAAGCCGTCGAGCGCATGATGGAAGCACTCAAGCGCATCGCGTCCGAAGGCGGCGAAATCGTCTGCGGCGGGCGCGCGCTCGGCGGCAACTTCGTCGAGCCCACGCTGGTGCGCTCGCGCGCGGACAAGCCCATGGTGAACGAAGAGATCTTCGCGCCCCTCGCGCATATCATTAAGTTTGACTCGCTCGACGAAGCCATCGCGATTCACAACGCCGTGCCCTAGGGTTTGTCCTCCGCCATCTTTCCGCGCCGGATCGACGAAGCCGAAACGTTCCTGTCGCCGCGCGGCAGCGATTGCGGCGTCGCCAACGTGAACATCGGCACCAGCGGCGCGGAAATCGGCGGGGCATTTGGGGGCGAGAAGGACACGGGCGGAGGCCGCGAGTCCGGGAGCGACGCCTGGAAAGCCTACATGCGCCGCCAGACTGTTACCATTAACTACTCGCGCGAACTTCCGCTCGCACAAGGCATCCAATTCGAAATCGGGAGCAACTAACGCTTTGGCGGTTTATACCTCGTATGAAATGATCGCGGACTGTCAGTCCGGCAAACCGGCCGGCTGGGTCTACTTCGTGCGCCAGTTTGTGCCGCCGCTCCGGTGGCTGCTCGGGCGCTACGGAATGGGAGAGGATGCGCTGCGAGCGCGTCTCAAGGAGCTGCAAGCCCCGGGCGGCATGGCGCGATTCAAGCCCACCGGTCAGCGCGAGTTACTCGGAGAGCTCCGTCCGGAACCGCCCGTGCCCGCGGGTACCGAGCCGCCGTTTGATTTGGCCACTCTCTCAGAAGCCATCGCCGAAACACCGGCATTGGAACGTCAGAACCTGTGGTTCGACACCATGGGCTACGACATCGAACTGACCGCCAAGCTCCTCCGCCAAACCGTCGAAACGGCACAAGGCGCGCGCGCCCGCGGCCTCGAAGCCCTGCGCGGCAAGCTGGACTCGTGGTCACTCACCATACTCCGCGATCACGGCCCGGTCCTCGGCGCCACCGCCCGCGCAGCGAAGCCGGCCGAGACCATCCCTTTCCGCGTCTACCTCGACGTGATCGACGGCCGCGCCACCTGGCAAACCCGCGCCGAAGCCGACCGTGCCATGTTCCAGCACTGGTACGAAGTCGATCAGTTCTGCCGCGTCCGCGAGGCCGACGCCGCCGTCACCGAAACCCGCCCCTACACTGAAGAAGACGACGCCGGCGCAGGCAAGCCCTACTACGACCTCCTCGGCGTCACCCCGCCCCGCCCCCAACGCAGCCTCCTCCAGCGCCTCTTTGTGGGGAGGGCTTCAGCCCGCGGCGGCCTTTAGGCCACCCAACTTCGAAACCTGGACAGACAACAGGCCCATCAGTTGCTTGACCAGTTGCTCGGAGTGTCGTTGGCCACCACCTCCCCCCGTGGAGGAACCGCGCTCGCGCCTCACTGGCGCGCGGCGAAGGCGTTCCCCACGAAGACGTCCTTCGCGAGTTCGGGCTAACGGCGGCGGCGTGACGGGCGGTGGGGCGCGACGGTAAGAGGATTGCGCACCTCCTCCACTCCCCAAATCGCAGCCACCTGTCGTCCGGCTTTCGCCTTGACTGCTTCTGACCCCACCTGTCCGGTGAGTGTGATTACTTGCCCTTCACCTGCGGTTTGCACGCCATCGATGCCTGCCGATCTGAAGGCGGCCGCGGACTTCGCGCTCAGGTCTGCTGCAAAGAGAGGTCCGTGATGCGTACTGCACAAGTATGTGAGAGTTCCGACACCCAGCAACCCGGCCACCACCAGCCCGACTGTCCGCATTCCGTGTTCTCCGGCAAGGTCGAAGGATAAGACGCAAATGAGGAGATTTGTTTCCCGGATTCAAGTGCTGACATCAATCCTGCGGCCCCGTGGGGAGCGATGTCAAGTAAGCTGAATGCATGTTATTCGCGACAGGACTAGCGGCAGCCTCATCCGTGGCGCTCGTTACAATTGCCGATCCTGGCGGCAAGCTCGCGGCGTCGGTGTCGCCGGAACACGGCGGGGAGTTATCGAGTCTGCGCGTGCATTTTCGCGGGCAATGGGTGGAGACGCTGCACCGGGCTGAGGACTATTCGCCCACTTCCGGATGGACCGGCCGCGCGCCCTGGCTGTGGCCGGCCACGGGCAAGGGCGATCCGCTGCCGGCGCACGGCTTTGCCCGCGATCTGCCGTGGCGCGTGATAGCAAGCGCGAAAGACCGGGTTCACGTGGCCGTGGACAGTTCGCCGCGCACCACGGCGTTGCACTATCCGCAGGGCTTTCATCTCGAAGCCGAGTACCGCGCCGCGGGCGGCAAACTGGTGGTGACTTTTACAGCTACCGCAGCCAAGACCAATCCCGGGCCGATGCCATTTTCCGCGGGCAACCACATCACTTTCCGCACGCCGTTATTGCCGGGTACGGACCCGCTGGCGATGACGCTGGAGACGCCTTCCACGATCGAGTATCTGACAGTGAACCGCGTGCCCAAGGGCGAAACGCGCGCGCGGAGTTTGGCGGTGCCTACGCCGATCGACAGCTTCTGAAGCTGGACGCGGTGTCGCTGGGCGGCTATGCGGGCGGCGCGGCGAACGAGGCGTGGATGATTCTGCGCGACCCCGGCGGCCTGGGCATTCGCATGGCGCATCGGGCGAGCGCGGGGCCCGAATCGGGGCCTGTGGTGCGCTTCAACGTTTGGGGCGATCCAGCAGGCGGCTACTTCAGCCCGGAGCCGTGGGTGGGACAGCAAAACGCCCACCAATCGAAGCAAGGGTTGACGTGGCTGAATCCGGGCGAGCGGTGGGAGTGGCGGATTGAGATTGACCCTAAATCCGGCAGTTAGGGTGGCCGGTCGGGCATGAAGTGATGGATACTCAACGGGATGGGCGAAGAAAAGAGCGTACCGGTCGTTCACCCAAAAGGTGAAGAAGAAAACCCGGAGTTGCGGTATCCGTCACCACGCCGGATCGAGACCTTTGGCGGCAGCGTGGAAGTCCGCTGGGCCTAGGACGGTGGGATGAGCTTGCAC
>VFZP01000311.1 GCA_016871115.1 Acidobacteriota bacterium
GCATGGCCAGCAAAAAGAAGATGTCGGTTTTTGAGCGGTTGCGGCACGGCAACCGTGAACAACGCAAGGAGACGATCCGGCTGATGGGCCAAGAAGACCCCAGCCTGGAAGTAGTGCATCGGGATGCCGCCGGCATCGATGTCGGCGCGTTCCGTCAATGCCGCGACGCTCACTCCAGCGCTCGCTTCGTTTTCCTCACGGCTAATCCCGATGTTGGGCTGGCGACGCAGGCATTCCGGCTGGGTGCTGCCGGCTACGTTCTGAAGCAGGCGGCTAGCGATGAACTGGTGATTGCGCTGCGCGAAGCTCTGCGCGGCCGCACCTATATCACGCCGCGCATTGCCAACGAAGTCTTGCAGAACTTGATGGCCGGCGGCGGCGAGTCGGCCGTCGGGCTGACCTCACGGGAACGCGAAGTGCTGCAACTGCTGGCTGAAGGCAAGACGCTCAAGGGAGCGGCGGCGGTGCTGAACGTTTCGCCCAGGACAACTGAGTTTCACAAAAACAACATCGCTGAAAAGACGGGATTGAAGACCACGGCGGAACTGGCGCGGTATGCCGTGCGCGAGGGTCTGGTTTCCGATCAGCGATAACGCTTAGACCGGCGCCGCATCACGGTAGGCCCACTTCAGCAGAGGCGGCGCGATGATGGTGGTCATGACGGCCATGAACACCGCCACGCCGTAGAGTTCCTGGCTCACGACGCCGAGGCCGAAGCCGATCTGCGCCACGACCATCCCCACTTCGCCGCGCGGCACCATCCCCACGCCGACGCGAATCGCTTCGGCACGGCCCGACGCCAGGGCGCCGAGTCCGCAACCGGCTACCTTCGACACGACGGCAGCCACCAGAATAGCAAGGCCGAGCAGCAGTGTGGACCGGTTGCTGAAGATGGAAAGCTGCAAGCGCAATCCAATGCCGGCGAGAAAGAACGGCACCAGCAGTTCGCTCACGCCGTAGGTAAGATCGTGCAGGCGTTGGCCCGCGCTTTCTGACAGCATCATGCCGGCCAGAAACGCGCCCACGATGGCGGCCACGCCGATCTTCGAAGACAGCACCGCGAGGCCGAACAGCAGTACCATCGCGACGGCGAATTCCGATTCGGCCACGCGCAGCGATTCGGTGCGGCGCGCCAGACGGCCGGCGGCGTGCGAGCCGAAACCTGCAATGAGAACGGTGAAGCCGACGGCCAGCGCGGCGGCAGTGCCAAGCTGCGTGTAGTCCACCGAGCCCTCGGCCATGCCGCTGACCACGGCCAGCACCAGCAGACCAATCACGTCGTCAATCACCGCCGCGGCCAGAATGATCTTGGCGGACTGCATATGGAGCAGCCCCTGCGCGGCTAGTACTTTGGCTGTGATGCCGACGCTGGTGGCCACCATCGCGGCGCCGGCAAAGGTTGCTTCAATCGAAGTGGAGCCCCATGCGGTGCAGATGGCGTAGCCGAGCACAAACGGCACCGCCACACCCAGCACTGCGGTGAGCGTAGCCGTGCCACCCACTTTCACCAGCTCGCTGGCCTTGACCTCGAGGCCCACCTGAAATAGCAGGAACATGACGCCCAGTTCGGCCAGCACACCCAGCAGTTCGTTAGGCTGCACGTAGTTGAGCAGACCCGGGCCGAGAATCACCCCGGCGAGAATCTGCCCGACTACGGAGGAAATGCCGATGCGTTCGCAGAACTCTTCGAGCGCCTTGGCGAGGCCGAAGACCGCAAACATCGTGACGGGTAGTTCGTGGCCCGCGGCGCCGGTCATGCGCGGTCCACCGTAAGGGCGCGGGCGGTCAAAGCGCGCAGGGCGTCCGGGTTGGTGACGCGGCCGACAATGTTCACGTTGCTGGCCGCGCGGCATTCTTTGCCGTGTGAGGCGGGCGTGGGCCCCCAGAACAGGCGCAGGCACGAACGCTGGGTCCAGAATGCCGCCGTGCCGGGCTCAACCTGCGCACGGACAGGCAATACCGCCAGCAGCCGGCGCGCCGTGGAGGTGTCGCGCCACTCGCTGTCAATCACCGTTTCACCGATCGTAAACCTCACCCGCGAAGTACCGCCGTTCATGGAGACACCCTCCTCAGTGTACCCTGGTAGATCACTGATCGAAGCGAAGGAGTCGTGCCCACGTGAAATGGTTTGACTACGCCGCACCGGCGAGCCTGGCCGAGGCTCTCCAGTTGCGCGCCGCCCATCCCCAGGCTCTGCTGCTGGCCGGCGGCACCGATCTGCTGGTGCAGATGAAGAACGGCCGGCGGCAACCCGACGTCGTCATCGACATTAAGAAAGTACCGGAGCTGAATGCGCTCAGCATCGATGCGGCGGGGGCGCTGACGCTGGGCGCTGCCGTGGCGTGCCACCGCGTCTATCAGGACGCGGCGGTGCGCAAGCACTGGCCCGCGCTCGCCGAGACCGCCGAGATTATCGGCGGCATCCAGATTCAGGGCCGCGCCTCTATTGGCGGCAACCTGTGCAACGCCGCGCCGAGTGCCGACTCGGTGCCGCTACTGATTGCCATGGGCGGTACGTGCCGCATCGCGGGCCCCGCGGGAGAACGCCCGCTGGCGGTGGAAGATTTCTGCATCGCGCCGGGACGCAACGCGCTCGCCGCGGGAGAAATGCTGGTCTCGCTGCACATCCCCGCTCCGGCCGCGCACTCGGGCGTGCATTACCTGCGCTTCATTCCACGTAATGAGATGGACATCGCCGTGGTTGGCGTGGGCGCGCAGGTGGTGCTGAACAACGGCAACTTCCAGTCCGCGCGCATTGCGCTTGCTTCGGTGGCGCCGACGCCGCTGTTTGTGCGCGCCGCGGGCGACGGGCTGGCGGGCAAGCCGGTGAACGAAGAGTCGATCCAGGCCGCGGCGGAAGCGGCGGCGGCCGCCGCCACGCCCATCACCGACATGCGCGGCACGGCCGAGTACCGCCGCCATCTGTGTGGTGTGCTGACGCTCCGCGCGCTTGAAGCCGCCATTCGCCAAGCCAAGGGGAGCCACTAAACCATGCCGGGAAAGATTCACGTCAACACGACGATCAACGGCGAGGCCACCGAGTTTTTGTGTGAGCCGCGCCAAACTCTGCTGGAGTGTCTCCGCGATACGTTGAACCTGACGGGCACCAAAGAAGGCTGCGGCGATGGCAACTGCGGATCCTGCACGGTGGTGATGGACGGACGCATTGTCACCTCCTGCCTGGTGCTGGGCGTGGAAGCCGCCGGAGCGCGCATTGACACCATTGAAGGCATGGCGCGCGGCAACCAACTGCATCCGCTGCAGCAGAGCTTCCTTGAACACGCCGCGCTGCAATGCGGCATCTGCACACCGGGCTTTTTGCTGGCCGCGCGTGAGCTGCTGGAGAATGAGCCGGACCCAAGCGAAGAGCGCATTCGCTGGTTTCTGGCCAACAACCTGTGCCGCTGCACGGGCTATGACAAGATTGTGCGCGCCGTGCAGGACGCGGCCAAGCAGATGCGGGAGGCAAAAGCATGAGCACCAACTATCGAGTGATCGGAACGCGGCCCATCCGTCACGATGGCGCCGACAAAGTGACCGGCCGCGCGCTCTATGGCGCCGACATCAACCTCGCTGGTATGCTGCACGGCTACGTGTTGCGGAGTCCGCATGCGCACGCGATCATCAAGCGCATCGATACAGCGAAGGCCCGCGCGCTCGACGGCGTGAAGGCGGTGGTGACGGCCGCCGATTTCCCGGTGACGCCGGACCGCATTGTGGACCTCGGCGAAGGCGAAACGCCGCTCAGCTGCATCCGCGGCAACGTGCTGGCGTCGGGCAAGGTGCTGTATCGCGGCCACGCGGTGGCGGCCGTGGCAGCGATCAACACCCACATCGCGGAAGAAGCCGTTAAGCTGATTGAAGTGGAGTATGAAGTGCTGCCCGCCGTGCTGACCGCGCCGGAGGCAATGGCCGAGGGCGCATCGATTCTGCACGATACGTTGAAGACCAAGGAACTCGGCGAGCAGACGGGCCGCGTTTCGAACGTAGCCGAGCATTTCCGCCACACGATGGGCGACGTGGCAAAAGGCTTTGCCGACGCGACGGTGATTGTGGAACGTACGTTCGACACGGCCACCGTGCACCAGGGCTACATTGAACCGCACAACGCGACGGCGCTGTGGAACAATGACGGCCGCGTGCATGTGTGGTGCAGCACGCAGGGTTCGTTTGTGGTGCGGGATACGATTGCGTGCGTGCTGGATCTGCCGGTGTCCCAAGTAAAAGTGACGCCGATGGAAATTGGCGGCGGTTTCGGCGGCAAGATTCCGGTGTACCTCGAACCCGTCGCCGCGCTGTTGTCGAAGATGAGCGGGCGGCCGGTGAAGATCGTGATGTCGCGGAAGGACGTGTTTGAGGGCTCCGGCCCCACGCCGGGATCGCACACGCGCGTGAAGATGGGCGTGAATGCGGAGGGCAAGATCACGGCCGCGGAAGCGACGCTCGCGTTTGAAGCGGGCGCGTATCCGGGCGCGATGGTGGGTCCGGCGGCGATGACCGTGTTTGCGGCCTACGATGTGGCGAATGTGACGATCGACGGCTATGACGTGGTGGTGAACAAGCCATCCACTGCCGCGTATCGCGCGCCGGGCGCGCCGAATGCGGCGTTTGCGACCGAGCAGGTGGTGGACGAGATCGCCGAGAAGTTGGGCATGGATCCGATCGATCTGCGGTTGAAGAACGCGGCGAAGGAAGGCACGCGGCGTGCGGATGGGCCGAAGTTCCGCAAGATCGGCTGCGTGGAAGTGTTGCAGGCGATGAAGGCGAGCGAACACTATCGCTCCGAGCTGGGCGGGCCGAATCGCGGGCGCGGCGTGGCGGTGGGTTTCTGGTTCAACGTGGGTTTGCCGTCTTCGGTGACGATCAGCGTGAATGCGGACGGAACGGTGAATCTCGTCGAAGGGTCCACCGATATCGGCGGCACGCGGACGTCGATTGCGATGCAGGCAGCGGAAGTGTTGGGCATCACGGCCGAGCAGGTGCGCCCCACCGTGGTGGATACGGATTCGGTGGGCTTCACGGGCGTGACCGGCGGCAGCCGCACCACGTTTGCCACGGGGATGGCGGCATATGAGGCCGCGCAGGACGTAGTGCGCCAGATGAAGGAACGCGCCGCGAAGATCTGGGAGACCACGGCCGATGCGGTCGCGCTCGACGCGGGCGTGTTCAGCCACGAGGGCAAGCAGTTCACATTTGCCGAACTGGCCGAAAAACTCGGCTCCACTGGCGGACCGGTGGTTGGCCGCGGCGCGGTGAATCCGCGCGGTGCGGGCGGCTCGTTTGCCGGCGTGGTAGTGGACGTGGAAGTGGACCCGGAAACGGGCAAGACCACGATTCTGCGCTTCACGAGTGTGCAGGATGCCGGCAAGGCGATTCACCCCAGCTACGTCGAAGGGCAGATGCAAGGCGGGAGCGTGCAGGGCATCGGCTGGGCGTTGAACGAAGAGTACTACATGAACACCGAAGGCACGATGACGAACTCGAGCCTGCTGGACTACCGGATGCCGACGGCACTGGATCTGCCGATGATTGAGACGATCATCGTGGAGGTGCCGAACCCGAGCCATCCGTTCGGCGTACGGGGCGTGGGCGAGGCGAACATCGTGCCGCCGACGCCGGCGATTGCTAACGCGCTGTACCGGGCACTGGGCGGCGGCGTACGGTTGACGCGGCTGCCGATGAATCCGCCGGCGGTGATGCGGGCGGTGTGGTCGAAGGCGAATTAGCTCGACGCGGCCCCGCCGCAGGCACAACTATGACGGGGCGCCCTGGGATTTCGGGCGCGCCGGACCCGCCCGCAAAATATTCGGTTGTCAAGGACCAACGCTACTACGCCACCGGGGCGGGAAGGTTTATGAGCGCGGATCCGTACAAGGCGAGCGCGGGGGGGCGAGCGAGCCGGGGCCGTGGAATCGGTACGCGTATGTTTCAGGTGACCCAGTCAATCACGCTGACCCGTCGGGCTTGGTTACTTGCCAACCTTTGTATGATCTCCGTGGAATGGTCTCGATTCATTGTCCTCCAGACTGCAGCATGAGTGTATCGCCAGATCGCCTGATGTTTGCCGGAGGCACTGGCGTAAACTCGGCCCAATTGGAGCATCCGGGGGATCTGCCCTTATGGGGTGGTGGCCCGTCGATAGCGGACACCGCAGACTGGCCGCGAGAGACGCTTCAGACCCAGGTCGACAACGGGTCGATCACGGATTGCGAGGCTCTTGCACAATTTGCTGAAAGTGCACAGTTTGCGGGTACGGATCTGATGATTAGCTCCTTCGGCACCCTCGTGCCGACGCAGTTCTCCACAAGCGTCCTCGGCGCTGTTGCTGACCTCAGTTCCAGAGCGGTCGGCACTGAAAGCCGCCTTAATAGAAATGGCTCTCAATCGGGATTTAGGCAACAGTACCAAGATTCTCGCCGTGGAGTTGTTCGGCCTACCTAGGATCAAGCTCACCACTTTGCAGCATTCATTCAGGCTGGATTCCTGATGGGTGGCGTTGAGGCACAAGCCTTAGCCATCGCCTATGAGCTGTTTGATGACAACACCGGAGATGTACGCTTGGGTATTCAGGCGGGCATTATGGGAGCGCAGTTGAGGAGCGGCGAACTGAAACCAGCAGAGCTTGGCCAGCGCATACGAGATGAGTTGTGCAACAAGTAGGATGTTGTGTGAGTCGCTCAGTACTAGTGATCGTTTTCTTTGTTTTCTCCGATTGCGGTCGTTTGACGTTCAATGCGCCCGACACCGGTCATTCAGTCACGCTGACGTTTCCGAGGATCAAAGAGGCCGGCGTGCTACGGATTACGCTTCAGCAGGCAGCTCTCGGATCTGAATATGAGCTTCTTGTCCATGACGGTGACATCTCTCGGGATTTCGCACATGTTTTGTGGGTCGCAGGAGCGGAGCAGAGACCCTCAACTACGGGGCAAGAGGTTGTCGTCGTGTTTACCTGCGGACTTCCAAAGGTCCGCTTGGCTGTTGATCGTCGGACGAGAAGGCCGCTCGGCTTTGCGCATTTCTCGGTGCGGCCTGCTGAGTCCATCAGGACCAGCTATGGCTTGAAGCCGGACGTTGATAGCTTGAAATGGGCCTGTTCAGTGCCAGGGATGAGGGCAGTTCACGCACGATACGACGCCGGACCAATTGTCATCCTATAACGGCTCTTGGTTCTCGGCACTGGTTTTTTGCAGTTGGCAAAAGCGCAATGACATACAGCCGATAAAAGACGCGCGCGAAGCGCGCACCTTGCCGCGCGCTGAGGCCGCCGGACGGGGGTGGGCGCGAACGCGCCCGGCGGCGGCCCGGCCTGCGCGGAATTCAGGCGCGACGCGGGCGGCGAAGGCCGGCCGCGGCGCTGTAGCCCCCTACGAGTAGACATCGCGTGTCTGGGGGCAAGATTCGCGGCAGCGGGCCGCCTGCGCCCTACCACTATGGCAGGGCTTTTCCACAGCCGGGCGTCGACGACGACTGTGGAAATCTCTTCTCTCGTGTTTCCCTTTCATGAAAACTATAAGGGGGCGACGGGGGTGGATCAAATGAAGCCCCACCGGCGCGCGCGCAAACGGCCGATGACATGAATTCCGCGTTATCGGATGCGCCGCGCGTGAATGCGCGCGGGGACCGGCCCGTGCACGCGGGCCGGCTCTTCGGATCAACGCGAATTATGTCAGAAGGCCCGTGCGCGCGGCGGTGGGTTCCTTCCTGCCGGAGGCCAATCAACCTAAATCCGGCAGATGGAATCGGCCAGACGAGTTCGAGAGGCGGTCTGGTCGAACGGGAAGCGCCCGGAATCCTGGAAGATCCGTCGCAGGATCGAGTGCCAAAGCGCCAGCCCAGATAACTGCTCCGCACCACTCAGAAACCGTGTTAGCCACTGGCTGATACTCGTCAGTAAGTTGGCAATCTCCTTGGCCTTGGCGT
>VFZP01000312.1 GCA_016871115.1 Acidobacteriota bacterium
ACCGTTCCGGGGCACCTGCTATCGCGCGGCCAACTGGATCCGGGTCGGCCAGACTGCCGGGCGAGGCCGCATGGATCGTCTCAATCTTCGCAAGGAGCCAGTCAAGGACATCTTTGTCTATCCGCTGGTCGGCGACGTTCAGCAGTTGCTACGCCGCTAAACCCGGTAAACAAATACCTGGTTCGTTCCACCTTTTCACCACGTCCGGCGAGAACGATGAGCGGAAGACCGGCCGGCGCGCAGTCCACGGTCCCGCCGTCCACCACGGCGGCCACGCACTCCTTCGTGGACTCCGATACGGTGCGGAGATTCCAGGCCTCCAGCAACTCGGCGACGACTAACCGGTCCGCCAGAGACCCGGGCACCAACACACTGCGGTCACCTGAAAACGCAGCAGGCTTGGCCGGCTGCGCGGCGGGCACGCTCAACGGCAGCCGCACCCAGAATTTGGAGCCCTCGCCTTGTTTGCTGTACAGGCCTATGCGGCCGCCCATACACTCCACCAACTGCCGTGAGATGGCTAGGCCCAGACCACTGCCGCCGTAGCGCCGTGACGTGGCCATATCCGCCTGCGTGAACGGCTTGAACAGCCGCGCCTGCGCCTCTTGGGGAATGCCGATGCCGGTGTCGGCTATCTCCCGGCAGAGCTCCGCTTGCGGGTTACCGGGCGCGTAACGCTCCACCTGGCAGGAGACCGACACCGCGCCCGCTTCGGTGAACTTCACAGCGCTGCCCACGAGGCTGAACAGAATCTGAAGGATACGGCTCTGGTCTCCCACCAGCAATTCAGGCACGTCCGGCTCGGTGCGGCAAGTGAAGACGAGCCGTTTGCGGGCGGCCGTTTCCGCCAGGAGTTCGCACGCCTCTTCCAATTGCTGGCGCGGGGAGAACGGCGTGATCTCCAACTCCAGGCGGCCGGCTTCGATGCGCGAGGAATCGAGGATGTCGTTAATGATGCCGAGCAGCGCTTCGCCCGAGCCCTGCACGATGCGGGCGATGTCGCGCTGTTCGTGGTTGAGCGGCGTATCGAGCAGCAGGTGCGTCATGCCGAGAATGCCGTTCATCGGCGTGCGGATTTCGTGGCTCATCGTAGCCAGGAAGAGGCTCTTCGCCTTGGCCGCTTCCAGCGCCTGGTCGCGCGCCTGCAGCAGCTCTTCGTTGAGGCGCACCAGTTCCACGGCATGCTTTTCCGCCCGCTCGCGCGTTTCTTCGGCCGCGTTACGGGCACGCGATAGCTGGACGAGATTCTGATCGAGCTCCTGCAGCATCCGCTGCCGTTCGGTGATGTCGCGTTCAACGCCTTGAATGCCGATTGAATACCGATCTGCCGGCCGCGCTCATCGCGCAGCGGGCCCCGGGTGGCCGAGAACCAGCGCACTTGGCCGTCTCTGGTGAGGACGCGGAATTCGATATCGGCAAACGACCCGCCAGCGTCGAGCTTTTCGGTGAGCTCGTCCATGCGGCGCTGGTCGCTCGGGTGCACCCAAGGGATGAAGTCCGAGCCGCGCAGTTCCTCGGGCGTGTAGCCAATGAGCCGCTCCACGCCGGGGTTCACATAGATCAGCTTACGGTCCATGGCGTAGGCGAGGATCAGTTCGGTGGTGTTGTCGGCAATCAGCCGGCGGTTGCGTTCAGTGCGCCGGGCCGACTCCAGCGTGTGGCGGAGCCGGCTCATGATCAGAATGATTCCGATGTTGGCCACCACGAAGATGGCTGTGTGGAACACGGTCTCCGGGTCGAACGCCTGTTGCCAGTCCCAATCGAGCACCAACGCCCCGCCGACATAGGCCGCAAGCAGCATGATGGCCAGGCCGCGCGAAAACAGGAAAGCGCACAACGCCGCGCCCAGGCCCGCGACGGGAGCGACGCGCGGGAGCAGGTCGAAATGCGAGGCAAAGAGGGCAGCGCCAAGAAACACGAGCGCGAAAAGGTATCCGGCAACGGGGGCGGGCCAGCGGTACGTTTTCAAGGTCGGTTCCTCGGGTATTCGGCTTAGCTGAGATCATCGGCGGTACTGCGGAGAAACTTTAGCGGCAGCTCGCACACCTGTTGTCTTGAAGGTAGAATCGCAGCGGCCACTCGGCGCCGTGGCGGATCCCGATACGGCCGGAGACGGCGATCGGCTCCGCGGGGCTGCCAGCGTGGACGGTGAGTGGGCTGCGGCGGCCGGTGAGGTCCACGCCGTAGTGGGCGGCGCGCGTGATCCCCATGGCGCGCGTGAGGCGTCCGGGACCGGAGCAGGACGCCGTGACGCCGGCGACGGGTTCGAGCGCGCGCACCAGTACGCAGCCTGGCGTGCCTCGCGGCTCGGCCACCAGATTCAGGCACTCGTACATGCCGTAGATCAGATAGACGTAGGCGTGACCGCCGGGGCCGAACAGCACGCGGGTGCGGGGCGTGAGGCCGCGGTGGGCGTGAGCAGCGCGGTCCGGTTGGCCAAGGTATGAAGTGAGGTAGGCCTCGGTTTCCACCATCCGGCCCGCGCGCACCTCGCCGCTGTCCAGCCGGTGCACGAGAACCGCCCCCAGCACCGCGCGCGCCACCGTCACCGAGTCGCGTTCATAAAACACGCGCGGAAGAATTGTTCTTGCTGTCCACCCGTGGCTCATCCGACAATCAAGGATCGAACATTGTGCGATGAGGTTGTTTACCGGGCTCGACATTCCGGACGAAGCGCGCGCGCAGGCCGCGGCGCTGATTGACCGCCTGCGTGCCGTTTCCCCCGCCCGCTGGTCTCCGGCCGAAAACCTGCACATCACGACGAAGTTTCTGGGCGAATGGCCCGAAGCGCGGCTGGACGAGTTGCGCGAGTGGCTGAGCGAGGTGACGGTGCCGGAGCCGCTGACGGTGCGGCTGGGCAGTATCGGCTGGTTTCCGAATCCGCACCAGCCGAACATTATTTGGATCGCCGTGGCAGAGCCGCGGGGGGCTGGCCGAGTTAGCTGCGGCGACCGAAGACCGGTTGGCCGCCGCCGGCATTGCGCCCGAAGATCGCCGTTATACGCCGCACGTGACACTGGCGCGGCTGGGGCGGCGCGAAGGTTCACCCCCGGTCAACACCGTGGCACTGCGGCGCGATCTGGCCACGCATGAGCCGCCGGCGTTTGTTCCCTTTGAGGCCCGGGAGTTCTATCTCTATGCCAGCGCGGGCGGGCGCTACACCAAGCTCGCCGCGTTTCCGTCTGCACCAGGAGCCACCGCCCGATGAACAACCCTGAATGGATCCGCCGTCACGCGCCCGCCGCCGCCGCGCTGTCGGTGCTGCTGGTGGCCGGCGTAGTCTACCTGCGAACGAGGCAATGGGACCTGAGTCTGCCGCTCGGCGCGGCGCTGTTCCCCTTGGGCGTCTGGCTGATTGACCATCCCGACGCGGGTTGGTTGGCGGCCGCCGCCGCACTCGCCGGATTCCTTGTTTGGTGGTATCGGGACGGATTTGTAATGGATGTTAAGAAATGAACCGCAACACTGGAGGCGTCCATGGGTTCCCAAATGCATGGGAGCCTCATTGGCGTTGCCACCCATAACCGCTACTTATTCATCGCCCGACCAGCCCGCCCCGGCCGCCGATGCCGAGTTGATGCTGCGGGTGCGCGATGGCGACACTGCGGCATTTGCGCTGTTGCTGGAGCGGTATCGCACGCCGGTGGTGGGCTTTCTGTTCCGCATGGTGCAGCACCAAGGCGTGGCGGAGGAGTTGGGGCAAGAGACGTTTCTGCGGGTGTACCGGGCGCGGGCGACCTACGAACAAACGGCGAAATTCACTACCTGGCTGTTCCGGATTGCGACGCACCTGGCGTTGAACTGGCTGCGGGATCACAAGGGCGAGAAGGCTCAGGAGAGCCTGGACGAGGAAGTAAGCGAGGGGCTGAGCCGCCAAGCCGTGGACCGCGCACCGACCACGGAACAGGTGATGGTGGCCGAGTCGCGCTTGCATCAGGTGCGGCTGGCCGTACGGCGGCTAACGGAAAAGCAGCGGGCCGCGGTGATGATGCATAAGTATCGCGAGATGGAATATTCTCAGATTGCCCGGGCGCTGGAGTGCTCGGAATCGGCGGTAAAGTCGTTGTTGTTCCGTGCCTATGAGACCCTGCGGTCTCATTTGGCGCACCTCGACGGGAACCGTCAGGGTTAGTGAAGGTAAGAGAGGATCAAGATGAATCCGGCACGTTGTCTGCTCCAGTGTGGCGATGAGGGCGCCATTCTGTTGAGCTATCTGGACCGCCAGCTCGATTCCGATTCCATGGCGGCGCTGGACCGCCATGTAGCGCAATGCCCGGACTGCGCGCGCGTGGTGGAGTCGCAGCGCGCGGTCTGGCAGGCGCTCGATGCGTATGAGCCGGTGCGGATCTCCGCCGATTTCGACGAGCAGGTGATGGCGAGGATTGCCGCCGAGCGCCCGTGGTGGGTGCGTGTGGTGGATTCGCCCTGGCTGGGGGGCGGCGGGAGTTGGTGGAAAGTGGCGATGCCGCTGACGGCTGCCTGTCTGGCGCTGTTTGCGGTGGTGGCGGTGTGGAAGGTGGGCGACGCGCCGCTGCGGCCGCCGGCCGCCGCGATGGATTCCGCCGAGGTGCAGCAGGTGGAAGACGCGCTGGCCGACGTGGAAATGCTCCGGCAGTTGGGCGTCACCGAAGAAGCGCGGCAACTGTAGGATTTAGAGGGAACCGCGACGATGAGCATCCGTTGGTTATTACCGGTGATGCTCGGCGTGTCTCTGGCCGCGCAGGCGCAGGACGCCGCGCCGGTGCGTCCGCGCAGGACCCTGAAGCAGGGCATGGCCAAGAAGGGTCCGCTGATGCAGCGCCGTTTCGAGGCGCTGGAGCGCCTGACGCCAGACCAGCAGGAGCGATTCCTCAACAGTCTGCCGCCCGCGCGCCGGGCCGAGGCGCAAAGGCAGTTGGGCAAGTGGCGCGAGTTGTCGCGGGAGGAACGGCGTCGCGCGATCGGGTCGCTCCAGGAGTTTCGCGAGTTGCCGCCCGAGCGCCAGCGGCGCATCCGGATGTTGTTTGCGCAGTTCAATCGCGCGCCGGAGGAACGGCGTCCGTTATTGCGCGGCGAGTTGCAGCAGTTGCGGCTGATGAGCGCCGAAGACAGCCGGGCGCGGATCAATTCGGACGAGTTCCGGAACAAGTTCACCCCGGCCGAGCAGCAGTTGTTGTCGGATTTGTCCGCCGCGCTGCCGCGGCCGGACGAGGGCGAGGAACAGCAGGAAGAAGAATGACGCCACTCGCGGGCTTGCTACTAGCATTTGCGCAGGCGGCGCCCGCCGAAGGACTGGGGCGCGTATGGGCGGGCGACTTCGAAGTGGCCGCGCGGCAACTGGTGGCGCTGGCCGAAGCGACTCCCGCTGACAAGTTCTCCTTTCGCCCGGCGCCGGGCGTACGTTCCACAAGCGAAGTCTGCATGCATGTGGCCGTGGGCAAGCACTGGTTGCTGGCGCAGGCGGGCGTGAAGCCGGGTGGCGCGCACTGGCCGAACCGGATTTCCATGGATGCGGAAAAGACCGTCACCGCCAAGGCGGACGTGGTGAAGTGGCTGAAGGATTCGCTCGCCGCCGTGCGCGCCTCGTACGCTTCGGTGGATAAGCAGCGAATCGTGAAGTTCCTGGGCGCGGACGTGCCGGCGGAGAACGTGCTGCTGCGGATTCTGGTGCATAACCACGAGCACATGGGTCAGGCGATTGGCTATGCGCGGACGAGCGGCGTCACGCCTCCATGGTCCAAGGGCGGCGGCGCGGAAAAGTAACGGCGCGCCCGTCAGTCGCTGGCCGAAGGTGGCCGGGCCGCGCAGCGTGTATGATCCCGCAGTGAACCTTGGCCCGGCGAGCCACGCTCCGCTCAGGCTGCTGCTGATCCTCACGGAGTTTCCGCCCTCGTTCGGCGGCATGCAGACGCACGCCATCCACCTGCGCCGGTATCTGCAGCAGCGCGGCGATCACGCCGAGGTGGCCACTTACCAAAGCGATACCGTCGCCATGCTCACGCCGGTAGCGGCAGCTCCGTCGGTTTCCTTGCGCCCTTCGGCTCGCATCAGGACAATCCTTGCCCTCGGTGCGTCGCGCTGCGCGCTGGTGGGAGAGTGAGCACGGCGGCGCAGTGTGATCGCTCTTCTGGAGTGAGCTCGATGGTCGAGACAGGGCGTGCCATGGCTAAGTATGGCACAGTTCCGCTTTTATTTAAATGCAATTCAATTACAGGACACTAGCGCATCCTGCCCGGCCCGTACAGCACCCGCCCGGGGCGCTCCGCTGTCAGCTTGCCGTCGCGCAGCACCGCCTTGCCGTTCACCAGCACATGTACGAAGCCTTCGGCCATCTGGTGGGGCTTCCCAAACTCGGCGGTGTCACGCACTCGCGCCGGGTCAAACACCACCAGATCCGCTTTCATCCCGGGCCGCACCAGCCCCCGGTCGTAGATGCGGAAACGGCCGGCGGGCAGCGACGTCATCTTGCGCACGGCGTCTTCGAGCGTCAGCGTGCGGCGCTCGCGGACGTAACGGCCCAGCACCCGCGGGAACGTGCCGTAGTTGCGCGGGTGCGGCACACCTTCGCCCGGCATGATGACACCGCCGTCCGAGGCGATCATCGTGTGGGCGTAGCGCAGGATGCGCTCAAGGTCCTGCTCACTGATGGCGTGATAGATGGCCGAGCAAGAGCCTTTCTTGACCATCTCCATCGCCGTTTCCGCCGCCGTCTCGAACGTGACGTCCACGCCACGCGCCGCGGTCAACTCCGCGAGGTTCCTGCCCGCCAGCGACTTGTCCCACGAGCAATTGGCGATTTGCACGTTCCTCGCGTCGCCCGCACCGCGGTCAGTCCGGAGCTTCTCCACTACGTAGGTCTTGATGCGCGCGCGGGTCTCCGGCGCGTCCAGCCGTTCATGCAGTGCCTTGGCGCCGCCCGCCTGCGACCACTGTGGGAACAACGCCGTCAGGCCGGTACTCGAAGCGGTATAAGGATACTGATCGATCGTGGCATCGACGCCGCGCGCGCGAGCCTCCTCCACCAGCCGCAGCGTGTCCTCGCTCTTGCCCCAGTTGGGTCCACCGATGATCTTGTGATGCGTGATCTGCGTGGGCAGACCGCCCTCCTCGCCGATACGGATCGTTTCGCGCACCGCGTCCATCACCGCCGCCGCTTCGTCACGCATGTGCGACGTGTGAATCCCGCCGAACGGCGCCACCGCGCGTCCCAGCGCGATCACCTCTTCCGTGGGGGCGTAGTTGCCGGGCACATAGAACAAGCCGGTGGACAACCCGAAGGCGCCTTCGCGCATCGCCTGCTCGGCCAGTTCGCGCATCCGCGAGAGCTCTGAGTCCGTCGCCGCACGGTTCTACGAGCCCATGACGGAGGCACGAATCGATCCATGTCCCACCATGGAGCCGAAGTTGATTCCCAGCGGTGTGCGTCCGAGCTTGGCAAGGAACGGCGCCAATGGAACCGGCGAGCTCCCGTCCGGACCCTCAATCGCTGTCGTCACGCCCTGCCGCACCAGATTCTCCGCGGCGGGCACTTCAAACACCGCGCCGCGCGAATGGCTGTGCGTGTCAACAAAACCCGGCGCCAGTGTCAGGCCGGACACGTCCAGTGTGAGCGCAGCCGTGTGGGAAGGGAGAGTTCTAACCGCGGCGATGGTCTCGCCTGTCACTGCAACATCACCGAGGAACCACGGCGCGCCCGTACCGTCTACGATGCGTGCGCCGCGCAACACCACATCGTAGCGCGGCTGAGGCTGCGAAAATCCGCAAACTGAGAGGAGTATCCCGAAAACGAAAACGCCTGCGCGCATGCAGGCCATTCTAGTGCTTAGTTGCATTAAACCATTAGTATAATAGAATGTTTGGGAGATGCCCAGACACGCGGCCCCCCTCAAGTGTTCGGCGGAAGTTCGCGCAGAGTTGATGGCGATG
>VFZP01000313.1 GCA_016871115.1 Acidobacteriota bacterium
TGGTGCGTAAAGCGGAACATAACTTGCTGCTTGGAGGTGGAGGTCTATGCCCGCGGCGTTCAGGAAACCGGAACTAAGGCGTGCAAGTTCAAGATCGGCGGTCGCATGAACCGGAATGTGGATGCCTATCCGGGCAGAACGGAGACAATGGTGAAACTGGCGCGGAAGCGGCTCGGAGACAACGTCACGATCAATGCCGATGCCAACGGTGGCTATAACGCAGCAAAGGCGATTGAGGTAGGTAAGCTGCTCCAGGACTTGAATTTCGGATTTTTCGAAGAGCCTTGTCCCTTTGAGGAATTGAGCGAAACCAAGGAAGTCGCCGATGCATTAAAAATTCCAATTGCCGTTGGCGAACAAGACGCCAGTCTTTGGCGTTTCAAATGGATCCTTGAAAACAAGGTGGCCGACATCGTGCAGCCGGACATCAACTATGTAGGCGGCTTCTGCCGGGCTCTCCGCGTGGCGCGGATAGCGCGTAAGTACAACGCAACAATCGTTCCGCACAATACGCAGACAGGCTCGACAGCGGTGAATTTGCTGGCCTTCGCGGCGGTCACGCCGAATATTGGAAAGCAGATGGAATTCGTTTACAGAGGAGAGGAAAAGGCGGAGAGCTGGTCGGCGCCGCAGTTTCGGATCGTAAACGGAAAGATCGCTGTTCCGAAGGGACATGGGTTGGGCGTTGATTTTGATCCCGCTTTCCTTGCTCAGGCCCAAAAGATTTGAGTCTCCATCGATCTCCAGTATTCTCATCTCTGCATCTCAAAATATACCGCCAACTGAATCCCTTCAGGCTCATCGTTCGATGAGAATATGCTGCCGTGCAGCTTGGTCATCCGCACTGGCAAGGTGGCCATGGCATCTTCTTCTTCAATAAGACGCACCCCATTCGCTCTCCATCCGATCGAGCAGCCACCACCACCGAAGCTATACTGAGGTGTATGTCTATCGACGGGGTCGAATCGCCCCGGCCACCCAGTTTTATTCGTGATCTCATTGAGGCCGACAACGCCTCCGGCCGCTTCGGCGGCACGGTCCAAACACGCTTTCCGCCCGAGCCCAACGGCTACCTCCACATCGGCCACGCCAAGTCCATCTGCATTAATTTCGGTCTGGCCAAGAAGTTCGGCGGCAAGTGCAATCTGCGCTTTGACGACACCAATCCCACCAAGGAAGATGTCGAGTACGTCAACTCCATCATGGAAGATGTGCGCTGGCTCGGCTTCGAGTGGGACGCGATGTTCTACGCGTCGGACTATTTCGAGCAGCTCTACCAATGGGCCGTCGAACTGATCAAGCAGGGCAAGGCCTACGTCTGCGACCTCACGGCGGAACAAGTGCGCGCCACACGCGGCACTCCCACCGAACCCGGCCAGGAAAGCCCCTACCGCAACCGCTCCATCGAAGAGAACCTCGACCTGTTTACCCGCATGCGTGCCGGCGAATTCCCTGACGGCTCTCGCACGCTGCGCACCAAGATCGACATGGCGTCGTCCAACTTCAACATGCGCGACCCGGTCATGTACCGTATTCTTCACTCCGAACATCACCGCACCGGCGACGCCTGGTGCATCTATCCGATGTACGACTACGCGCACGGCCAATCGGATTCCATCGAAGGCATCACGCACTCCATCTGCACGCTCGAGTTTGAAGACCACCGCCCGCTGTACGATTGGTACTGCGACAACCTCGGCATCCATCATCCGCAGCAGATCGAGTTTGACCGCCTCAACCTCACCAAAGTCCAGCTCAGCAAGCGTAAATTGCTCACGCTCGTCCAGCGCGGTCTCGTCTCCGGCTGGGACGATCCGCGCGTACCCACCCTCAGCGGCATGCGCCGCCGCGGCTACACCGCCGACGGCATTCGCAATTTTTGCGGCATGATCGGCGTGTCGAAGACCAGCGGCATCATCGAGTACAACCTGCTGGAACACGCCGTGCGCGACGACCTCAACAAACGTTCGCTCCGCATCATGGCCGTGATCGACCCGTTGAAGGTGGTCATCGACAACTACCCGGATGGCCAGACCGAACAAATGGAAGCCGTCAATAACCCCGAGGACGCCGCGGCCGGCTCGCGCACGGTGCCGTTCTCCAAAGTGCTCTACATCGAGCGCGACGACTTCCGCGAAGATCCGCCCAAGCAGTACTACCGCCTTTCGCCCGGCCGCGAGGTGCGCCTGCGCTACGGCTTCTTCATCACCTGCACTGGCGTGGTGAAGAATGAACAGGGCGAGGTCACCGAAGTGCATTGCACCTACGACCCCGCCACGCGAGGCGGCAACGCGCCCGACGGCCGCAAGGTGAAGTCGACGATTCACTGGGTCTCGGCCGCGCACGCCGTCGACGCCGAAGTGCGCCTCTACGATCATCTGTTCCAGCCCGGCGTGGAGCCGAAGGAAGAAGAGGACTTCACGGTCGCGCTGAACCCCGCGTCGCTGGTCAGCGTCAACGGCAAGGTCGAACCCAGCGCCGCGGGCGCGGCTGCTGGTACCAACTTCCAGTTCGAACGCGTCGGCTACTTCTGCGTCGATCCTGATTCGACGCCGGGCAGGCCGGTGTTCAACCGCACGGTACAGCTCAAAGACACCTGGGCCAAGATTGAAAAGTCCCAACAGAAGAAGTAAATGACACGGCGCGAGTTAGTGACTGCCGGCTCCGCGTTGCTCACCGCGGGCTGCACGAAGAAGCAACCTGCCGCGCGCCCCAACATCCTGTTCGTCATTGCTGACGATCAGTCCTACGCGCACACCGGCGCCGCGGGCTCGCGCATCGTCCTCACACCCCACTTCGATCGCATCGCGCGCGAAGGCGCTTTCTTCACGCACTCGTTCACCGCCTGCCCGTCCTGCACGCCCTCGCGCAGCGCCATTCTCTCGGGCCGCCACATCTGGCAAACGGGAGAAGCGGGCGTCCTCTACGGAACCATCCCGCAGCAGCTTCCGCTCTTCCCCCACGTCCTCGAAAACGCCGGCTACTTCACCGGCTTCACCGGCAAAGGCTGGGGCCCGGGCGATTGGAAAGCCGCGGGGCTACCCAAACATCCCATCGGCTTCGAATTCAATCAGCGCCGCCACGCCGAAGTGCCTGGCCCGGCGCTCGACCCGCGCGACTACGCCGCCAACTTCGCTGACTTCCTCGACGCCCGCCGCGGCGGCGCGCCGTTTTTCTTCTGGCTCGGCCTCACCGAGCCGCACCGCGTCTACGCCCGCGGCTCCGGCCGCAAGCAAGGCAAGCGCCTCGAAGACGCCGAAGTGCCGCCCTACTGGCCGGACCACGAAGTCGTCCGCGAAGACATCCTTGACTACGCTGCCGAGATCGATTGGGCGGACCGTCAACTCGGCCGCGCCCTCGCCGTGCTAGAAAAGCGCGGAGAACTCGACAACACGCTCATCGTGGTCACCAGCGACAACGGCATGCCGTTCCCACGCGCCAAGGTGAACCTCTACGACGCAGGCACACGCATGCCGCTCGCTCTCCGTTGGGGTTCGCGCATCGCGAGCCCCGGCCGCCGCGTAGAAGACTTCGTCTCGCACGTTGACTTCGCGTCCACGTTCCTCGAAGCCGCGGGCCTCCCTCCCCTGCCTGGCGCCGCAGGCCGCAGTCTATTCCCCCTGCTCACTTCCACGCAGCCAGACCCGAAGCGCGATCGCGTCTACTTCGGCCTCGAACGCCACGCCATGTGCCGCCCGGACGGAGCCACGTATCCCATGCGCGCCATGCGCACGCGTGACCGCCTCAGCATCGTCAACTTCGCGCCAGACCGCTGGCCCACCGGCGGCGATTTCATCTCCTCCAACCGCACGCCGCACGGCGACGTGGACGCCGCGCCCATCAAGGACTTTCTGCTCAAGCGCCAGCGCGAATTCCCGCGCCAATACGAACTCAACTTCGGCAAACGCCAGCGCGTAGAAACCTACGGCCGCGCCGCCGACCCGCATCAAGTGCAGCCCCTCGCCGCCGCGGCAGAACCAGCCGAACTCCTCGCCTACCTCCGCACCACGGCTGACCCGCGCATCGAAGGCCGCGACCCGTGGCAAGCGTACGCCTACCGCCAAACCACCGGCTTCGGCGCCAGCTTTAACACCACGCTGCCTGAAGACGTGCGCCGCGCCGCGCGCGAACGCCCCACCCACAAGCCGGAATAGCTTCTACCGCTGGCTCGCCTCGCCCCGTTCCACGCGCCGGTTGAACTCTTCGGATTTCCCCTTCGGCACCGTCAAAGAGGTCCAGCCCTCACCCTTCCAGTGCCGCGCCAGCAAAACGATCTGCCCGGCGTGCATCGCATAGTGCGCCAGTTGCCGGTTCACCGCCTGCATCACCGAGTGCGGCTCGCTGCGAATCGACACTGTTCGCGGAAGGTCCTCCGCGGTCAACGGCGCAAGCGCGGCAAACACCAGCCGCCAGCCGTCCTCCCACATCGCCATCAATTCCGCGCGCGTCGCCAGCGGCGCTTCAAACTCGCTATCGCGCTGCCGGTCCGGCTTCTCGCCATCGGAAGTCAAAAAATCCGTCCAGCGCGACCGCATGTTGCCCGCCATGTGTTTCATGATGACGGCAATCGAATTTGTCTCCGGCCCCAACGCCGCATAGATCTGTTCATCCGGTACCTGCGCAATCGCCCGCTCAGCCAGCCCCTGGTGGTAATGAAACAGCGAAAGCGAGTCCGCCAGATAGTCCGCCGTGAGTTGGTGCGCCATTCTATTTCCCCCAGGGCAGTCGCGAGAACACCGACACCATCAGCGTATGGTTGTGTTCGTACCGCCCGCTGCGCTGCTGCAAAGTCTGCTCCATGAAGCCCACTTCCAGGCGCGTGTCGCGCCCGATGGGATGCCCCACCGCCACATACGCGCGGTTCTGATCGAACTTGTTTGCCGCCACCTCGCGCCCGAAGTTGTGGAAGTACTCATCGTACAGGCCCACATACCAGCCGCGCCGCAGCGGCACGTTCACGCGCAGCATGTAGCGGAACCGGCTCTCATACCGCGCCGCAAACCCACGGATATGACGCTGCTCCAGCCGCAGCCGGTGCTGCCAATCGAGCTTGAACGCGCGCTGCGTGATCTGCGTCTGCTCGTAAATGCGGTGCTCGCCAAACCGCGCCCGCGCCGGAAAGTCGCCATACCGGAAGGTATCCACGAAGGCGTAGCCGCCCGTCAGCATCACTCGCCGGTGCGCCTGAAAATTCACGCCCGGGCGCAGCACTAGTTGTTGCCACTTCAACCCAAGATCCGCCCGGCGCCACTGTCCTTCCAGATGCACACCCCAACGGGACTTCGCCGAAATCGGGTGGTCGCCGAAGTAGTTGAACCACGCGTGGGCGTTGTCATCCACCTGCGCCGCCAGACGTCCCGCCGCCACCACGACCAGCAGCATCACCACCACCGTAAACCTCATGCCTCACCTGCTCCTGCCGATTGCACAGCGCCCGTCTCGGCTCACGCCGCCCGCGCGTCGATCCCGCGCTGCCGCAGCAGCCGCGCAAAAGGTGTTGTGTAGCCACGCACCAGATCCACGCGCCGCGCGCCGCTGTTCTCAATCATCGTCATCAACTCGCGATAGTCCCCGTGATCGGAATACGGAATCAACTCCTCCGCCCCGGTACGCGCCCGCGCATTTGCCAGCGCCGCCCAACCCGACACATACGCCGCGCGAAACTTGCCGCCCGCCGCCTCCAGTTGGTTGCGCATCGAAGGCGTTACCACCAACGCGCACCCCTTCACCCTTCCTACCTCATACGGTTCCCACTCGCCGAACCCATAGCCCGCCTGCTCATTAGAAGGAATGTTAGCGCGCAATCGCCCCATGCACCGCCACCGGAACGCCAGCTTTGCCCAGCACATGCACAATCTCCTGCCCGCGCCCCAGCGGATAGCCGTAGAACACGGGCGTCACGCCACCGTCCAGGCACTCGCGCGCAAAAGCCGCGATCCGCGCCGCCGCCTCCTCACGCTACAGAAAATTGTAGATCGGAAGCCCAAAGGTACACTCGATGATCAACCGGTCGCACCGCGCGATCTGTGTCCGTACGCCGCACGACGGCGTGCGATGCTTTATGCCGCCGGTATACACCACCCGCTCACCCTGGTACTCAATCAACAAGTGCGCCACGCCCAGGATATGTGCCGCCGGTAGTACCGTGCATCGGGACTCCCTCACAAAGAAGTGCCCACCGTAGTCCACTGAGGTTCTTTTCTCTACATCGCCCGGCGATCCTGGCCATCGCATGCGTAGATGTCGAGAGTCTGCGGCGTAGCCCACACATTGCCGTGGGCGGCGCAAGCATGGTCGGCGTGGGCGTGCGAAATCCAAGCCGAGGCGACCGGTTGGCCTGGATCGAGCCAAAAGTCCAGTGCCGGCAGACAAATTCCGTCTGGCTGAAATTCAATGAACAACTTTTATTCCACAATAAAATCAGTTCACGCCGGCGCTGAAAAATCAGAGTCTCCCGTCTGCGAATGGAATCAGGAACGTCAGGAAGTGAGCGCCATGACAACTTTAACCCGCTTGGAACCTGCCATTGAAGCCCGGCGCAAGAACGTCGATTCTCTTGCGGAACTGCTTGAGACCCTGACGACGGTCAACGGCCACAACTTGGCAGCGCTCTCGCTGGTATCGCCCATATTGTTGGTGTTCCTGCGCCACTCCGGCTGCACCTTCTGCCGAGAAGCGCTTTCCGACCTCAGAGCCACGCGCGAGGCGATTGAGCAGTTTGGCGCGCGCATCGTCGTCGTGCATCTCGGTGACGTGCAACCCATGGTTGACGTACTCCGGCACTTCGGTTTGGAAGACTTGGACCGCATCTGCGATACCGGTCAAGATCTCTACCATGCCTTCGGCCTTCGCCAAGGCACTTGGTGGCAACTGGCCAGCCCCTTCGTCATGTGGCGCGGTTTGAAGGCCGCGTGGCTAGACGGTCACGGCGTCGGCAAAGCCACCGGTGACGTCCGCCAGCTTCCGGGTATGTTTCTGCTCGACCGTTGCGAAGTGGTCCAGAGCTTCCGTCACTCCAGCGCGGCTGACCGGCCGCTGTATGAAACGTTTGTACGTTCCGCTCTCCGGAGCGCGCAGACTGGAGGGCAATCGTGATGACCTTTGAGGCCAAACTTCCGATGGAACGGTGGAGCGATGACGATCTAGCCGGCCGTGCGCGCCAGGGCTGCAACGATGCGTTCTCAGAACTCGTGCGCCGCAACGCGAATGCCTCGAAAAAGCTCGCGGCCTCCGTGCTTCGCGATGTCGATGCCGCCGAAGACGCCGTGCAGGATGCTTGGTCAAAGGCGTGGCAGCATGTGGCCAACTTCCACGGAGACTCTAAGTTCTCTACTTGGTTCACCCGCATCGTTCTCAACCAGTGCCTCATGCGCCTGCGCTCACAGCGCCGCCGCCCGGTCATGCAGCTTGAAGAGCCCACGCCTGAATCCGACCGTCCAGCAACGATCGTGGCTGACGAGGGTCCCGGGCCTGAAGAGCAGCTCTCTTCGAACGAAATCCGTTCAGTAGTCCGCAAGGAAGTAGCGCTATTGCCGCCACTGCTGCGCGACCCGCTCGTGATGCGCGACCTCGAAGAGCTCCCCATCGAGGAGGTGGCCCAGCGTCTGGACATCTCAGTCCCCGCCGTCAAGTCGCGACTCCTCCGGGCCCGCAGCGAGCTGCGCAAGCGCCTCGAGAAGCACGTTGGCCGGCACGCCGGTATCGGAACGCTGCTAGCCCACTGACATGTAGGGCGAGCTTCAGCTTGCGCGGGACTCTCCAGAAACTCCCCCGTAACCGATTGATTCGATTAAGCGGCAGGCTGGATGCGGAAACCAAGCTGGGCAGCTTTCCGTTGCAGCGAAGCCAGTTCGCGTTGCCGGCGCTTTTCCTCAAACTCGGCAGCGCCGCGGTCCACCCAC
>VFZP01000314.1 GCA_016871115.1 Acidobacteriota bacterium
GCGGATTCTTGCTGAGGCGGCGCGCATCGAAGGGCATCCGGATAACGTCGCTGCTTGTGTGTTGGGATCGATGGTGGCAACCTCAATGGACGCGGCGGGCGTGACCAGCGCCGTTCGCATCGAGTTGCATTCGCGCTTTGTGGTGCGCGTGGTGGTGCCGGATTTTGCGTTGTCCACCAAGCAGGCGCGCGCGGTGCTGCCGACGGGGTACTCAAAAGAAGACGCGATCTTCAACGTGCAGCGTGGGGCGTTGCTGGTGGCGGCGCTGGCCACGGGGCAGGCGAGTGCGTTTCCCGCCGCGCTCGAAGACCGGTTTCATCAGCCGTATCGCGCGCCGCTGGTGCCGGGGCTGGCCGAGATTCTGAAGCTGCGCGCGCCGGGATTGTTGGGTTGCACGCTGAGCGGCGCGGGGCCGAGCGTGCTGGTGTTTCATGAAAAAGGAAGCGAGGCGGTGTGCGATCTGGTGCGCCAGATTTTTGCGCTGCACGGCCGAGACTCCGAGGTGATGGCGGCCGGTGTGTCGCCGGAAGGATTCGTGCTTGAGGAGGATACCAATCCATGGCCATAGGTGAAAAAGCGCTGGCCGAATTAAGACTGCCCACGGGCGATCCGGCCGATTGTCCGGCGTCCGCCAAGCGGTTCCCGGATGGCGGCGAGTATCGTATCGAGATTCCGAGCACGGAGAGTCCGCGCGCGCTGGCCACTGTGCTGGAAGAAGCGGATAAGCGCAAGGTGCCCGTGCATCGCGTCTCGCAAGGCAGCGGCATCATGCTGATGACCGATCATGAGCTGTTTGAGATGCTCGAGATCGGCCGCAAGCGGAAGATGGAAGTCAATCTGTTCATCGGTCCGCGCGCGACGTTCGACATCGGGGCGCAGGCGTTTTCAGCGGCAGGCAAGGCGCTGGGGTTGAGTTTGCGCGGGGCGGACCAGTTGCGGTTTGCGCTGATGGATTTGCAGCGCGGCGTGGAGTTCGGGTTGCGCAGCGTGCTGGTGTCGGATATCGGGAGCCTGCAGGTGATCGGGCGTATGCGGCAGACGGGCGAGTTGCCGAAGGATCTGATCATCAAGACTTCGGTGATGATGGCGCCGTGCAATCCGGCGAGCGCGAAGTTGCTGGAGGATCTCGGTGCGGACACGATCAACATTCCGTCGGATCTGACGCTGCCGCAGATTGCCGGGATTCGCGCGGCGTTGAAGGCGCCGATTGATTTTTACGTGGAAGCGCCGGATAACATCGGCGGCTTCATCCGGCACTTTGAGATTCCGGAATTGATTCGCGTGGCGGCGCCCGTGTATCTGAAGTGTGGGCTGCGCAACTCGCCAGACATTTATCCGTATGGGACGCACATTGAGAACACCGCGCTGGCGTTGTCGCGCGAGCGCGTGCGGCGGGCGCAGATTGCGATGGAGATGATCGGGCGGTACGCGGCGGGCGCGAAGATGTCGCCGCTGGGCGCGGCGGATTTGGGGATTCCGGTGCATCCGCGGAAGTCAGCGCTGGCGGGGGCGGCGAAGAAGGTGGGGCGGCGGGGTTGAGGATGTTCGATCGGATTACGGTCGAGCCAGGCAAGTGCACGGGGCAGCCATGCATTCGTGGGATGCGGATTACCGTGCGGCTGGTGCTGGAGATTTTGGCGACGTATGAAGATCGGGCGCAGGTTGGGCGCCCGGGTGGGGCGCGTTTCTTGTAATTGAGAACCACTTGGGGTTTCGTCTTTTGGCGGACTTAAGTCCGCCGCGAGCTAAAGCTCACCCTACACGGTCGCCGAACAGTGCTACAGGCGGTTGATCAAACTCGCGACGTAGCCGCCGCCGAAGCCGTTGTCGATGTTCACCACAGTCACATTGCTAGAGCAACTATTCAGCATCCCTAGTAGCGCGGCAAGGCCGTTGAAGCTGGCGCCGTAGCCGACGCTGGTGGGCACGGCGATCACCGGGCAACCGACGAGACCGCCGACGGCGCTGGGGAGCGCTCCTTCCATGCCTGCGCAGACGACGGCGACGCGCGCTTGCGTCAGACGCTCGCGGTTGGCCATGAGTCGATGAATGCCCGCGACGCCGATGTCTTGAATCACGTCGACTTCGTTCCCCATGATCTCGGCGGTAAGGTGCGCTTCTTCGGCCACCGGGATGTCGCTCGTGCCCGCGCAGACCACGGCGATCTTGCCCTTGCCGTGCACCGTCTTGTCGCGCCAGAGGCGCAGCACGCGCGAGGCGGCGTGGTATTCGGCTTCCGGGAACTTCTCGCGCACGAGCGAAGCGGTGGCGGGGTCGCAACGCGTGCAGAGCAGGTTGGGCGTGCGCTCGATCAGCTTCGTGGCGATGCCGAGAATGTGGTCCGGGTGTTTGCCCTGACCGAAAATCACCTCCGGCATGCCATGGCGCAAGGCGCGGTGGTGGTCCACCTTGGCAAAGCCGAGGTCTTCAAACGGCATGTGTTTGAGGCGCGCGATGGCAAAGTCCACCGGCGTCGCGCCGCTTTGCACTTCTTCAAGCAGCGCTTTCAGTTGAGCGTGATCCATAGCTTTTAAAAATCGATCTTGTCGCCTACCCGCAGGTTGTGGCGTGCAATGCTGCCCGCCTGGAGTTCGACGACAAACTGTGACGTTTCATTGCCGCCGAAGCTCGAACATTGAGACGGTTCTTTGCTGGGGCAGGGCGGAGTGTCGGGCGATACCTCTACAATACATTTGTCGGTGCCGAGCCAAATGATATCAAGCGGGATGCGGCAGTTGAACATCCAGTAGGCATATTTGCCGGGACGCTCATGGACGAACAACATGCCCTTGCCGGCGGCAAGCGAATCGCGAAACATCATGCCCTGCGCGCGGTCCGCATCGTTCGCCTTAATCTCGGCGATCACCTTGGATCCGTTCGGGAGCCGGACTTCGCGCGTGGTCAACGAGTCTAAGCCTGCTCCTGACGGAGCGCCCGGCCAACCGCAACCCGCCAAAGCGGCTGCGATGAGAGAGGCGAGCAAAAAAACACGCATGAGCTAAAATGTAAGTTTAACCGAGCCGCTCCCGTGTCCGCTGCCATTCCCACATCCTCCGCCCCGCCGATGGGCTTCTGGCCCACGCTACGGCTGACGCTTGAAATGATCAAGTTCGAGCATTCGATCTTTGCGCTGCCGTTTGCGTTGACGGCGGCGCTGGAGGCGCTGCGCGCGGGATCGGTGGCGGATCCCGTGGCGCGGCTCGTCTGGATCGTGGTGGCGATGGTGGGTGCGCGCAGTGCGGCGATGACATTCAACCGCATCGTGGACACGGCGACTGACGCGCGCAATCCGCGCACGAAGAGCCGGCAACTGCCCGCCGGTACGCTCACCACACGCTTTGCCTGGGGTTTCTTTGCCGCGGCGGTGGCGGTGTTTGTGCTCGCTGCGGCGCGCTTGGGGCCGCTTTGCCTGCAGCTTGCGCCGCTCGCGTTGGGCGTGGTGCTGCTGTACTCCTACACGAAGCGCTTCACGGCGTGGTGCCATCTGGTGCTGGGCCTCGCGCTCGGCATCGCGCCGGCCGCCGCCTGGATTGCGATTCAGGGCACGCTCGATTGGAACATCGTGTGGCTGACCGCCGCGGTGATGTTGTGGACCGCGGGCTTTGACATCATTTACGCCTGCCAGGATTTTGAGTTCGATTCGCGCGAGGGGCTGCACAGCATTCCGCGCGTGCTTGGCATTGCCGGGGCGCTTTGGGTTTCGCGCCTGCTGCATGTGGGCATGATGATCTGCCTGTGGCAACTGCACTCGGCATTCTCCGCCACTCCGTGGACCCTGGCGGCGCTAGCCGTGGTGGCGGCGCTCCTGGCGTACGAACACAGCTTGGTGCGGGCGAACGATCTGAGCCGCGTGAACGCCGCGTTCTTCTCGGTGAACGGCTGGATCGGCGTGTTATTCTTTTTGTTTTGGACCGCTGCGCAGTGGCTCTCCGCGCGCGCCGGCGGCATCTACCTTTTACATGCAGCACCCTGTCTTTGAAGACCGCCGCCTGCAGCCGATTCTTGAAAAAGTGCTGGCCTCACAACGCCTGACCGCGGATGATGGCGCGGCCATGTACCGCAGCCACGATCTGTTGGCGCTGGGCTATATGGCCAACCTGGTGCGTGAACGCTATCACGGCAACACCACGTTCTTCAACGTGAACCGGCACATCAACCCGACGGACGTGTGCGTGGCGTCGTGCCGGCTGTGCGCGTTCGGCAAGAAGAAGAAGGATCCGCGCGGGTACACGATGTCGCTCGACGAAGTATGGCATCGCGCGGGCGAAGGCTACACTGAGGCGGTAAGCGAGTTTCACATTGTCGGCGGGCTGCACCCGGAACTGACGGTGGATTGGTATTGCGACATGCTGCGCGGCCTCAAGGAGCGCTTTCCGCAAGTGCACCTGAAGGCCTTTACGATGGTGGAAATCTCCTACTTCGCGCAGCGAACCAAACGCCCGGTGCGCGAGATACTGCAGAAGCTGAAAGACGCGGGCATCGACTCGATGCCGGGCGGCGGCGCAGAGATTTTTGCCGAGCCAGTGCGGCGCATCATCTGCGATCACAAGATCAACGGCCAGGAATGGCTGGATATTGCCCGCGTGGCGCATGAGATCGGGCTGAAGAGCAACTGCACGATGCTCTACGGGCACATTGAGAATCCCGAAGACCGCGCCGATCACCTGGCGCGGTTGCGCGCGGTGCAGGACGGCACGTCCGGCTTTGTGACGTTCATTCCGCTTGCCTTCCATCCCGACAACACGGCGCTCGATCACATTTTGCCCACCACGGGCTTTGACGATCTGAAGAACATCGCCGTGGCGCGGCTGATGCTGGACAATATTCCGCACATCAAGGCCTACTGGGTGATGATGACGCCGCGGATTGCCCAGATCGCGCAGCGCTTCGGCGCTGACGACATTGACGGCACAGTGGTGGAAGAGAAGATCTACCATGAGGCTGGTGCGACGACCAGCCAGTCGCTGCGGCGCGAAGAGTTGCTGCAGTTGATCCGCAAGGCCGGCCGCGAGCCGTTCGAACGCGATACTTTGTACCGCCCGGTGCAGCGCACCGAGACACATTTCACGATTCTCGTCTAACCAGTCATGACCCATTTGCGAGTTTTCTTCAGCGCCCTGGGCGCGCTTTCGCTCCTGTGCGCGCAGCGACGCGCTGACGGCCTGTACGCCACGCTTGAAACCTCGCACGGCAACGTGACACTGGAGCTGTTTGAGAAAGACACGCCGGTGACAGTGAAGAATTTCATTGACCTTGCGACGGGCGCCTTGGCGTATCCGGACCCGCGCACGGGCTTGCCCAGCAAGCAGCCGCTGTTCAATGGGCTGATGTTTCACCGCGTGATTCCTGGCTTCATGATTCAAGGCGGCGATCCGCTGGCGAACGGCACCGGCGGCACGCGTAATATCGTGGACGAGTTCAAGCCGGCGCTTACCTTTGACCGGCCGGGGCGCTTGGGCATGGCGAATGCGGGTCCGGGGACGGGAAGTTGTCAGTTCTTCATTACCGTCGCCGAGACCGCGCACTTGAATCAACTTCACACCGTCTTCGGACAGGTGGTGGAAGGCATGGACGTTGTGGAAGCGATCTCCAAGCTGCCTACGCAAAGTGACAAGCCCGTGGAGTTGGTGACGATTAACGCCGTGAAGTTGCAGCGCGTGGGTGCGGGTGCCGATCCGAATGCGCCGCCGCCTGCGTTGCCCGCGCCGCCGGCTTTGCTGCCGGTGCTGAAGCCAGTTGTTGCTACTCCCGGCAAACCTGCCGCGGCGAAGCCTGGCGTGCCGAAGCCGGCGATTCGCCGGCCGGCTGTGGTTCCGAAGAAGAAGTAGCTTCTTCCCCGTGGGTTGCTGCTGCGAGATTGCCGCGGCAGCCTAAAATGCTGTAGAGTCGATACCACTGCTGTCCGGCTATAACGTGAACAGATTCAGCTAGTTGCGAGTTTCGACTAAATCCCTTTCGGAGTCACGTGCCTGAAAGGCCCGCCAAACTGGGGTTTTCTCGAAAAGTGTGACGCTGAGAATCTGTAGAATTTGGTAGAGGCTGTGGTCAAGACTCTAGCGCTTCTTGGCGATGGCGACCAGCACGTAGCTGCGACGGCAATCCAGATCTGAGTCTTCACGGCGTTCTCGCTGGTGCCGAAAAAGACCTTGATGCGCAGGTGCTGCTTGACCCACTTGAAGAACAGCTCTACCTGCCAGCGCGCCTTGTACAACTGCGTGATCGAGAGCGCTGGCAAGGCGAAGTTGTTGGTCAGAAGTTGGAGGCGCTTGTCGGCCTCCAGGTCGACGTAAGAGACGTAGCGTAGTGCGTCGGGATAGACCCTGGCGGACTCAATAGCGCCAAGCACGACGGTTTGGTCCGCGCGCAAGCCAGTGGCTTTATCGACCGGCCGCGAGTAGCGGCGATCCAGCACCATGTTCTCTTTGGTCCGGGTCACGAAGAAGGCCGAGTTCAGCGTGAAGGTGTAGAGGCGAGCGAAGTCCACATAGCCGCGGTCCATGATGTAGAACGCGCCGGGCTCCGGGTCGATCTGATCGAGGATGTTGACGTCGTGCACACGGCCTGGCGTGATCTGGATGAAAGTTGGAATGTTCCCGCGCAGGTCCAGGAGCGTATGCATTTTGACCGCGGCCTTGGTCTGGCGAAAGCGCGCCCAGGGGAACACCGACAGACACAAATCAATGGTCGTCGAGTCTAACGCGTAAAGCGTCTGCTCCAGTTCTACGCCGATGGGGTCGTCCACGTCGTCCACATAGAGCGGACGTGCCCTGGTGATCAGGATCCGCGCGAAGTCGGCAAAGATGCGCCAATCATGCGTCTCGTTGGCGTCGGCCAGTGTCGAGCGGCTCACGCGCCCGCGTAGTCCCAGATGATAGAGCTTGCTGTCCAACGAACGAAGGCAAGCTTCGATATCGCGAAGGCTTTCTCGGTAGGTCAACTGGGCGAAAGTCATCGCTAAGAACTGATCCCAGCAAGAGAAGCCCCGCATCCGCGCGTCGCCCGCATAGCGGGTTACGCAACGGCGAAATTCACGGTCGGGCAGCAGGGCGATCAATTGGGAGAATACGGTGCGGCCAGAGTTCATCAGCCATTGTTGACCACCGTCTCACGCAATAATCCGCTTTCGCATTTCAAATCGCGGCAAGCCACAAATCGAGCCAGCCCATTGAATCGCCGCCAGTTGCGCACGCGACCAGAGCCGTTAGCCGGGCACTAGTGTTTCTTGCTATTCACAACGCAGGAGGTTTAACTTAACCAAACCAAATGATGACTGATAAGATGATCGCCGCCGGCGCACTATTGTTCCTGATAGGTGCAGTGGGCGCCTCGGCCGATACCCGTTTTGAAGAAATCGCCGCTAAGGCCCGTCTGGCTCAGGCTCACGCCCAGGAAGTGGAAATGGGCCTGAAGAATAAGAGAGCGATCGAGGCGGCCACCATCAGGAACAAGCTTCATGCCGTGGGCGCCGAGATCAAGCAGATGCAGTCCCTGGTGGCTGACCTGGAGACCAAGCAACCCGGCAACCTGCCGGCGGCTGAATGGCGGTTGCTGAAGGAAAAGGTCCAGTTGCTGGCCATCCTCCACGAGCGTAAGGCGGAACTCGCCATGGATGTGGAGGGCAACCGGTCGCTGCTGCGCGCCCACGCCAAGGGCACGGTGCTCCGCGCAAGTAAGCTACAGCAAACGGCCACCTCGCTCCGCCAAGCCAGCGGCAGTACATCCAACGCTGGATCGTAACCAGCTGGGCGCGGACCGGGATGAGTATTGACAGAACAGACCGGGAGGAGTGTTGACACTTCCTGGGAATAGCTGGACGGCCGAAAATGGGCAGAGATGCCCTGGAAAGCGAGCAGTCCAATGGAAGAGAGAGCGAAGTTCGTACTGGAAAAGG
>VFZP01000315.1 GCA_016871115.1 Acidobacteriota bacterium
TGAAGGGCTTCTCAATGGCGACCGCTTGGGAGGATGTTCCTCCTCCCAAACCCTCCTCCCGCTCCCCCCTTGGCAGGGTTGCATGCGCTACGCCCATGCAACCGCACTCTCCAGCGTGGCGGCCGACAGGCGGCTGTCAAGGCAGCCCTTCGGGTGCGCTTCACGCAGCCTTGACAGCCGCCCCTCGGCCAGAACACCCGATCCCAAACTCGGATTCAAAACAGAAAGGAGCCCAGTCAGCTACCGCCCTTCAGGCTCATCGTTCGATGAGAATATGCTAATACTCCGATGCGCCGGTTGGTTGCCTTTGCCACGTCCGCCTTTGTTGTGCTCATCTTGCTGTTGCACTGGTGGCGGCCTGACGCCGATCCGGTCAGCCGCGGCATCAGCCGCTATGCCGCCGGGCCGCAGGGGCTGTCGCCTCGCTCGCCTTTGCCGCGCTGGTCTTGGCCTGCGCCCTGCGCCGTAGCGGCCTGGCTGCTCCGTTCGGCTCCGTGGGCGATAGCCGCCGCGGGGTTGACCGGCGTGCTGCTCACGCCGCTTGGGCTCGATCCTTCCGCTGGTGCGCCATACGCTGTGCACCAGTCCGGCGCTTTGCTGTTCTTCATCTCCGCCACGTGGGCTACCCGCCGGATGCACCGCGCCGCAGGTTGGGCCGCCACCATTTGCCTGGTGCTATTCCTCGCGGCCGTGGCGCTGCGCGGCCCTTGGTTCGGCGTGTGGCAGCGCGCCTTGTTCGCGTCGATCGCCGCTGCGCTCCTCCGGTTTGGCGTTACGCCAGAATCGCCTTCACCACGCGCCCGTGCACGTCCGTGAGCCGGAAGTGCCGTCCCTGAAATTTGTAGGTAAGCTTCAGGTGGTCCACGCCGAGGCAATGCAGAATTGTCGCGTGCAGGTCGTGCACGTGCACGGGGTCCGCCGTGATGTTATAGCTGAAGTCGTCCGTCTCGCCGTACGAAACTCCCGGCTTGATGCCGCCGCCCGCCATCCACATGGTGAAGCAACGCGGGTGATGGTCGCGCCCGTAGTCGTCCGCCGTGAGTTTTCCCTGGCAGTACACGGTGCGCCCGAATTCGCCGCCCCAGACGATCAGCGTGTCGTCCAGCATGCCGCGCTCGGCGAGGTCGGTGATCAGCCCATAGCTTGCGCGGTCGATATCGCGCGCCGGCCCGGGGATCCTCTTCGGCAGCTCGTTGTGTTGATCCCAGCCGCGGTGAAACAGTTGAATGAAGCGTACGCCGCGCTCGGCCAGACGCCGCGCCAGCAGGCAGTTCGCCGCGAACGTGCCGGGTTTGCGCGACTCGGGGCCGTAGAGTTCAAACACGCGGTCCGGCTCCTTCGACAGGTCCGTCAACTCCGGCACCGACGACTGCATGCGGAATGCCATCTCATACTGCGCGATGCGCGTGGCAATCTCCGGGTCGCCCATCTCTTCGAATCTGATTTCGTTGAGCGCGTTCACGTCGTCAATAAAACGGCGGCGCGAATCGGCGGGCAGTCCGTCCGGGTTCTTGATATGCAGCACCGGGTCGCCGATGGAGCGGAACTTCACGGCCTGATACTTCGACGGCAGAAAGCCCGCGCCCCAGAGCCGGTCATACAGCGGTTGATCGGCGGGGCTGCCCGTGCCCTGCGACACCATCACCACGAACGCTGGCAGGTCTTTGTTCTCTGAGCCCAATCCATAGGCGAGCCACGCGCCGATCGACGGACGGCCCGCGATCTGGAAGCCGGTTTGGAAAAACGTAACGGCCGGATCGTGATTGATCGCCTCGGTATGCATCGACTTGACGAAGGTGATCTTGTCAGCCACCTTGGCGAGGTTCGGCAGCAGTTCGCTCAGCCACGCGCCGCTTTGCCCGTGCTGCGCGAACTTGTACATCGTGGGCGCCACGGGGAAGCTTGCTTGCGTGGCCGTCATGCCGGTGAGGCGCTGGCCCTTGCGGATCGAGTCCGGCAGTTCGGTGGCGCGCCGATTCGCAAGGCCCGGCTTCCAATCGAACAGGTCCATTTGCGAGGGGCCGCCCGATTGAAACAGATAGATCACACGCTTGGCCTTGAGTGCAAAGTGCGGACCCACCACAGGCACGGCCGGGATATCGGCGGCGGGCATGAGCGAGGCGAGCGCGGGAACGCCGAGGCCCGTAGCCATGCGCGAGAAGAAGTAGCGTCGCGTTTGGTCCAGCATTGATTACTCCTTGGTCACCGCTTCGTCGAGATTGAGCAGCATACTGGCAAGCGTGGTGTAGGCGGCGAGTTCGCCGCGGTCCAGCCCTTCGCTCAAGGGAGACTCGCCCTGCTTCAGGAACCGTTCGGCTTCGGCGCGGTTGGTCTGATAGCGGTCCAGGTGATGATGAAGGCTGGCAAGCAGTACCGTGCGTTCGCGGTCGCGCGGCGCGCGCGCCACGGCCAGCTTGAAGCCGTAGTCGATCCGCGCGGCGGGCGTCGCGCCGCCTTCGCGCAATATGCGCTCCGCCATCTTGCGCGCGGCTTCGAGGTACGTCTCATCGTTCATCAGCGTCAGCGCCTGCAGCGGCGTGTTGGTGCGCGTCTCGCGCACGGTGCAGCCTTCGCGGCCCGCTGAGTCAAACGCCATCATGCCGGGCGGCGGCACGGCGCGCTTCCAGTATGTGTAGAGTGAACGCCGGTAGAGCGCCGCGCCCTTGTCGCGCTGATAATCCGCGCCGCCCGCCAGTTCCTTCCACAAGCCGGCGGGCTGATACGGCTTCACCGAAGGTCCGCCGAGTTCTTCCACCAGCAGGCCCGACATCGCCAGCGCCTGATCGCGCACCATTTCTGCGGGCAGCCGCAAACGTGTCCCGCGCGCCAGCAGCCGGTTCTCCGGATCGCGCCTCAGCAGATCCCACGAGGCGCGTGAGCTCTGCTGGTAGGTGGCGCTCATCACAATCGTCTTGAGCGTAGCTTTGATGTCCCAACCCGTGCGAACGAACTCGGTGGCGAGCCAATCCAGCAATTCCGGGTGCGACGGCCATTCGCCTTGCGAGCCGAAGTCTTCCACCGTTTTGACGATGCCGGTGCCGAACAGCATCTGCCAGTAGCGGTTCACCGTCACGCGCGCGGTGAGCGGATGCTCGCCGTTCACCAGCCACTTGGCGAGCGCCAGCCGGTCACGCGGAGCGCCCGCGGGCAGCGGCGGCAACGATGCCGGCACTTCGCGCTGCACGCGTTCGCCGGGCCGGTCATAGGCGCCGCGCGAAAGCAGAAACGCGGGCCGGGGCTCGGCGCCCTCGCGCTCGCGCATGATCATCACCGTGGGCAAGCCTTCAAGGAACAGCGCGCGTTTATGCTCGGTGTCGCGCACATCCGCCCACGCGCGGCGAATCTCCGGCGCGGCGAATCGCTCCAGGTACGCCCATGCAAGCTTGTCGGTCTGCGCCTGCGAGCGGAGCGCGGCGGGCACCTGCGCGGCAACGGCCAGTGAGTCGTTCGTCGCCAGCACGGCGGCGTCGCGCGGGGTCAGGTCACGCTCATAGATGCGCAGATCGCTAATCTGGCCTTTGAACCGGAAACCGTTGCCGGCTCCGATGCGAAACGGCTCCTTGGTGGTGAAGGTCTGGTTCAGGTCGTCGACAATCACGCGCATCCTCGTGGGCTCGCCGTTGATGTAGACCTTGATGCCTGCCGCCACGCGCGTCGCGTCGTAGCTCACTGCAATGTGCGTCCACTCATGCAGCGGAAGCGCCACCGTGGACTCGACGCGCAGGCAATCGTCCAGCCAGCGCTGCACCAGGTTCACCTGCAGCTTGCCGTCTTTTAGGTAGATGCCCCAGCCATCCTGCTCTTCCTTGTCGCTCGACTTCGAAACGATCGCGCCCGTGGCCGCGGTGGGCTTGATGCGCACCGACACGGTGAAGCGGTTCTGGAAGCCGAACGCGCCCACTCCCGTACCTTGATCGAGAAAATTCACGCCGTCGAACTCGATGGCGTTCAGGGGGAAATGGTTCACCTGGAAGCGCGTGGGCTGCCAATCGGCGCCCGCGGTCAGCGTCTTCTCCCACGCGGCCTGCCCGCTTTGCCGCGCCTCCACCATGGACTCGAACGTGGTGCGGGCGGTTTTCACGGCGTCATCCACACGCGCCAAGTCCACCTGCTGCGCGCGCGTGGGGGCGGGGATAAGCGGCGGCGAATTGCCGTACTTGAATACTTTGCCTTTCTCGTCGAGGTTGTTGAAGAAGGCAGTGAACTGGTAGAACTCTTTCTGCGTGAGCGGGTCGTACTTGTGATCGTGGCAGCGCGTACACGTCATCGTGAGGCCCATCCAGACGGTGGAGGTAGTTTCCACGCGGTCTGCATGATACTCGGCGAGGAACTCTTCGGGGATCGACCCGCCCTCGCCGTTGCCGCGATGGTTGCGGTTGAAGCCCGTGGCGATCAGTTGATCGAGCGTGGGGTTTGGCAGCAGGTCGCCGGCGAGTTGCTCGATGGTGAACCGGTCGAAACGCAGATTGCGGTTGAACGCCTCAATCACCCAATCGCGCCAACGCCACATGAAGCGCTCAGCGTCGGTCTGATAGCCGTTGGTGTCGGCATAACGCGCCGCGTCGAGCCACCGTGCGGCCATGCGCTCGCCATAGCGCGGCGAGGCCAGCAGCCGGTCCACATATTTCTCGTAAGCATCGGGCGCGGTGTCGTTGAGGAAGGCGTCCACTTCGGCCGGCGCCGGCGGCAGGCCGGTGAGGTCTAGAGCCACGCGGCGCGCCAGCGTCTGGCTGTTGGCGGTGGGTGCGGGCGCGAGTCCTTCCTTCTCTAACCGGGCGAGCACGAACCGGTCCAGATCGTTCTTCGGCCACGCCGCATTGCGCACAGCCGGCGTGGCGGGCCGCTGCGGCGGAATCAGTGACCAGTGCTTCTGCCACGGTGCGCCTTGTTCCACCCAAGCCTTGAGCATGGCGATCTGAACCTCGGTGAGCCCGTCGCCCGCATACACGGGCGGCATGCGCAGGGCTTTGTTCGTGGATGTGATGCGCGCCATCATCGCCGCCATTTTCGGGCGCGCCGATGCCTCCACGTCGAGCCGCAGATTCGCCTTGCGGTTTACGCTATCCGGGCCATGGCACGCCCAGCAGCGGTCCGACAGGATGGGCCTGACGTCGCGGTTGAACTCCATCGGCGCGGCGGGTAGCAGGGTGAGAGAAAAGAGAAAGGTGCACGTCAACCGCATATGAGAACACTCCTCCGTATTCTATCAAGCCCGCAGCGGCTTGATAGTTAGCTTACCTGGCGGCAGCAGAGATTGACGCGTGGGCCCCTCTAGAGGGCGCTCCGTGCCGTGGTTCGGGCAGCTTCGATTGCCCCTCATCCTCAACCCCGCAGGTCGTAACACAACAACCGCGGCGGCGTCCCCTTCAGCCGGTCCGGCACGTTCTGCGACACATATAGCAGCCCCCGGCTCAGCACCGGCAGGGCCCACGTCTGGTCGCCGAAAAACAGCCACGTCCGCGCTTGGATCTTCACGCCTTTCGGCGACAGGTCCAGCCACAACAGATGCCCGCGCTCGCCGAGCGCTAACCACCCGCCGTCCACCGCGAGGATCGTGCCGCGGTACGGAGACATCGCCGCTGTGCGCTGCTGGCCGTTCACCTCAAACGTCTCCTCCCACTCCAGCACTTGGCGCCACACCACTTTGCCCGTAGCCACTTCCAGGCACGCAAGCGATGCGTCCGGTTCGTTGCGCCCTTCAAAGCCATACAGGTAGCCGTCCTTGTACACGGGCGTTGCAAAGTGCATCCCAAAATCGCGCACCGTCCACAACACCTTGTGAGAAAAATCCGGCTGTACCTCCACCATTGCGCCGCCCGTGCGATAGCTGGCCGAGACGAAAATCCTGTTGCCCTCCACCTGCACCGGACACGAGGCGTTCACCGACTCATAGCTCTTGCTGCGCCAGGGAAACGAAAAATCCACCTTGCCGCTCGACGGATCGATCAGCATCAGTCCGCCCGCCGGCGGATTGCTCTCGCCGCCGGCGAGCACCATCACGCGCCGCTTGCCGTGAATCGTGGCGGGTATCGGCGAGCCATACCCCGGGCCCCATTCCTTGCCGGCGCGCCACGCCTCCCTGCCTGTCAACTTGTCCAGCGCCACCACGCTCGCGCCCTCGGCCGTGCCACCCACGTTCAACACCAACAACGCGCCTTCGATCAGCGGTGTGCCGGCGGTGCCGAAAAAATCCTGCGGCACCTTATAGTCCGCATTCACGTTGCGCTTCCACAGCACTTTGCCCGAGTCGAGCGCCAGACAATGCAGCACGCCTTCAGCGCCCAGCGTGTACACCTTGTCGCCATCGATTACGGGCGACGCGCGCGGACCGTTGTTGTAGCCGTAGCGGTCCTTATACTTCGTGGCATAGTGCATTTGCCAGAGTTGCGCGCCGGTTTCCGGGTGCAGGCACTCCACCGTTTCCTGCGCGCCGTTGCGGTGCAAGTACACCAGCCGGTCCTTCAGAATCGCCGGCGATGTGTAGCCCGTGCCTTTGCGCAACTCCCACACCAGCGGAGGCGGCAACTTGCGCGCGATCCTGGTTTCCGGCGAAGCGGCATTCATCGTAGGGCCAAGAAAACGCGTCCAGTCCGACGTGGTAGCGTCTTTGGCAAGCTCCTTCGGCTTACGGTGGAACTTCACGTCCGGGTGCGCGGCGCCATCGGCGGCGGCGCCTCCCAGAGACGCCAGCGAAGAGAGGATAAACGAACGGCGGGTCATCAGGACTACAATAATGCAACGGGTGATATGAGTTATTGAGGGCAGACAGTCGCCGTCACGGGCGGCTTGGGATTTATCGGCAGCAACCTGGCCATGCGGCTGGTGCGCGACGGGACTCGGGTGACGGTGATCGACCCGCTCGATCCCGGCTGCGGCGGCAATCGCCACAATCTCGCGCCGGTGGCTGGAGACGTCGAGATCCTCGCATGCTCCATTGCCGATCGCGCCGCTGTGCAAGAAGCGATTCGCAGCTGCGACGTGGTCTTCAATCTCGCCAGCGAGATCAGCCACATCCACAGCATGCTGTTTCCAGAGCGCGATCTGGCGATCAATACCACCGCGCAACTCCAGTTTCTGGAGACGTGCGCGACGGTGGCGCCGGGCGTGCGTGTGGTCTACGCGGGCACGCGCCAAGTGTACGGCGTGCCCGAGTACCTGCCGGTGGACGAACGCCACCCGGTGAATCCGGTGGATTTCAATGGCGTCCACAAATACGCCGCCACGCAATACCACCTGATGCTGTCACGCCTGGGCCGTCTCGACGCCGTGGTGCTGCGCCTCACCAACGTATTTGGCCCGCGGATGGCGCTCGACGTGCCGTGCCAGGGATTCCTCAGTACCTATTTCCGGCAGGCACTGATCGGGCACAGGCTGGAGGTCTTTGGCGATGGCCGCCAACTGCGCGATCCGCTGTATGTTGACGACGCCGTGGAGGCCTTCCTGCTCGCGGGCTGTGCGCCGGAGTTAACGCCGCGGACCTACAATGTCGGCGGGCCGGGGCCCCTGACGATCGAAGAAATCGCTGCGGCGCTTTCGGCGGAAGCCGGTCTACCCGCGCCGCGGTTGAAGGAGTTTCCCGAGTCGCGCAAGGCTATTGACATCGGTAGCTATCACACGGACTCTACCTTGATCCGGGAACAACTTGAGTGGCGCCCGGTCACCCGGTTCGCAGAGGGCGCTGCCGCCACCCTCGCTTACTACCGGCAGCATCTTGAACGGTATCTCGATCCGGCTGTTCCCGATCCACCCTGCAAACTAGGCCATCCCGCCGAACCGGCCGCCGCGGCGCGCCTGACTACCGCGTAGGGGCGTGGCGAACCCGCGCGCAATCGGTTATCCTTAGGGTATCTACCT
>VFZP01000316.1 GCA_016871115.1 Acidobacteriota bacterium
TGCCGAGTCCAAGGGCCGGTATTTCCGCTCTCGCATCCGCGATCACTTTCGTTACGAACGCCTGGCCAAACTCCACGCCGCCTGAATCTCCTCGCCCAGCTCCAGCTTTTGTGGTGGAGACCTTTGAAAACCCGTCTGCTGATTCTGAATGACTTACCTCCTGCCAACCCCGCCAACTGCGAAAGTCAGGCTAGCTTGCTTTGGGGATTGAACCGTCTACATGCAGATGTGCTAGGCCCTGCGGGTGAAACCTTGTACCCACAAAGTGGGCAGTTCGTACAGATCAGCTTCTTAATCGCCGGTTGCGTCGTGTTTCTCGCCTTCTCCGGCGTCTACACGTTGCTTCTTGATGGTCGCGAGAACGTCGACCACCCGCGCATCATCCAGGACTTTTATATGCCACCCGTGCTTCGAAACATCTACCGAGTCGCCCTGGTGGTACTTCTGGGAGCCGCGGCCTTGACGACACGCGAGTACGCGGTTTTTCCGGAGGGATCTCTTACTGAGCAACGCGCGTTCGCCGTGCATTCGGATCGATTTGTCTGTAGCGATATTCGGGAGGTCACTATGTCTTACTACTACATCCACGGCACTCGTGGCAGTCCAGGAAGGAACTCCAGTTCTCGCGCGCTACATGTCTGGTTAAAGAATGACAGCCATTGGTCCGCTCGCGGATATGACGTCGCAGCCAGTAACGAGCGATCTGTACGTTTAGGCCAACGCCTGGCGCAAGACTGTGGTCTGACGCTGGAGTATCCATATTCGATAGTTGATCTGCCCAAGCCCCTTGAGCCTGGTGAATCCAGGAGACGATCGCTCGAGGCGTTCGCTTTCGGAGCGTTCGTTGTGATGACGCTTTGGTTCCTTCTCCGAGACTTCCGTACGCCCGTCTCGACGAATCGCATCACCGGGTAGCGTCGCGTCGATGCCTCCGTGCTCCCGGGCGCACCACCCAAAGTCTGGAAGGGCATCAAGTTGGCCGCGCGTGCCATACCCGCGCGTTCCTCTAGTCTGGCGGTTCGGCAAATCCGATGGGTAGCTTCCTCCTGGGTTCGGGTGTTTCAAGTATTGCCCTGACCTGATCGAAGAGAATGCCAATTTCATGATCATGTTGGGCGACCTTCCGGGCGATCTCCTCGTTCGCCGCCAGCACTTGCCGCAGCCGAATGAACGCACTTACGATCGAAATGCTCACTTCGATTGTCCGCTGGCTCCTCAGTACGGAAGACAACATCGCTACACCATGCTCCGTGAAAGCGAAGGGGGCATAGCAAAGGCCCATCTTGGCGCCAGGTTTGGAGATCACAATTTGTGATCTCCAATTCTCGAACTCCTCCGGCGACAGTTGAAACATGAAATCTTGGGAGAACCGCGCCATGTTTCGCTTGACAGCCTGCGTCAGCGCGCGCGTAGCTAAGCCGGAAAGGGCAGCCAAGTCCGAGTCGACCATTACCCTCTGGCCCCGTTTGAAATAGATGTTGGCGGCAATGCGCTCGACCTCGACGATGTCGATGCTGCCGTCGGCTGTGTCAGCCGGAGTGTCCAGCCTACTCGCTAAGGTCAGTGTGCATGGCTCGCCGCGGTGACGTCAATACCCTGCGCAACTGCAGCCCTCGTTATTGCAGCGCAATCACCGCGATCCTGCGTCTCGGATTTGCGGCTTAGCCCCGGCGATTCGCATAACACAGCAGACCGCCAGATTCGGTCGCCCGCTGAACGAACTCGTGGTTATCGTGGGCGACCAGAGCAGCAGTCGCTTGATCGCGGTAGCTTATTGCGCAACCGCGAGATCAAAATTGGAAATCACAAGTTGTGATCTCCAATTGCTGCGTGAACGTCTCTGGAGGCGCTCTCTCCGAGGCGCCGCGGCCCTGAGTGATGGCCCTTCGCGACATTTTCGTTCCGCATGAGCGAAATCCGCCCCGATCCGCACCCGTCTCGTTGGAGCCGCCAAACGCCTTGTCATCCCCCCCCTTCGCCGCACCCCCGTCACTCGCAGGCCATCGCTTTCTTCGTCTTAGTCCTCGTGCCCGTCGGGCTGACGCTCATGTTTACGTTCACCAACCTCGAATTCCAGCGCGCCGGCGCATCGGCCACCGTCACCGTTCGCCGTTACTTGCTGATGTTCATACCCTGGCAGACGCAGCAGATTCCGCAAGTGAAGCAGCTTCGCCCGCACATCACGCCCAGCAAAACCTATCGGAATAATCACGGTGAGAAAATCAACCGCATCGGCACTGGCCAAGTCGCCGTGGTTAGCGGTGGGCCGGAGGTGATCGTGCCAGTTGCGCCTGAACTGGCCAAGGCCCTCCCCGCACAATTCGATCAATTCCTGGCCACCACCGCCACGCCTGCGCCCGTGAAAACGTCGGTCTACGCCAACTGGTCCCTCTCCTACATCGTGGGCGGCATTGCCACCTTCTGGTGCGCGTTTTACATCGCCGGCGTGGTCGTGTCCCTCGTTAGGATGCCCTTCAAGTGAACGTAACGGCCGCGCGCTACACTGGCGATGAGACCCCGCGTGGCGGCCATTTTCTCACACTACGAGATTCTCGAAAAGCTCGGCGAGGGCGGCATGGGCGTTGTTTCGCTCGCCCGGGACACCCGCCTCGGCCGCCTCGTCGCGCTCAAACAGATCCGTCCGGAAGCCTGCTGCGCCGGCGCGCTGAAGGCGCGTTTTCTCGACGAAGCCCGCGCGGCCTCCTCACTCAATTACCCCAACATCATCACTATCTACGACATCGATACGTCCGCCCCCGGCGGCGGCGAAACGATCGCGATGGAGTACGTCAAGGGACGCACGCTCGATGCGCCTATCGGCCGCCGCCCGCTGCCGGTGGCTGAAGCGCTGGAGCACGCCGTACAGATCGCGCGCGCGCTCGAAGCCGCTCATGCCGCGGGCATCGTGCATCGCGACATCGAGCCAGCCAACATCATGGTGAGCGAAAACAGCGGCCTCGGGAAAGTGCTCGACTTCGGTCTGGCCAACTCATGCGGCGTGACGTGCCCACGGCCGGCTCGGCCACCGCCGGCACTGTCTCCGGCACACTCTACTACATGTCGCCGGAGCAGGCCGAAGGCCGCGATGTCGACACCCGCACCGATCTGTTCGCCTTCGGCTGCGTGCTCTATGAAATGCTCGCGGGCCGCCGCGCCTTTGCCGGTGACAGCGTGCCGCAGATTCTCGACGCGATCCTGCGCAGCGAACCCGCGCCACTCCCCGCCGGCACGCCGCCGGACCTCGAACGGATTGTGCGCCGCTGCCTTCGCAAAGATCCGCGCCGCCGCTGGCAACATGTGGCGGACCTCCGCGTGGCGCTCGAAGAACTGCGCGATGAGGCCGCACTCGGCATCGCCGCGCCGGGCGGTGCATCGCCCACTGCCGCCAAGCCGCGCTCTCCCTGGCCGCTCGTTGCGTTTGCCGCCGCCATTCTCGCCGTGCTCAGCCTCGCCTGGTGGAAGCAACTGCGCAACCCCGGGAGCCTTGCCGCGTCCAGCCGCAGCGGCGCGCGAACCGCCGCCAAAGCGCCAATCACCCGCCTCACTTTAGACCCCGGCCTCACCTCGGTCCCCGCGCTCTCACCCGACGGCAGCCTCGTCGCCTACGCCTCAGACCGCGCGGGCGCAGGCAATTTCGATATCTGGGTGCAGCAGGTGGCCGGCGGCGAACCCGTGCGACTCACGCGCGGCGACGCCGATGGGTATGAACCCGTCTTCTCGCCGGACGGCAGCCGCATCGTCTTCCGTTCCGAAGAAGGCGCCGGCAGCCTCTACATGGTGTCCACGCCGGGCGGCGAACCGCGGCGGCTGGTCGAGTTCGGCCGCAGCGCGTCATTTGCGCCAGACGGCCAGAGCATCGTTTTTGCCGTGGGTTCGCGCGGCGTGGGCGGCGCGTTTGCCATGGGCGCCAGTTCGATCTACACACTGGCGCTGCAGGGCGGCGAGCCGCGACGCGTGGCCCCGGATTTCTTCAGCGCGCATCACCCCGTCTGGACCGCCAGCGGCCGCCACATACTCTTCATCGGCAACCGTCAGGAAGACCCGCTCCGCATCGACGTTTGGGCCGTGCCCATGACGCCGGGCAAAGCCGCGCCGCCCTTTCAAACCGGCCTGATCCTTGCTCTCCGCGCGCAAGGCCTGACGCCTTCGCCTGAGCCTTACGCCCTGGTGGACGATGCGGTGATCATGCCGCTCAAAACCGGCGACACGATCAACCTCTGGCGCGTGCCGCTCACGCGCGACCGGTTCACTTTGGCCGTCGCGCCCGAGCAACTCACCTTCGGCACCGGTCTTGAACCCATGGCCGCCGTCGCGCGCAGCGGGCGTATTGTGTTCTCGTCGGGCCAGGAAAATCTCGATCCTTGGGAGTGGCCGCTCGACGCCAACCGCGGCGTGACGCGCGGCCAACCCCGCCAGTTGACGCGCGATGCGGCCGAAGACTCCTACCCGCATCTCTCAGGCGACGGCCGGCGCCTGGCGTTCATCTCGCGCCGCGGCGGCAATGACGACGTGTGGACGCTCGACACCGCCACCGGCAAAGCCTCGCTGCTGCTGGCCACGCCCGATCGCGAGTTCTACCCGAAGCTGACGCGGGACGGCTCCACGGTCTTCTTCGGTTCCGTGCGCGACGGGCAGCGCACGCTGATCTCGCTGCCGGCGAATGGCGGCGCGGCCACGCGCCTGTGCGAAAACCGGCCGGATTGTGGCATGGTGCGCGACCTCACGGGCGACGGGCGCTGGCTGTTGCTGCAAGCCGGACCGCCAGTTTTTGCCGGTTTGTTCAACACCGAAACGTACACGCACACGCCGCTCTACCAGCATCCCCAACTCCCCGCCTACGTCCCCAAACTCTCGCTCGACGAAAAATGGGCCGCCTTCCAAACCGTGGAGCAGCCCACCACGCGTACGCTATGGGCGGCGCCGTTCCGCAGCACGGGCGGCGCGGTGCCCGTGGAAGAGTGGGTGCAGGTGACCGATGGCAAATCCCTCGACCGCAATCCCGCCTGGTCGCCCGACGGCACACTTCTGTACTTCCTCTCCGAGCGCGATTCGTTCCGCTGTGTCTGGGCCCAGCACCTCGATGCGCGCACGCGCCGCCCGCTTGGCCAGCCCTTCGCCGTGGCCCACTTCCACAACGCCCCCAGTTCGCTCGGCAACATCGACGGGCCGGGCCAGGTAAGCGTGATGGTGAGCGCGGATCGCCTCGTCTACAGCGCGGCCGAGCTGACGGCGAACATCTGGGTCACTGAGCTTCGCTAGAATCAGGCATAGATGGTTTCCACCCGCACCCTCACTGAAGAAATCCTCGAGCTCAAACGAGAACGCAAGGCCATCATCCTCGCGCACCACTACCAGGAACCCGAACTGCAGGAGATTGCCGATTCGACCGGTGACAGCCTCGGACTGTCGCGCCGCGCCAAGGAGTTTGACGGCGAAGTGATTGCCTTCTGCGGCGTCTGGTTCATGGCCGAGACCGCCAAGATCCTCAGCCCCACGCGCACCGTCGTCGTTCCTGAGCGCGAAGCCGGCTGCAGCCTGGTGGATTCCTGCCCCGCCGATCAGGTGCGCGCGTTCAAGAAGCTTCACCCGGATCATGTCGTGGTGAGCTACATCAATACCTCCGCCGACGTGAAAGCGGAAAGCGACATCATCTGCACATCATCAAACGCAGTGCAGGTGGTGAACTCCATCCCCGCGGAAAAGCCCATTCTCTTTTGCCCCGACATCAATCTCGGCAACTACGTGAAAAAGATGACGGGCCGCCAGAACATCCGCGTGTGGCAGGGCGCCTGCATCGTCCACTCCACGTTCCCCGCGCGCCGCCTCACCAAGCTGAAGGCCGAGCACCCCACGGCCCTTATCGCCGCGCACCCGGAGTGCCCGCAAGACGTGCTGCGCATGGCCGATTTCATTGGCTCCACGTCGGGCATCATCAAGTGGTGCACCTCGCAGACGCCGGCTGAAGAGATCATTGTGATGACCGAGAGCGGCGTGAAGCATTCTCTCCAGCGCCTTGCGCCCGGCAAGAAGTTCTATTTCGTCGACAACGAAAACTGCAATTGCAGCGAGTGCCCTTACATGAAGATGAACACGCTCGAAAAACTCCATGCCTGCCTGCGCGACCTTGCGCCGCGCGTGGAACTGCCCGTTGAAACGATGGACCGCGCGCGGCTGCCCATCGAACGCATGCTGGCCGTGAAGTTGTAGCTCGCAGTCATGGCGCTCATCGATAGCTTTGGCCGCATTCACGACAACCTCCGCATCAGCGTCACAGACCGCTGCAACATCCGGTGCTTCTACTGCATGCCGGACGAGGGCGTGAAGTTCCAGCCGAAGGGCGAGATTCTCAGTTTTGAAGAGATCGAGCGCTTTGCGCAGGTGGCGGCCGGGCTAGGTGTGCGCAAGATTCGCCTGACAGGCGGCGAGCCGCTGCTGCGGCGAGACCTGCCGGTGCTGATCGAAAAGCTCGCGGCGATTCCCGGTATCGCTGACCTAGCGCTCACCACTAACGCCGTGCTGCTGGCGGCGCAGGCGCGTCCGCTTTATGACGCCGGCCTCCGCCGCCTCAATATTCACCTCGATACGCTCGACCGCGCGCGCTTCCGCCAGATCACGCGCCGCGACGATTTCGATGCTGTCATGGCCGGTATCGACGCCGCGCTCGCCGCCGGATTCAAGCTGAAGATCAACGCCGTCGCTGTGAAAGATCTCATTGAGCCCGACGTTGTTCCGCTCGCGCGCTTCGGACGTGAGCGCGGCATCGAGATCCGCTACATCGAGTTCATGCCGCTCGATTCGCAAGGCCTCTGGCTCGGCGGCAAAGTCCTCCGCATGGACGACATGCTGGCCATGCTCACCCAGGAGTTCGGTCCGCTCGAACCGCGCCCTGAGGCCGACCCTCGCGCGCCCGCCACCGAGTTCCGCTTCGCCGACGGCGTGGGTAGAGTGGGTTTCGTCGCTTCCGTCAGCAAGCCGTTCTGCCTGAACTGCAATCGCCTGCGTCTCACCGCCGACGGCAAGATCCGGTACTGCCTGTTCGCCGTGGAAGAAACCGACGTGAAAGACCTGCTCCGCGCCGGCGCGCCTGATGAAGCCATTGCCGCGCGCATCGCCGAGACCGTGCGCCGCAAATGGATCGGCCACGAAATCAACTCCACGCAGTTTGTGCCGCCGCCCCGCCCGATGTACTCGATCGGCGGGTAGTGCGTCATGCAGCCAGCGCCGCCGCCCCGATTGTTCATCGTCTGCGGCCTGCCTGGCGCGGGCAAAACCACGCATGCCCAGACCCTTGAGCGGCAACTGCGCGCGATCCGGTTTGCGCCGGATGAGTGGATGGAGGCCCTGGGCGTGAACCTCTGGGATAGCGAAACGCGCCAGCGAATCGAGCAATTGCAGTGGAAGCTCGCCCAGGACTATCTCATGCTCGGTCACCACGTAGTGATTGAATGGGGCACGTGGGCAAGGTCTGAGCGCGATACTCTCAGAATGCAGGCGCGGGCCCTTGGCGTTGGAGTTGGACTCCACTATCTCGATGCGCCTATCGGGATCGGCTCTGGTGCAAACCCGCCGAGATGAGAGAAAATGACGCAATGCCCTCCTTCGTTCCGGTCGAAGAATTGTTCGCTGGTCGCCACTTCGATGCCGAGATCGTGGTGCTGTGCGTCCGCTGGTGCTTGAGCTTCAAGTTGAGTTACCGGGATTTGGTCAGCATGATGAGCGAACGTGGCATCAAACTTGCGCACACGACGATTCTGCGCTGGGTGCAGCATTACATGCCGGAGTTCGAGAAGCGCTGGAAGCGGTACGCCCGCCCGGTGGGTGACTCCTGGC
>VFZP01000317.1 GCA_016871115.1 Acidobacteriota bacterium
TGGGAGAAGTTGCGGCCGTTCAATGGCATTTCCAGCACCTGCTGGTTCTTGATAGCCACGCCTCCCGTGACACTCTGGGTGTTGACCAGGGGAACTGAGTCCATCACCTCGACCCGCTCGGTCACCGATCCCACTTCGAGCGTGATGTCCATCTTCGCCCGCTGACCGGTATCGAGGACGATACCGGACCGGATCACGCTCTTGAACCCCGGGGCCTGAAGCCTCCAGCCGGTACTCGCCAGCCAGTAGCAGCGAGAGTTCGTAGTTTCCGGCTGAGGTAGTGACCGCCGAGCGTCGCAGGCTGTTCGCCACGTTGGTGATGGTCACCGCCACATCGGCAATCGATGCCCCTGTCTGATCCATGACGTCGCCGACGATCGAGGCGGTGTTGACCTGTGCCAGGCCAGTGAGCTGCTTGCAAGAATTCCAATGATCAAACGAATCATAATTCTCTCCTCACTCTGATTGACGATAGACCCACGAAGTATACATCTACCGGCCGCCAAATCGAAGCTTTCGCGCCGCCGGCAGAAGACCAACGCCGCCCACCCGAGCATCTCGGAGTCCTTGTTGAAGGTCGTGTTCTGATGCGGGAACGGCCGCGCCGGACCAGCAGCTACAATCATGAATACATGCCTGAGCCAGCGCCCGGTGGGCCGCGGACGCCGCTGCTCTCCCGAACCCGCATCATCTATTACACGTCGTTCGCGACGGACCTCGCCTACTTCACGTTCCTGTTCTCGCTGTCGCGATGGCTGGCCGAGACAGGCGCCTCGCAGTGGCAACTAGGAGTGTTCGGAGCCTGCGGTTCGCTGAGTTACGCTTTGAGCGGACCGGTTCGGACGGAGGCGGATGATCCTGTGCGGCTCCGTCGCCACGATTCTGGCTCTGGTCGCCGCGGCGGTTTGGCGATCGGCGTCGGTCTTCCCGTTTCTGGCGATCGGCTGCGGTATCGCGGTCGCGCTCGTCTTTCCCCCGTTGATGGCATGGCTGACGGCGGACGGCCAAGACTCAGGTTGCCGGCTCTTTCGATTCTGCGTTTCGTGGAACGTAGGCGTATTGTTGGGCCAGATGGGGGCGGGATCGCTGTACTTACTGCGTCCCGAACTGCCCCTGCTGGCGGTGACGATCCCGATGGCGGCAGTGGTGGCACTGCTGCTGGCATGGAAGCCTGAGCCGGCAGCGGCGGCGGCAACTGGAGCGGCTGCGGCGCCGGGTGGGGCGCCGAGCCCCGGACCCAGGCCGGAGGCGCGCGCGTTCGCCTACATGGCATGGATTGCGAACGGAGCCGGAGCGCTGGCGTTCAGTCTGGTGACGCACCCGTTTCCGTTGCTGGCGCACGAATCCGGAATCAGTCCGCCCGTTCACGGCGCCATACTGGCGATGGGCCGGATCACCGTGCTCATTTCTTATTTCGTGTTGTACCGTTCGCCGTTCTGGCATTACCGCATTTGGCCGGCGATGGTTGCACAGGCTGCGGGGATAGCGGGCTTGGCTTTGCTTGGCTTCGCCGGCCCGGCCCTGCTTCTGGCGTTGGGTCTGATGTTGACATCGCCGATGATCGGCTACAACTACTTCGCGGGAATCTACTACAGCACCCAAGCCTTCGGCACGAACCGCCGCGGAGCTGCCAGCGGGATGCACGAAGCAAGTCTGGCCATCGGCGGAGGAGCAGGCGCGCTGGGCGGCGGCGTCATTGGCTCTCTGTATGGCACGCGCGCCCCGTACCAGTCATGCGCCTTGCTGCTGACGGCCCTCGTGGTGTCGCAGTGGGTAATTCATCGGGCCATGGACAGCTCGGCTAGAGGAGGGCGGAGAGCGGCGGCATGAGGCCGATTTCGATTCTGCTGGCGACGGCGTTGGCGCTTCGCGCGGGCGATTCGGTGCCGCCTGACACGTCGCCGCTGACGATCGCGTAACATCGCCGATGAGCCAGCACGGCAAAGTGCTGCGCGGCACTACGATCTGATGGGGATCGGAGCGCGGACCGGAATCGATCTGTTCCCCTGCGTTGCCCCAACCGAGGCACGAGGCCGACTTCGCTTCAGCGGTGCCCGGAAGTGTCCCGGCACGCAAATTCGTCTGTGCCATGCCCGCCTCGCATTCGGCTGCCGCGACGGTTGCAACGGGGGCGGCCACGCCACTTCCGCCTCTATCTGCCAGACTAGGCACCGAACCAGAAGGAATACAACTCGGCATTCCAGAGATGAAACGTTAGGCGCACGGTCTTACCAGCCAGGTCCGCCAGATCGTTCCTGGTCTTCCACCGCACTGGCTCATCAATGCGGTCGACCATGGCGGGCTCGCACTCTGACCGCGTGAAGCCAGGAATCGGCCGGCCGGTGCCGGCGTCGGAAACTTCCGCCAAGACCCGTCCGCGCCAGGAATCGCAGTTGATGTGGAGGCGTTGGCCCGTCACCTTGACCGGTTTGGTGGAAACCGAGCCCCACTCGGGGCCTCCTTTGAGCGATACGAAACCGTCCATGCGCAAACGCGCCACGCAAAGCGCGCTGCCGTCGAGATACTTGCGCTGCAGCGTGTCGGCAAGAGACATGGCGCGATAGCGAAATGCGTTGTAGTAAAACCAAAGCTCGTCATTGCGGACCACGGGCTGGTTGGCAAGCACAACTTGACCCGTGTCGTAGGCGCTGCCATCGCCGACCGGCGACAATTCCAGGAACGGAGCCCGGCCGGCGACACGATGCCAATGGAGCAGGTCACGGCTGGAGGCGAGTTCCACCGACTTCCGGCTGTCCACATTCTCGTAGAAAGGCGAGTGTTTGCCCGACCAATGATGCATCGCCGGCGTGGCCAGGTACAACCCTTCATAGGGAAAGACGGGAAAGTTGTAGACGTCGGTGCGCCACTCCTCGGGACGATTGAAGATCGGCTTCAGATAAGCGGGGTCGTCGAAGAAGCGCTTCAGGCGGGTGTTGCCGTTCTCCTGATCCTCCTGGTCGGCGTGGAAGACCAGGCCGTGCTCCCGCCAGTGCTCGAAATCGGGGCTCGCGATCAGATGCCATGACCGCCCATACGGTCCTCTTCGTTTGACGGTGGCAATGAACAGGCGCTCGTCCGCGTCGTAGGTGAGATGCGACTCGTCCTGGCTGGGCAGCGAAGGGACGGTCAGGGCTTCCCAGTTCAACAGGTCGACGGAGGCGGCCGATTGGAGTTTGCCGCCGCCGTAGCGCAACCCCTTGAACCGCCGCCGCGGGTCGGGATCGTTGGGATCGTAGACCGGCCCCTGCAACAGGCCCGCCGCGCTGGGGACGATGTTGTTCTCCTTGCCGATAGGGGTGCCGCGCCAGGTGAGCGCGGAATAGTCATGCAGGCGCAGGAAGGGTTTCTCCCAGTTGATCCCGTCGGCCGAGGTCGCATAACAGGCGTAGCTCTCCATGCCCTTGGGAGCGCCGGTGACATCCAGCGCGACCACCGGGTCCGGCCCCTCGGCGCTGGTCAGATAGATCATCTTGAAGAGCTTCTCGTGAGGCAACCAGACGGGCGTTGTCCGAACCTGGATTCCAGCGTTCTCCCAGCGGTGTTCTGCGCGAATGGCGACGTTATTGGCGAACTTGCGCGGCTGATGGAGCTTGCGGGCCAGGTTGTCGATCGCTTCGATGTCGTGGTCGTCCACGAAAAGGTACTTGTGGCTTCGTCCGGCGACCGGACGCCGTCCCGCTCGGGGAACCGGGCTACTGTGGGGAGGCGTTGCGCCTTGCGCGGTCGTCTGCGCGTCCAGGAGCGGCCCGCCCATAGCCAGCGCGGCGGCGAAGGGACTGCTCTCGAGCAAGCGACGTCTGCTGATCATCCGTGCACCTCGAGCTGGGTGTGCCGTCCGTCCGCGATGGCGCGGAGGAGGTGAGGCGTTACGCGATTTGCTGCCGGCCGGTCAAGGGCAGCGCCTGTTCCCAAGCCCAGTGGTTCCCGCGGCACAGCACTCCCTGTTGGGGCGGATTCGGGTGTCGTGGATGTCATGTCAAGTCTGGCGCATGATATCACGATCTCGAGACTTCGATCACTTTTTCGTTCGCTGTCTTTCGTTCGGTGTCTATCGTCGGTGAGCGCGGAGTGGCGTGGAGTCGGTTGGCTGTCGGTTGGCTGTCGGTTGGCTTGACCCCACCATCACCTTCTGATGCAGTCGGCGGGTGTTGTGAAAAATTGTATGCAATTCGGCCTTGCCAGGAGGTATTTGTTCGATGCTATCGAGAGTCTCGTTACGGTGTTCGCTGTGCATTCTGGTGCTCGCCGGAGTGTGCCAGGCGCAGAGTCAGTACGGATCGGTAACCGGTAGCGTCACCGATCCCAGCCTTGCCAAAGTTTCGGGCGTGGCGATTCGGGCCACGAATGAGGCCTCAAATTTGGGCTTCTCCACCGAGACCAGCGAGTCCGGCGAGTACCTGATCGGCGGACTGATCCCCGGTGTATACACCGTAACCGCAACGAAGGCCGGCTTTAAGGACTTGCGACTGACCGGCATCGTGGTGCCCGCCGGCAACGTAGCGCGAGCAGATATGCAATTGACGCTGGGCGCCACCACGGAAAGCGTCACGGTTTCCGCGCCGGGCGTCCAATTGAACACGGAATCGGGGACCGTGGCGCCAGCGGCCCTTGCCCAATACCTGGAGATGCCTGCTACGATCATGCCCTCGGGACAGACGTTGGCGGACACTTTGGTGCCCTACCTGCCTGGACAAACCTTCATTGGAGGCAGGGCTGTGACGGCCTATGGCTCGCGGACGTATGACCGCCGGGTCACACTGGACGGAGCCGTCCTTGGGCTAACCAGCACCGCGGGCGTGCGCATGCCAAGGGGAACGGTGGAGGAGTTGCAGTCGTCGACGCTGCTCGCCGACGCTCAGCATCAGACCTCGAACACGACCGAGATGTTCACCGCGAAAGGCACCAATGACTTTCACGGGGCGGTCTGGAGCGAAATTCAGAACGCGGCGCTGAACGCGCTCAATTGGTACTCGACTTCCAAACGCCCGCCGGGGCTTCCCACCATCGGACTCGGTTTCATCGCGGGAGGGCCGGTATACATTCCCAAGGTGTACAACGGGCGGAACAGGACGTTCTTTCACATGACGTTTCAGCGCTACAACTTCAATCTGCCAGGACCGTCATCGGCAACCCTGCCCACGGCGCAGATGAGGGCCGGGAATCTGTCGCAACAGAACACGGCCATCGTGGATCCGATCACGAATACGCCCTTCCCAAATGCGACGATCCCAGCTTCGCGAATCTCTCCGATCTCACAGAAGATCATGGACCAATTCTTGCCGCAGGTTCCGGCCGGCGCGGGCTTTTCCCAGTTCAACTACAACGTTCTCACCCTATACAACCAGCCCTATCACGATCTCTTTCTGCGCGCGGATCAGCAACTCGGCGCGAAGGACAACATAAGCTTCAGCTACGGATACAACTACACCATCATCAGGCAGCCGAACAGCCCGCCGCCGAACGCCGGACGGAATTTCCTCCAGCGGCAGTTCAATTTCTTCAATGCCAGCGCGAACCACATCTTCAGTCCGACGCTGCTGAACGAGGTGAACTTTGGCGCCCGCCTCGGGTTGTACAGCAAATCCACCAACTCCGTGCTCGGGCAGGACGTGATGTCGTCGATCGGCCTGGCCCTGGCGCCGGGTACGCCGTCTGGCATCACGGGCGGCCCCAGCATCAACATCACGGGCGCCACCGGGCTGGGCTTCTCGGCGGCTTCCGAGTCCGACGAGCGGGTGTACACGATTCGAGACAACCTGAGTTGGACCCGGAGCCGATCCACCACCAGAACGGGCTTCGAACTGGTGCGGAGGAGAACCGAGACGACCAGCTTCGCGAACCTGTTCGGCACCTACAACTTCACGGGGATGTTTGCGCGGACCGGATTTGCCGACTTCCTGCTAGGCCTGCCGTCACAGACGTCTCGAAACCTGCCGCCCGGTCCCATCGGCCAGGCGCCGCAGCAGTTGGGGTTCTTCGTCAACGAGGACTATCGCGTCAGGAGAAATCTGACTCTGAATCTGGGCTTCCGTGTTCAGTACAACTACGCTCCGATCGAGCCTGACGGCAAATACTATAACTTCGACGTCGGGACAGGGAACCTCGTGGTGCCCAACGACAGTTCCCTCGGGAAGCTGAATCCCGGCCTTTCGCCCGCGTTGCGCGCCCGAATCGTCACGGCCCAGTCCGCTGGTTTCCCCAGCCGCCTGGTGAAGGGACAACTGTATTTGACGCCGCGATTGGGGTTCGCCTATCAATTGGGCAACAATGGCGTGGTTCGGGGAGGCTACGGCATTTACGGAACTCTGATCGCCATCGGCGGAGCCACGGGCGGGCCCTTCGCGGTCGGAGTCCAGAATTTCAGCAACACCAATACCTGCGATGCCGGCACGGGCCGGTGCTCCCCGGCTTTTACCTTGGCAAACCCGTTTCCCACGAACTCGCTGCTGGCGGTTTCCGGCCTGGCGGTGGCCGGGGTAAACCCCAACCTGCGCACGCCGGTGATGCACCAATGGCACCTGACCGGCGAGCGCAAACTGCCTGGGGACATCGTGTTCCGCGGCAGTTACGCGGGCAGCAGGTCAACCAATCTCGCTTATCGTGCGAATATCAACCTTCCGAGAGCGAGCGCGACTCCGTTTGCCCAGAGCCGTCTAGTGTATCCGCAATGGTTCGGTGTATCTTATGCGGACTCCGGCGGCAACTTGGCCTACAACTCCCTGGATACCGAGTTCAAGAGGCAATGGAGCAAGGGTTTCACGCTCAATGGGGGCTATGCATTGTCCAAGTGTTTGACGGACAGTGATGAGGGTGGGCTCGAACAGAACTACGGTTCTTTCGGACCGCTGGGGGCAACCACCGAGAACCCGTACGACCGCTCGAGAAACAAGGGAAACTGCGAGGCGATCCCGCGGCACAGTTTCCGCACCATGTACGTGTACGAACTGCCGCTTGGAAAGGGCCGGCCGCTGCTGAACAATCCGCAAGGACTGGGTGGCGGGATCCTGAACGCGCTCGTGGGCGGCTGGTCGATTTCGGGTTTCTTCCTGGCGCGAACGGGCAACTATTTCACTCCCTTGTGGAGCGGCTTTGACGCGGCCAACACGGGCCAGACGCTGATCCGGACGGACCGGGTCTGCAGCGGCAAGCCGAGTGAACGGACGTGGACGTCCATTTTCGACACGAGTTGCTTTGTCCGGCCTCCATCGGGGCGCTATGGCAATGCCGGGATGGGCATTATCGAGGGCTTGGGGTATTGGAACTACGACGCAGGCGCGTACAAGTACATCACGTTCGGTCCCAACGAACGGCTGCCGAAACTGCGCATCGGCATGACGAGCATGAACATCTTCAATCATCCAGCGAAGGGCAACTCGGGAACGGGAGCTTTTATCATCAACAGTTCGGCCACAGTCGCCCGGGCCAATGACACCGTTTATAATTCGGGGACCACCGCCAATCTGGGCCAATGGCGGCAGATCTACTTCGAGGTGCGGCTGGAGTGGTGAAGTCTGGCCTCTGGCGCGCGGAAGGCGCCTGGCGCTGAAGGGAAACAACTTTGAGAATCGCGACAATTTGCATGGCATCTCTGTCCCTCTGTCTCAACGGAGCCGGGCCAGAAAACGATCCGGTGGTTTGCTGCAACGAAGCAAGGGCGTTTCTGAAGGGAGTCGCGCAAGCGGAGCTGCGGGCGCCAAAGAAGCACCTGTTCATCGATGACGTAGTAATCGAACGGCTGCAAGGCGTCCAGCGAACGTTGCACCAGCCCAAA
>VFZP01000318.1 GCA_016871115.1 Acidobacteriota bacterium
CCGCCCTCGGAATGGGGATTCTGATCAACTCCGGCACGGGAGTGAGGCGTCGGGTGTAGACTGTTGGATTCCGGGAAACCCAAAACGGAAATCCCGGTTTACATGATCGCTAACAGTAGCCGAGTGCGGTTTGAAATTCGTGCAGATTCAGACTGCCGAGCGTCAGGGCCATGGCGCTTTCCGGTGTCGGCTTCTTTTCGTGCTCCGGCTTCCAGCGCTTGATGCCGGCGCGAATCAGCTTGGCATCCGCGCTGCGGTTGGCAAAGATTTCCTGCAGCGACCGCAGCGAGGTGACGCAGCGAGGTGACGATGCCGCAACGTGTGCACTGTTGTTTGCGCAGATCGATATCGGATTGGCACAGCGGGCAAACGGTAAGGACGTTATTGCGCGCCTTGGGCTTGGGCGGCAGCGTCACGACCGGGGCGGGCGGGCGAGTGGCAAGAACCGTCACTTCGCCGGCCGGACCGCGTACGGCGATGGCCTGCGCGTCGGGTGCGCGTGGCGGGAGAGGTGCTGGCCGGGCCGGCGTCCCCACGTCGCTGGCCGTGCCGTTCCCAGAGGTGTAGCGCAGCAGTCGCAGCATCGAGAGCCGCTCGGTGGCCATTTGGTTCGAGGGATCTACCTCCAGCACCTCCTCCAGGCAGTGCGTCACCTCGGCCACGCTATCGGCGACGCCAGCCAGCCAAAGCCAAGCCTGCGAGTTGCGCGGATCCTCGTGGATAATGTCACGAAGCAGCGTGCGGGCGATAGCGCGGTCACCTTTCTTGACGGCAGCGACGGCCTCGCGCAGCAATACCTGCTGCTTGGCCCGGGGTCTTCGAACCGCTGAACATCGATGTCGAGAACATTTACCCTCTCCGTGTATTCCTGATAAGGCACTTGTGTGTAAACAGTTGCGAGCCGGTTCGGCCTGGACACACTGACCCTATCGGATGTGGGAATGCATATCTAGCGGTAAGAATCATTCGCCTTCCCCTAATACGTCGATAGGTAGGCTGGGTAGGAGGATAGGGGCTAGGCCTCGCTCTGGGAGGGGAAAGACCTTAGAACGAGAGAACTACTGGGCGCGGAGGCTGGATTGACTGCCGCCACCCTGGACAAGGGTGGCCGAGTACAAGCGGTCAAGTTCACGGCGGGCCACGTCGGCCCACTGGCTGCGCGGGTCGATCTTGAGGTAGGTGCGCCAATGCCGGATGGCCTTCATCAACTCGCCCGCAGACTGATACAGTAGTGCCAGGTTGTAGTGGGCGTCGGCGTAGTGCGGGTCGAGTTCGAGCGCTTTCAAATAGTGCTCACGCGCCTTGGCGCGGTCGCCCCGTTCGTCCCACAGGTTGCCCATGTTGAAGTGGGCCAAGGGGTACGACGGGTTTGCTCCCAGGGCGCGGAGGTAATACTTTTCGGCCTTGTCCCAGTGTTGCGCGGTGAAGTGGATCGTGCCGAGGTTGACGAGCGCCGCAGCCAGTTTCGGATCGAGCGAAACGGCGATGGTGTAGGCGTCGACGACCGCGTCTACCGGCGCGCGGGTTTGTTCCAGTTCCACGCCGCGCTGAAACCAAGTCTCCGCCTCGCGCGAACGGCGCCTGGATTCGGCGCCGGTCTCGTCGATCCGCGGGCGGGGGAGGGATACCATACGTTCCAGTTCGGTATCGCCGAAATCCAGAAGGAGTTGGCCGCTTTCGGGCTCCATGCTGTGCCGGTCCATTTGTACGCGGATGCGATTGCCCTCTGCGTACAGGCGGAAATCGGTGAGTGGATTAGCCCCGTTTGCCATCTTGCGGCGCACCGCGACCACGGCTCGCTGTATCTTGGCGGCGGGGAGTTTGGCGGCCTGCAAACGAACGAGCGTACGAAGGGCGATCAGGTTTTGGAACCGGTACACTTCGACCGGCTCCACGAGGCCAAGCTGTTCCCATTTGCGAAGCTGACGTTCAGAAATACCGAGCAGCCGGAGAGTTTCCGGTCGGGTATACTCGTGCTTCGCGGCTGTTGCGGGCACATCTAGATGCTAGCATGCGTGCGTCGATCCCCCTAGCGGTAAATCCTCATCGGCGGGACGCTATACCCGCATCGTTGTCCAGGCTCCCTATGGATGGGTGGATCGCAATCGAAACGCTGCGGAGCGCGGCGCGGCAAAGGGCGGAAGGAATACGCCACGCTTACCCTGAATGGCCTTGCCGGCGGGGATGCGATGAGTGTTGCCGGAGCCTGGCGCGCCTGCCCGAACTCACACAAGTGGAGTGGCGCGAGGTGGAGCGGGGGCTGGCGGAACTGCCCAGCGCGGTGCGGGAGGCCGTGGCGCAGCGGATCGTGAGGGCGGCTGAGACGGCAGGCGGTGTTTTGTGTGTCCGTTCCTCGATCCCGCGGCGGGTGCCTGCCAAATCTACGCTCACCGGCCGCCCGCTTGCCGCACCTATGGCTACTATGCAGACTCGCGGGGTGTGGGCCTTTACTGCTCGGAGATTCGGCGGCGTGAGGAAGCGGGCAAGTTGGCTGCTGTGGTACGGGGCAACCACGATGCGATGGAGGCAAAGATCGACGCGATTGGCCCACGTGTTTCTTTCGCCGATTGGGCTCAGTCGCGCGGCTGAGCGAAGCCGATCTGGCGCTTGGCGCCCGGTGGCGAGGCAGGCGCCACCATGTTCTGGACGCTTTCAAACAGCACCGTGATTTCGCGGTCGTGCTGATCGATGCGTCGTGCCAGTTCCTCATTGGATGCACGGGTTTGGCGGAGCCGGACGAACGTGCGCATGATGGCTACGTTGACGTCGGAGGCGGGGTCGCTTTTCAGCATGCTCGACAGCATCGCTACCCCTGTTCTGTGAAGGCATACGGTAGATGGCGTCGGCCGTCGCGTCCGGGTGGCTGCTCGTTTGAGGTCACAGAATGTGACCTTCAAAGCTTCGTCCTCTTCGGGCACGAGTTGGAACATGAAATCCTCGGGAAAGCGGCGGGGATTACGTCGAACCGCCTGATTGAGCTGCTTGGTGGGGACTCCGTAGAGCGCGGCCAGATCAGCGTCGATCATGACCTTCCTCTCCCGGATCACGCAGATTCGGCTGGCGATGCGCTCGGCCGGTACGATCTCCATGGGGCCAGTTTGGCGGGAAGCGCCGGAACCGTCAATTACCCGATGCAATCCGCGGGTGTACATCCAATGGAGCAGGAACTCCGGTACGAGCTTGGTGGATGACGATTCAACGGCCTGATTCCAGCAGCCGGTATACGTCGCGCTTGCCCAAGCCATGGCGATGGGCCACTTGCTTGATCGCATCCATCCGCGGCACTCCGGCCGCCACCAACGCGGCCACCTCCGCAGGCAGGTCCTGCGGACCGGCGGGCGGGGCTTCGTCTGGCGCGGGCGCGATCAGCAGGGTAATCTCGCCTTTCACCGCAGGCTGGCGGGCCAGTGTCTCGCGCACTTCAGCGACGGTGCCGCGCAGGAATTCCTCATGCAGCTTGGTGAGTTCCCGCGCGAGCACAATGCGGCGGCAGGGGCCGAGCACGCCGTTCAGTTCTTCGAGAGTTGCCAGAATGCGGTGCGGTGCTTCATAAAGGATGGTGGTGTCGCGTGAGACTTTCCAGTCTTCCATTTGCCGCCGGCGCCCGCTCGCCTTCGGGGACGGAAAACCGACGAAGCGGAAGGTGCCGGTCGCGAGGCCGGCGGCGCTCAACGCCGCCAGCGCCGCCGAAGCGCCGGGTATGGGTACAACCGGGATGCCTCGCGCCGCGGCCTGCTCCACCAGCCGGAAACCGGGGTCGGATATGAGCGGCGTGCCGGCGTCAGAGACCAGCGCGACTGATTCGCCGGCCTCGATCCGGGTGAGCAACGCGGCCGTCCGGTCCCGCTCGTTGTGTTCGTGATAGCTCACCAGCTGCGCCGAGATCCCGAAATGCTCCGTCAGCTTGCGCGTGTGCCGCGTGTCCTCGCACGCAATCACCGCGGCTCCCTTTAATACACGTACCGCACGGAACGTGATGTCTTCGAGGTTGCCGATGGGCGTGGCGACGATGTAGAGCGTGCCGGTTGAACTCATGCCGCGGGCTCCACCAGAAGATACGCATCATTTGCCAGGATGTGCCGCGCGAACCGGCGGGCCAGCGCGCCCAACGTGACCAGCACTCCTTCGCCTCCACCTTCGATCTGCGCTAATTCCAATTGCAGGCGCGTGGGCGTCAGCCGGAACTCGCCAGTGCAAACAAGCGCCGCCAAGCCGGCCGCGGGCATGGCGAGGAGTTCCTCTTCGCGATATCCCTCAATCAGCACTTCCCGCACTGCCCTAGCGTATCGTGAAGCAGTGTGATACAAAACTAGCCATGCACATCAGGCGCATTGGAATGCTCGTACCGTTGATGGCGGCCTTGGCCGCCGCTGAGGAACTGCCCCTTGTCACCAAAGTGGAGTTCCAGCCGTTTGCCGCGCAGGTGGTGCGCGTGTTGCAGTCTCTCGAACTGCTGGGCGAGCCGCTGCCGGCTGCCGAAGCCGCCGCGATTCGCAAGATCATCGACGCCGGCGCCGGTGGACCGCGCGAGATCGAGCAATTGCAGGCGATGCTGGACCGCCACGCGCTCGTCGGCGTGGAGATCAATCCCGAGCAACGCGTGAAGGTGCAGCAAGGGCCGGCCAAGGCGGAACTGATGGAGCAGGGCTGGCGCGCGTTCCTGGTGAAGGTGAATAACGAGGCGGGCGTGACGGCGGTACTGGCCGTGGACAGCCCGAACATGGGGCAACTCGCCAACACGCCGGCGAACCGTATCGGCCGGATCTGGATGGATCTGGCGATGTTCAACAAGCAGCCCATGCGGGTGCACCTGTCGGGGCTGAATCTCGAGTATCGGGTGCTGCAGGTCTACTCCAAAGACGCGGGCAAGCGCGAAGGCAAGTTGATGTTCGACGTGGGCCAGGGCTCGCAGGACCTGGGCTTCCGCAACGAGATCGACATTCTGTTCACCGCCGTGCCGGCCAGCAAAGTGGTGCTGCGCGTGCTGGACTCAGACGACCGGCCCACCACCGCGTCGTTCCTCGTGCGCGACTCGCGCGGCCGCGTCTACCCGTCGCAAACCAAGCGCCTCGCACCGGACCTGTTTTTCCACCCGCAGGTCTACCGCGCCGACGGCGAGTCGCTCGCGTTGCCGCCCGGCGACTACACCATTGAGTACGGTCGCGGCCCCGAATACCGCGTGCGCAAGCAACAACTGAAGATCGAAAACACCGAGCCGCGCACGCTCACGTTTCGCCTGGAGCGCTGGATCGATCCGGCCCAGCTCGGCTGGTATTCGGGCGACCATCACATCCACGCGGCCGGCTGCGCGCACTACGACCGGCCCAGCGAAGGCGTGTACCCGAAGGACATGATGAAGCACGTGCTGGGCGAGGATCTCAAGATCGGATCAGTGCTCACCTGGGGTCCGGGTTGGTACTTCCAGAAGACGTTCTTCGAAGGGAAGGAGAACGTGCTTTCAACCAAGGAGCACCGCATCCGGTACGACGTGGAGATCTCCGGTCACCCTTCCAGCCATACTGGCCACTTGCTGCTCCTGGGCCTGAAAGAGCAGGATTTCCCCGGCACGCAACGCATTGAAGACTGGCCGAGCTGGGGCATGCCGATCCTTGCGTGGGCGCGCAAGCAGGGCGCGATTATCGGCTACACGCACTCGGGCTGGGGTTTGCAACTCAAAGAGCCCAAGCTCCTGAGCTACGAGATTCCGTCGTTTGACGGCATCGGTGCCAACGAGTACATCGTGACTGTGACGCACGGGCTGACTGACGTGTTGTCGAGTGCCGACACGCCGTATCCGTGGGAGCTCAATATCTGGTATCACACGCTGAACCTCGGCTACCGCACGCGTATCAGTGGCGAGACGGACTTCCCGTGTATCTATGGCGAGAAGGTGGGCCTCGGGCGCAGTTACGTGCGGCAAAAGGCGCTGGACTATGAAGACTGGGTGCGCGGCCTGCGCGACGGGCGTAACTATGCGTCCGACGGGAAGAGCCATCTGATTGACCTCAAAGTGAACGGTATCGCGATGGGCTCGGGCCAGGATGTGAAGCTGGGCGCGCCGGGCAAGGTGAAGCTGACGGCGCGCATCGCGGCGTTCCTCGATGAGCAGCCGAACGAGGCGATTCGCAAGCTGCGTGTGGATCAGAAGCCGTATTGGGACGTGGAGCGCTCCCGCGTCGGCAACTCGCGCAAGGTGCCGGTGGAGGTAGTGGTGAACGGCGTCGCCGTGGCGCGCCGCGAGATCGAAGCCAATGGCGAACTGCGTGACGAGAAGTTCGACGTGCAGATCGATCGCTCGGCGTGGGTGGCGCTGCGCATCCTGCCGTCGTCGCACACCAATCCGGTGTGGGTGGACGTGGCGGGCAAGCCGATACGGTCGCGCAAGAGCGCCGAGTGGGCGCTCGCGTCGGTGGAGCAGTGCTGGCGGCAGAAGTTGGGCCGCGTGCGGCTGGAAGAGCAGGGCGAGATGAAGCGCGCCTACGATCACGCGCGGGCAGAGTACAAGCGCCTGCTGGGCGAGGGCGAGGATTGGTAGTTCCGGCATTGCGGCCATACTGAGCAGGAATGCCATTCATCGAGTCGATCCGGGCCACGAACGTACTGTCGTTTGGGGCATCCGGACGCGAGTTCGCGTTGCGAGACTTGAATGTGATTATCGGCCCGAACAGCAGCGGCAAGTCCCACTTTGTGTCGCTGTTTTCGCTTCTGCAGGCGGCCCCTTCTGACATCACCCGTACGTTCAGTGTTGGCGGCGGCATCAGTGAGTGGATGTGGAAAGGCGGGCGCGAGTCGCCGGATGCTGAGATCGAAGTGGTGTTGAACAAGCCCGAATCAGGAATGCCGCTCCGCTACAGGTTGGCATTCCGGGAAGAGGGACAGCGATTTTCACTCTTGGATGAGCGCTTCTAGAACCAGTTTCCAGAGTCGGCCGGTCAGGGGGATGTGCGTTTCTATTACCGATATGACGCCGGCCGCACCACTTTTAGTGTGGTTCAGACCGGAGATGATGCTGCGGACATCCATCCCCGCCCCGGTCAACCGGGGATGTGGACGCAGACCACCCCCAGAAAAAGGACCCTGCGGAAAGAGGACATGCAACCCAACCAATCGGTGCTCGCTCAGCGGCGTGGGCCAGAGCAGTATCCTGAAATCACCTTTGTCGCTGGAGCATTTAGCCGCATCAGGATCTTTCAGGACTGGCAATTCGACCGTAACTCCAAGGTGCGTTTGCCGCAAGCCGCGGACCTTCCGAACGATTATCTCCTTGAGAGTGTGTGTTCGCGCACGACAGCGTGATCCCGGCCCACATGAACCAAGAGAACATCGTAATCACGGCGGGCGAGGGCGCAAAGTCGGATGCCCGGCCCATAGTCGTCGGTGGCCGCGCCACCGTCGCTTCCGCGGACGGAAAGCGGGTGGAGATCGAACGAATCGCCACGCCTTGCGCACCGATGGGCCAAGCGGGCGGAAGAAGCTTCCTCCATACGCCGGCTGCGGTCACTGCCGTTACCCTCCGCAGCGACATCGTTTTGGACGCGAATCCGAAATCGGTAGTACTCGAGCGCGGCCAGTCCGTTACCGTGAAGATCGGCGCCAAGCGCGACAACTACGCAGGTCCGGTCGAGCTGAACGTCGTTCTGTGGGCTCTGGTGCAAAATCCTAGTCGGGCCAAATTCGGTCGCTGCCGATGTCTCGATCGAACCCGATGCCGATCACGCTGCC
>VFZP01000319.1 GCA_016871115.1 Acidobacteriota bacterium
GAACCGCAGTCGTCGTCCGCCGAGTTGTTCTCGCAGAATGCGATTCTCCTCGCGCAAATAGTCAATGACGAGCAGTTGATGCTGGTTCATCCAGCCGGCGACGGCGATCAGTAAAAACCGGAATGGGCCCAGGGCTCTCAGCATCTTTTGAGTCCATTATCGCGAGCCTGCAAAGCTCGGCAGCCCCTGAAAATTCAAGCAGATCGGATTTTCGGACCATACGCGGGCTGCGCCTCTGGAATCTCGGACAGATCGCGGCCCGGCACAGGAAACAGCGGTTCGCCCGCGTCGGGAATGCGCGTTTGAACCGGCGCTTGCCTTCGTGGTTCACGTCAGCGACAGCCTGCGCTTCTACCATCACGGCGACACCAGGCTGTTCAGCGGCATGAAGCTGATCGCTGAATTGCGCAAGCCCAGCGTCGGCGCGGTGGGCGTCGCCCTTACCGGGGAGAGATGCACCAGTTCGCCGGAGCTGGAAAAATGCTAATCTGAGAGTTGACGCTGCGGGAAGCCGTCATGGCGACGGAGTGGCTGAGCCTTGAAACCGTGCCCGGTTGATGACGGGCCTCGGAGCTCGTGTGTTCATTCTCGGGCCGGGGGCGACGCATACCGCATGATGAACCACGAAACCGGACGACTCACCAGACGCATGCTCCTGGGCTCCGCCCCTTTGATGGCGCAGTCCGCTTCGCCCGTGCCAGAACTGGTGGAATTGCGAAGAATCTGGGGCGAGGCGCCGCACAGCGCCTTTACGGACCTCGTCCGTTTCCGGGACCGGTGGTTCTGTACCTTTCGCGAGGGGCAAGGGCACGCAGGCGACCACGGCGCCATTCGCATCATCACCTCGGCGGACGCCAAACGATGGGAGTCCGCGGCTTCGCTCCAGGAGACCGGCACGGACCTTCGAGACCCGAAGCTCTCCGTCATGCCGGACGGCCGGTTGATGGCGATCATGGGGGGCGCCGTCTACGAAGGACGCACCTACGCGACGCGGGCGCCTCGCGTCTCGTTCTCACCGGACGGATACCGTTGGAGCACGCCCCAGCGGCTACTGGCAGAGGATCACTGGCTCTGGCGTGTAACGTGGCACAAGGGACGAGCCTACAGCTTGTCGAAGCTGAACGAGGGGCCCGATGCCGGACGCCGTGGATTTCTGTATGGCGGCAGCAACGGAATCGACTGGCAGTGGATCACCGAGTTCAAAGCGGAGGGAGTGAGCGAAACCACGATTCGCTTCCTGCCCGACGAGGAGGCGATCGCCTTGGTACGGCCTTGGTGGACCGGGTCGAGCCGTCCTCCGTACAAGCAGTGGACATTTCACAAGATGCCGGTGCGGATGGGGGGACCGAACTTTCTGGCGATGCCGGACGGGCGAATGTGGTCGATCACGGGCAACTACCTGGAAGGCGGCCGGCGGACCGTTTTGGGCGAGTTGACCCGGAACAGCTACCGTCCCGTGCTGACATTGCCCAGTGGAGGCGACAACAGTTATGCGGGGATGGTGTGGCATGACGGCCTCTTGTGGGCGAGCTACTACTCGTCGCATGAGGAGAAGACGTGCATCTACATGGCGGTGATTCGTTTCCGATGAGGAAGCGCTTTGATTGCGGCTGCGTCCTTTCCGCCTGCGTGCGGGACGGCGAGCCAGACTAGACACAAACAAGAATTCGACACAGTAAAAGCCGTAAAGATTTGGCGTGCATTTCGGGCTGGATGCGAACCCGGGCGGTCCGTCGAGGCTCGAAGTGATCCGGCCTTCAGGCGCCAGGCAGACGATCCTCGTATGGTCCGAAAACTCGATCAGCCGCACCCCAAGGCCACCCAGGGCATGGATCTCTGTGCGAAACTTCGGAACTTGAGCCGGCGAATGCTCTGGAAACTGCGCGGATCAAGCAAGAGGCGCCAAAATCGTGGACACGGCGCAGACCTTCGGCGTATCAGCCGTTCATCACTGATGCAGCATGGCGGGGGCGGTCACGACTTCGTGGGATCAGGCGGCGGCGCGGTAGTGATAGTTCAGCATGCCAGCCAGGCGCTGGCGGCGCTGGATGGTACCCGACGCTCCCAGATGGCCCGCCTCCGGGCAGATGATCCCCGTCCGCGCTTCCCACTGCCGTCGTACTTCTGGGCGATCACCTTTCGATGCCAGGAGAGCAGGGTCTCCGGTGTCACGATAGTGGCCACTTCCGCCAGGATGGTCCGCCCCAGACCCTTGGCCTTGGCGGCCAACCGGCGGCGCTGATCGTCGTTCAAGCGACATCGCTTGCCCCCGAGTTGTTCCCGGAGCACTCGGTTTTCCTCCCGCAAACATTCAATTGCGTTCAACTGGGCTGGTTTATCCAGTCCGCCAGGGAGATCAGCAGAAAGCGGAACGGGTCCACGCACTTTGACATCGGGTCATCTCATTATCGACGACGCCAAGGATTATCTCCCGCTGTTTCAAATAGATTGAGTTTTCGGACCATACGGGATGCTCTTGTCCGGCTTGGTGTGCGCAAAAAGCCCACGCCGGCGTGCACCAGCACCGTGGGTCTCACCGGCACGTCGTAGTTGAGCCGGAATGTGTGGGTGTTGGTGTGAATGCGCCGTACCTGGCTGAGGGGAACGGGAAGCCCGTCGGCTCCGTTGAAGTGGGGGCCGAAGTAACGCGACCAATAAAACGATGCCTTGCCTAGCCGGGACAAGTCATGGTCGAACTTCAAGGTGGCGATGCTCTTGACGGTCTCGGCGTCGTAAGCCTGGTCCCAATTGTTGATTCGGCCGGAACGAGTGGCTTTCGGGATCAACGCCTGACTCTTCAGCGCCACCGGATCGAGGCGGCTGGCCGGTGTCGCGTTGCGCACAAACGGATCGCGCACCACCTGGCCGTTCACGGTTCGCGTGGTTTGTGGGTCATACGCGACGTTCTCCAGAATCGACCGGCCCAGCGGGTCGAGCGTCGACGTAAGCGCGCGGCCCGTGAGCGCTTCGCTGAAGTCGCCCCCACGCATCGCATCGGTCGGCATGGTCGCCAGCGTGCCGCCGACCACCTGTTTTTGTGGAAACCGCTCCAGGGCAAAGAAGAAGAACGACCGGTTCCGCCCGTTGTAGAGCTTTGGAATGTAGATCGGCCCGCCCAAACTGCCGCCGAAGTTGTGGCGGCGGTTAATGGGCCGGACGAGGCCGCCGCGCCGGTTGTTGGTGAACGGGATTCCGGCGTTGAAGGCCTCATTCACGAAGTACTCGAAGATGCTGCCGCGCAGTTGTTTGGTGCCGGACTTGACCGTCAAATTGAACATCCCGCCCGTCACCTGCCCGAACTCGGCGGCAAAGTTGTTGCTTTGTACCGACATTTCCTCAAGCGACTCCACCGACGGTTGCACCTGGTCCTGGCGGATCATCAGCCGTTGGTTGTTGGCTTCCTGCCCTTCCACGCGGACTTGATACGTGTTGAGCGGCGCGCCATTCAGCTTGATCGAACTGTACGAAGAGATGTTGCCGCCTGGCACCAGCGTAACGAAGCTGTAGGGGTTGCGAATGCTTGCGGCCGATGTGTTGCCGCGCGCGCCGAAGTTCAACGGCAGTTCATTGAGCTTTTCGCGGCTCACCGTCGTGCTCTGCTCGGCACTCTCGGTCTTGAGGAGCGGCGCGTCGGCATTCACGGTTACCACTTCGGTGGTGCCGCCTACCTGAAGCGAGACGTCGATGCGAGCGGTTTGAGTCGCGAAGATGCGCACACCGCGCTGGACGAACTTGCGGAAGCCCTGGACCTCGACGGAGATTTCATAGGTGCCCGCCGGCACCTGCGAGACGGTGTAGTTGCCGGTAGGGGTGGTATTCGCCTCGTATCTGGTGCCGGTTTCGAGATCGATCGCCGTGACCGAAGCGCCCGGCACCACCGCGCCGGCCGGGTCAGTGATCGTACCGGTGATGGAGCCGCGGTCGCTCTGGGCGAAGGCGGCAACGGCAAGGGCCGCGGCCGCTGGCAGAAAGAACAAGCGCATCACGCGACCTCCTGGTTCGGGCGGGACGATGATATCTCAACGTCCCGGCATGGTCAAGAAGTAGCGCGGAGGGCTTTGCTGTTCACCCGGCGCGCGAAACCCTCATGCTTGAGCGCGACGAGCGCTCCCGCAAAGCGGGTGTGCCCACATTCATTTCCCGTGCAATCTGGCTCTCATCCTGGGTTGCGTCCCGTTCGGCGTCTGCCATATGATAAAGCGCGTTCATGGCTGCCACCAAAATCGCCATTATCGGGTCCGGCAATATCGGCACGGACCTCATGATCAAGGTTCTCCGCACCTCAAAGGTTCTCGAAATGGGAGCGCTGGTGGGTATCGACCCGCATTCGGACGGTCTCGCTCGTGCCCGCAGGATGGGCGTGGCCACTACTGACAAAGGCGTGGAGGGGTTGATGGCTATGCCCGAGTTCCAGGATGTGGGCATCGTTTTCGATGCGACGTCGGCGCCCGCGCACGCCCATCATCATGAAATGCTCAAGGGCACGGGCCGAAAGATCGTGGACCTCACGCCCGCCGCCATCGGGCCCTATGTGGTGCCCGTGGTGAACATGGGCGCCGGTTTCGATTCGGTGAACCTGAACATGGTGAGCTGCGGCGGCCAGGCGACGATCCCGATGGTAGCCGCCGTGCATCGGGTGGCGCCGGTGAAATACGCCGAGATTGTCGCCAGCATCGCCAGCAAGTCCGCCGGACCCGGCACGCGCGCCAACATCGACGAGTTCACGCAAACCACGGCGCGGGCCCTCGAGACCGTCGGCGGCGCGGCCAAGGGCAAAGCCATCATCGTGCTCAACCCGGCCGAGCCGCCACTGATCATGCGCAATACCGTGTTCTGCCTCAGCGAAGACGGCGACGCCGAGGCCATCAACGCCTCCATTCTCCGGATGATCGACGAGGTTCGCACGTATGTGCCTGGGTATCACCTCAAGCAGCAAGTGCAGTTCGATGCCTTCAGTTCACCGAAGATGCGCGGGCTGAAGACTTCTATTTTCCTTGAAGTGGAAGGCGCCGGACACTACCTTCCGCCGTATGCGGGCAATCTGGATATCATGACTTCGGCCGCGTTGAAGACGGGTGAGCGGCTCGCGGCGGCCGCCGCGGCCTGACAGGAGCAGCGCGATGGAACAACACTCACAACGCCTCTACATACAGGATGTTTCCCTGCGCGATGGCATGCACGCCATCTGTCACCGTTACACGCTCGAACAGGTCGCCTCGATCTCTCGAGCGCTGGACGCGGCGGGCGTGGACGCCATCGAAATCACGCATGGCGACGGACTGGCCGGATCGAGTTTCAACTACGGCTTCGGCGCGCACACGGACCTGGAGTGGATTCAGGCGGCCGCCGCCAACATCCGCCGCGCCAAGGTGACGGTGTTGCTGATTCCCGGCATCGGGACGATGGAGGATCTGCACCAGGCCTATGAGGCCGGCGCCCGGTCCACTCGTATCGCCACGCACTGCACTGAAGCCGACATCGCCAAGCAACACATCGAGTACGCGCGCAAGCTCGGCATGGATGTCGCCGGGTTCCTGATGATGTCGCACATGGCGCCGCCGAGGGAACTGGCGCGGCAAGCCAAGCTGATGGAGTCCTACGGAGCCCACTGTGTATATGTGGTGGACTCGGCCGGAGCGCTCCTGGTGCACGAAGTGGCCGAGAGGTTCCGGGCGTTCAACGATGTGCTCGACCCTGGCACGCAGAAGGGCATGCATGCCCATCACAATCTCTCGCTGGGCGTGGCGAACAGCATCGAAGCCGTGAATAACGGCGCCATTCGCGTGGACGCCTCGCTCACGGGTATGGGCGCCGGCGCGGGCAACGCGCCACTGGAAGTGCTCATCGCCGTCCTCAACCGGATGAACATTCCTCACGGCTGCGACCTGTTTGCTCTCATGGATGCGGCGGAAGACTTGATCCGTCCGCTGCAGGACCGGCCGGTCCGGGTGGACCGCGAGACGCTGTCACTCGGTTACGCCGGAGTCTATTCGAGTTTCCTGCGCCATGCCGAAGCGGCTGCGACGCGCTACGGGATCGACACGCGCGACATCCTGGTTGAGTTGGGCAAACGCCGCATGGTGGGCGGCCAGGAAGACATGATCGTGGACGTGGCTCTGGACCTGGTGAAAGCCGCCGCCCGGGAGACCGTGGAGGCTTGATGCGCGCCTGGGCCGCCATTCCCGCCGCCTGCACAGCGATACTGGTCGCGGCCGGCAACAAGCCCGAGGAGCAGGCACGGTTCCTCGCCGAGGGCGAGGCGAAGATGGTGGTGGCGCGGCGTTGCGCCAACTGTCACACGGCAGGCAACTTCACCAAGTTCCGCAAGGACGAAGCGGGATGGGAGCAGGTGATGGCCGACATGGCCAATCGCGGCGCCGAGATTCCGGATGACGACTACGACGGGATTGTGGCCTACCTGGCGCGGAACTACGGCCCTGCGGCCAAAATGGTCATCAATCGCGCGCCGGTGGAAGAAGTCGGCAAAATCCTGGAGTTGTCCAAGGAGCAAGCGAGGTCGGTGGTGGCTTGGCGGGACGCCAAAGGAGTGTTCCGCTCTTTTGAGGATTTGGTTAAGGTTCCCGGCCTGGATGCGCGAAAGCTCGAATCCAAGCGGGAGATGTTGGCGTTCTGAGAAGTGAGTGCTAGCGCAGGAGGTTCATCCTATGAATCGCAGAAACTTTGTTGCCCTGGCCGCCGCCGGACCCGTCGCGTCGGCAGCCTCGGCCGCGGCCGCCGCCCGTTTGGACCAGATTCCGGTTCGCAAGACGAGCAAAGTGGAGATCGTCTTCAATTCGCCGGCCACCAAGCCGAACGGCCTGCAGGCTACCAAGGACGGCTTGTGGATCATTGACCAGGGTCCCGGCAATCAAGCCCATCTGGTCGACTACAAGACCGGCAAGGTGATCAAGGGCTTTGAGACGGAAACCGAATCGTCGAGCGGCATCACCTTCGACGGTGAGGCGCTGTGGATCGGCTCCACTTACAGCCGCGAAATCGTGCGCTGCGATGCGAGCACCGGCAAGGCGATCGAACGCCACTTCACGCCCGGCGCGGGAGTCATCTACAAGATGGCGGGGGATGCGCCGGCTCGTACCAGCCCGGTTCCGGAGCATCTGCGCCAGAAGACCCCGCCTCGCCCGCAGCGTCCAGGCGCGTCGCCTCGCGTGGGTGGATTCCAAATGGGTCAGGTGAGTTCCACCGCGCCTGGCACCGGCGCGCACGGTCAGGAGTGGCGCGATGGCAAGCTCTGGTTCTGTGTGCCGCCCTCGCGCCACGTGTATCGCATCGACCCGAAGACCTGGACCGTCGAGAAGCAGTTCCCCACGGCCGGCAACCGTCCGCATGGCATCGGCTGGGAGGGCAAGTACCTATGGGTGACGGACTCGAACTTGAATGCCTTCTTCAAACACGATGTTGAGACCGGGGCGATGATGGAGAAGATCCAACTCGCTGAGAACGACCCACTCCCGCATGGCATGACGATCTGGCAGGGCCATATGTGGTACTGCGACGACGTCGGCATCGTCTGTAGGTTCAAGCTGTAGTCACTGGCCGCGCTCGCTCGCGGGCGGCCTCGGCGCTAGGTAGATTCATCGGACGTGTCAAGGGCGGACCAAAGGTTTCCCACCATGGCGGAGCAAAAGGGGACCACTGTGGGCGAAGGTAAAGAGGACAAATCTCACGATATGGGGGCGG
>VFZP01000320.1 GCA_016871115.1 Acidobacteriota bacterium
TGACCGGCTCGACCCCGAGAAAGCCACTCGCGCCGCCGCCCGTCATTTGCGGGATTTGTACCATCAGTTCGGCGACTGGTACCTTGCTGTGGCCGCCTACAACTGCGGACCGTACAACGTGGAGCGCGGCGTACAGCGGACGGGCTACGCGGACTTTTGGGAGCTGTACAAACGCAACGTGCTGCCCCGCGAGACGGCCAACTACCTGCCGATTATCCTTGCGCTGACGATCATGTCGAAGAACCCGAAGGCCTACGGGCTGGACGGCATCACGCCGGACGCGCCGTATGAGTACGACACGATCACCCTGGCCGCCGACACGCATCTGGAACTGCTGGCCGACCTCGCCGAGCGTCCGCTCTCGTTGATCAAGGAACTGAACCCGGCGGTGTTGCGGTTTGTGGCCCCGGCCGGCTATCAGGTTCACGTACCGAAAGGCGCGGGGCAGACCGTGTTGTCGCGCCTGGAGTTCGTACCCGCCGGCAAGCGCACGACGTGGCGCGTGAGGCGTCTCGCGCCCCGCGAAACCGTCGCCAGCGTGGCGGCGCAGTTCCGGATGAGCGAGCAGACGGTGGCGCAGGCGAACCGCCAGCCCTCAGGCGGCGACTCGACGTCTGACTGGGCGCCGGAGGCGGGCGACTTCGTGGTGGTGCCGTCGGCCTACGCTGGTGCGGCGATGCCTGCGCCGGTTGTGGCCCGCAAGGCCGCCCGGGGCGTGACGCGCCGCGGTGGACGCGTGACCGTGGCGGCGTCGGCGAAGAAGAAGCCTGTGGCCGTGCCGGTGCGCAAAGGCGCGGCGGCTGCGGCTTCGAAGCAGCCGGTGAAGAAGGCTGTGCTCGCGCGGCGTTAGCAGGCTGGTCGCTTTCGGGAAACGATCCCCGCCAACTCCCGTATCCCAGGTCCGCCAAAAACTCGGCGACTTCGTCTGCCTTCGAGTGCCGCTCCGGCGCATTGGGGGCATTGCTTGGCCGCTGAACCGTCCCCGCCGGCCTAGTTGCTGTAGCCTTCCTCGCCGTGGATCGCCAAGTCCATGCCCTCCACCTCGTCCCGCTCATTCAGCCGCAGCGGCGCCACGAGCCCCGTGAGCTTCAGCGCCACTACTGTCCCCACCACCACAAACGCCACGCCGATGCCCGCGCCGATCAACTGGTTCAGCACCTGCGCGCCGTTTCCGTCGATCAGGCCCAGGGGCGCCGCGACGCCGTTGGGCAGCTTCAACGCGTCGTTCACCTGATTGGTGGCCAAGAACCCGGTGAGCGTGCAGCCCAGCAGCCCGCCGATCCCGTGGACGGCGAAAGCATCGAGCGAATCGTCGTACCCCCAGCGGCCCTTGGCCACGCTGACCATCCAGAAACAAACCGCTCCGCCGCATGCGCCATAAACCATGCCCGCGAACGGCTGCGCGAATCCCGCGCCCTGCGTCACCGTGGCGAGCCCGGCCACCGCGCCTGAAATCGCGCCCAGCGCGCTGGCCGCCCGCTGCGGACGTTCTCCGCTAGCATCCAAGCCACGGCCCCCGCCGCCGCGGCAAAATGCGTGGCCGTGAACGCGCTCGTCGCCAGGGCGGATGAGCCCAGCGCACTGCCCGCGTTGAACCCGAACCAGCCTACCCACAACAGGCACGCGCCGATGAAGCTGAGCGTGAGCGAGTGCGGCGTCATGCGCTCGGTGGGATAGCCACGGCGGGCGCCCAGCATGATGGCGCACACCAGCGCGGAGATGCCCGTGGAAACGTGCACTACGATGCCACCCGCAAAGTCGAACACCGGTACCTTGCCGCCGGAGAAGGCGTTGAGGAAGCCGCCCTTGCCCCACACCATATGCGCCAGCGGGAAGTAGACGAACAGGCACCAGAGCACGGAGAACACGATGAGCGCCTTGAACGGAACGCGTTCGGCGTAGGCGCCCGTGATCAGCGCCGACGAAATGATGGCGAACATCAATTGGTAGAGCATGAACGTCTGGTGCGGGATCGTCGCCGCGTAGTCAGAATTCGGCGCCGCGCCCACGCCTTGCAGGAAGAGATAATCGGAGCCGCCGAGGAAGGGCGAGCCGGCGGAGAAGGCGAGCGAGTAGCCGCACACCGCCCAAAGGATGGTGATCACCGGCATCATGGCAAAGCTCTGCATCATGGTGCCGGGCACGTTCTTGCGGCGCACCAGACCCGCGTAGAAGAGCGCAAGGCCAGGGCCGGTCATCATCAGCACCAGTGCCGCGGAGGTGAGCATCCACGCGTTGTCGCCCGCCGATTGCGCGGCCTTGACGGCGGCTTTGAGTGCGTCGATTTCCTGTTGTTGAGTCGTGGAGTTTGCCGCCTGCGCAAAGAGCGAGAAGGTGCAGGAAAGGAAGGTAAGGCACATGCGTGCCGGCTGCTGAAACAACTTGGTCACTCTTGGGCGGCGCCGGTTGTGGGGCCGCGAATCATTCCCTATGCGACAGCCGCGCGTCCCGCAGTAGTCGAAAGTTTTGATGGGTCCAATAAAAAAACTTTGAACGGTCAGTTCCGCGTGGCAGCAAAGGCCTCCGCGACGCTTTGGGCACCGCCAGGTCCGGTTCGGAAAGGTCATCCTCTACGCGAAAGTGTGTCCGTAGACTCTGTTCCCCAGCACGTCGCGGTGTTCCAGCACGAGTTCAGACTTCGATCCATTCACGCGCACACGGATTGCCAGGAAGCCGCCCTTCACGCGGTGGAAGCGATGGCGTGTAGGATCCTCGCCCGGTGTGCCGGAGGCGTGGGAATCCGTCGCCGCGCCGCAACAGAATTCGTTCACCTTGGTTTCCGGGTCCACCGAGTGATACTGCCAGTGGCGGTCGCCATTCACCCAAACCGTATCGGTGATGCGGGAGTTCTGCGCCAGCCACTTACGGAATTCGCGGCCTTCGGTTTCAAACGCGTCGTTGGAGTGATTGTCGTGTTTGTTCTTGCGGTCCGGCCCCACGAGCGGACCGGGGCTGACGATCAGCTTCCATTGCGCATCGCTCTTGTTGAGGCCGTCGAGGAGCCACGCCTTCTGCTGCGCGCCCCACAGCGACTTGGTAGCGCCGTCCGGTTCCTTGTTGCCGGTGCGGTAGTCGCGGCCTTCGAGCATGAACATCTCAATCGACCGGCCCCACTTGAAGCGGCGATAGGGGAGCGCGCCAAGCGGCGCCTGTTCCGGGAAAATGCCAAGGCCTTGTTCAAACGTGAACGGCTTCATCTTCTCGTCGACGTAGCCGGGCCAGCAGTCGTCCGAATAGCAGTCGTGGTCGTCTTTCAGCCAGTATCCGGGCACTTTGCGCAGGCAATCGACGATCGACGGCTGCGAGTACATGCGGTGCCAGTGATGGCGGGCGACGGCGACGGAGTTCACCTTCGGGTCGTCCGAATCGTAGTAGACGTTGTCTCCCACCGAGAGCAGGCAGTGCGGGGCCCACTTGGCGATGGCGTCATAGATCTGGAAGCCGCGCTCGCGGCTGTCGCGCTCGGAGTACTTCTGGCAGCTCAGCATCGCGATGTCGATGGCGGTGAGCGCGTCTTCTGGCGGCGCCGTGCGGAACGCCCCGTGCAGTGCGCCATCGGTGCGCATCGTGGTGCCTTCCTTGCCTTCTACTTTCTTCTCGCCGCGCGCCTCGACGGTGAATTTGTAGGCGGTGGCCGGCTCGAGGCCGGAAACGGCAAACTGATACGTGAAGTCGCTGGCAGCCTTTGCTTCGGCCCAATCCGACTTGTGTAATGTCTTGCCCTTGCTATCGCGCACGATCACCCGCAACTGGCCCTCATCGCCGGCGCAGGCGCCGTCAAGCTGCCCTACGTCGTAGCCCAGCGGCAGCACCGCCGGCTTGTTGCCGGGCGTGGGCAGTACGCCGCCCGCGCGGCGGGACGATGCCTTGGTGCGGCGCGCCCAGATACGCGCCGATGTGGCGGTGAGTTCCCCGACTTTTACCCCCGTGGCCTGGCGCGTCAGCGATTCAGCGCCATGGGCGGGAACCGTCGCGAGTGCGGCAGCGGAAAGAACAAGAAAGTCGCGGCGGGATGAGTCGAACGAATGCATAGGGCTTCAGCTACGATACTACGGTGCGTGGGGCCGGGTCAGTCCGTGCCGTACTGCAATTCAAGGCGCCGCACGGCGCGCGCGGCGGCCCACAGCGCCACCAGCGTGACGAAGCCCAAGCCGAGAGCCGCCTGCCAAGCGGGCGCCGGTTCGGACGGCGCAAACAGCAACCGGCAATTCATCGATTTTAAATCCACCCAGGCCTTCCTCGAGCGTGCAGAGCCGGTCTGCTTTCGATCGAGCGAGGGAAGATCGTCCGCCGCCGACTGCGCGAGTGTGCGGGCCCGGGCGGGAGGCGGTAAGGTCTACCAGATGTATCGAGCCACCCTTCGCTACCAATCTTCGGCCGATGACCGCGAGCACGTGGAGACGATGCTGACGCGGGCGCTGGGTCCGTTGATGCCCGGGGCCAGTTGGAAGTTGCTCGCCCAGAAGGTCGACGCAACCCGCGTCGAACCGGTGAACGATGGAGGCCGCGCCATTCTGTTCGGCGCGTCTGTGTTCCTGTTCGTGGTCTGGCTGCGAGTGGTCCTAAACCGCTACGTGCGCCGCACGATTCAAGGCGCCCAGGCATCCTCGCGAGCGGCGCGCGGCGGAAGGCTGGGACAGCGCGCATGGCTGATCGCCGCGATCGTCTTCGTCTTCTTCTTTGTCTTCCGGCTGACCGCGCCGTAGAGCCTAATACTCAAACTGCACGAGGAACTGCAATTGCCGCCCGGGCAAGCTCTCGAGCGGCTGCCCGAACGTGGCTAGCCGCGCGCCCACCGGCGTCGCGTAGTAGCCGCTCAACCGTTCCAGGTTCGGATGGTTCGTCAGGTTAAAGCTCTCCACGCCCACCTGTAGAATCGCGCGCTCCAGCACCTTCCACGTCTTCATCACGCGCAGATCCCAACTGAACGTCGCTGGAGACCGGAAGCTGTTCCGTGCCATCCCAGTCGGCCGCGCCGAAATCGGATAGGCGCCCGTGCGATACGCATCCGCCGTCAACAGCGCATTCAACGGGCGCCCGGAGCCCACCGCCAGAATCGGCGCCCAGGAAATGTCCTCCAACCACTCGCCCGGTAGCGGCAACTCAAACACCGCCGACGCCGCCAGCCGTTGCCGCTGATGCTGTCGCGACACCGCCCAATCGTTCTCGCGAATGCGCAGCGGATCGAGTGGGTGTTCGTCAAAGTCAGACCCTTCATCATAGGTTCGCCCGGTGTTGTATGTGATGAGACACGTCAACTCGTCGCTTGGCCGGTGATTCAATGTGAACGCCACACCCGCGTACGAAGACCGCCCGGTTTGCTCCAGCTCATACGCCGGCGGCAACGTGCCCGTAACGTTGCGAATGCGCGGCAGGTGGAATGCGCGGATGTGCGTGGTCTCCACCGAGAACGACGTCTCCTTGCCGAGCCCATACTCAACCCCTGCGGTCACCTTGCGCGAGTGCGCCGAGGGGAACGATGCGACTGACGTGCGATACGCCGATCGCGGCAATGACGCAGGATCCACGCTGCCCGTGTATACGCCCGCCGCCGCTGCGCCCACCGCGTAAACCTCAAACGCATCGCGACCGTTCTTCTGCACCGCCTCGTTCAAAAACGCCAGCGGGTAGCGATCGTAGAAAAGTCCTGCACCGCCGCGCACCACCAGCGGCATCTCGCGCGATGGACGCCACGCTAGCCCCGCGCGCGGCGAAAGATTCGTCGTCGAACGAGTGACACCGTTCGGCATCCTCTGCCGATCCACGCGTCCGCCGAACTCCAGTTGCAGCGACGGCCGGATCTGCCACCGGTCATGAATCCACGCCCCCACCGACACGGTGTTCATCCGCGTCGCACTGCGCCCAAAGGCCCGCACATACACGTCTGGCCGGCGCGCCAGGAAGTCTGCGAGTGTGGGAAACACAAAGACGCCGGCGAAGCGGTTGCGCAGATCCGCACCGAGCGTCACGCCGTGCACATCGGCGCCTATCGACAACCGGTGCCCGCCCGGCGCCACCACGTTGAACTGCTCCACCGCCTGGTAGTGCCGCTCCTTGCGCGTCGAGTCGAGCCGTGGATGGGTGCCCATCGTCAACACGCCGGGAATCTCGAGCAGCACCCCGCGCCCGTTGGGCATCAACTCCTGCCGCCGCTCGGCCCATTGCACACGCAGGTCGTTCACCAGTGTGGGAGAGATCACCCGCATCCAGTTGCCGACGAGCGAATGATCCTGCGTGAAGCTGCTGCCTTGCGACGAGCGGTCGGGAAAGTTATCCGGCCCCTGCACCTCCTGCCGAACGCGCCCGCGCGAGAACGCATACCGCGCGGATAGCGTATCGCGCGCCGTTGCCTGATGATTCAGCTTCAACGAAAGATCCGTGCCGCGCGTGCTCGTGGGATACAGTCCGCGATACGCGCCGGGCACCACCGCCGCGGCGGCGGCCGAGACATTCGACCATTCCTCGGCTGACTCAGCCTCATATTCGATCGCTCCAGATATAAATGTCTTGTCGCACCGCAGCGGGCCATTCGCCGACACACCAGGCTGATACCGGCGGAAGCGAGGCCGTGCGGCCGCCACCTCTGTCCGCCGTGCGTTGAAGATTTCGTTCTGCGCAAAGAACGTCACGTCGCCGTGCCAGAGGTTGACGCCTGAGCGCGTGATCATGTTGAGCAACCCGCCCGCCGCGCCGCCCAACTCCGCGCCCACCGCCGTACCGGCCACGCGAAACTCCTGCACCATCTCGAGGCCCACGGCCACGCGGCTCCCGCCGGTCGTCTCATCGCGATTGTCGAGCCCGTCAATCTGAATGGCGTTGTTGCGCGGGCGTATGCCACCGAAGGTGAAGCCGGAATCGCCGAGCGGGGATCGCGCGCCCGTCATGGTTCGCTGCGAACTCGTCCCTGCGGACGGCGCGACGCCGGGCGCCGCCAGCACAAAGTTCAAATAGTTGCGGCTGCGCGCGGGGGCTTCTTCAATGCGGTCGTAACCGAGAGACACACTGGCCTTCGATGCCGTTGTATCGATCGCCTCCAGCTCCTCGCGCACCTCGATGCGATCCGCCGCCGCCGCCAGTGCCAACGCCACTGGCAGCGTCATCACGTGGCCCGCGTTCAGCAGAAACGGTTTCACATTGACAGGTGCAAAGCCCGGCGCGCTGATGTCTACCGTGTAGGTTCCTGGCGCGAGGCCACCAATGGAAAACCTGCCATCCGCTTGCGTCGCCGCTTCGCGCTGCCCACCCGTGTCCTGACTCCGCACCGTTACACGCGCGCCCGCCACCACGCCTCCGCTCGCATCGGTGGCCTGCCCCTGCACCGCGCCAGTCGGGCTCGAAGTCTGCGCCATACCGAGCGCCGCCGTCACCGCTAATGCAAACAGAATGTTCCCGTGCAATCCTTGATTTTATCCATGGCTGCCCAAAAGGGCTCCGGTGCAAATTCCGAGTCGAGCCAAATTCGATAACGGCCGACGTCTCGATCGATCCCGACTCCGATCAGGCAGCCAACGCGGCTCGCCAGATCTCCGGCATCGTTGCCGCTGAGCCGCCCAGTTTGCCAAATTTGAACTGCCCCTTCTTGATCTTCTCCGCCAGTTCGATACCGCTGATCACAATGGTCGCCGACTCAAAGCTCTTGAGCCCCAGCATCGGCCGCAACCGATGTTTGAT
>VFZP01000321.1 GCA_016871115.1 Acidobacteriota bacterium
ACCGAAGCCAAGCCGTTCGTCCAACTCACGCACCAGGATCAGACCGCCATCGGAAGTAATGCGCGGTCCCTGGCAGTCGATCTTGAGAAGGCCGTTGCAAGAGAGCTGAAAGGGCTGGTTTTGTTTGTCACCCATTGGGTGCTGTCCTCCGCAGGGGCCTTCACTGCCTTCAAGCCATTATGGATATTGATGCGGACGAGCATCCGAGAGACTCGCACGCGCGGCTCAAAACGGAAATGTGGGCATAAAGGAGTTCGTCGTCTTGCGCCCAGACGAGCAGTTGCTGCACGACGGACTCATGACTTTCCTCGCGGAGGATTCGCGCGGCAGCTTCGAGCGTGACCCGATCCATGCTCCCAGAGTCTCACGGTTACTGTTGGGTGATGCTGGAGGGATTCAGCCTCCACCGGTTATGCCGGTTATCGGCGCTGGCACCGTGTAAGTCACCACACCGCGCCGCGAGCCGGAGGGGCACATCAAGCGTGCCCGGGCCCATTCGATCAGCGCCCGTGTACGGGCCGGCAGCATTCCCACAGGTGGCCATAAGCTACTCACCAGGCCACGGAGCGGACTCACGAGTTGCCGGTGTGGAGAGCCGTCCCTGCTATGCTGCGACTTTATGTGTCGAATCGCGATGGTGATCGTGCTGTTGGGCGGAGTGCTGAGTGCGGGGCAATTGCCCGCGCCGCACAAGGTGACGGATGAGCAAGTGCGGAAGGTGCACGCCTCGGCACTGCTGATCGACACGCACAACGACGTTACCAGCGACACGGTGAAGGGGCTCGACATCGGCGCAGCGCGGACGAAGGGCCACACCGATGTGCCGCGGCTGAAGAAGGGCGGCGTGGGGGCGGTGTTTTTTGCGGCGTACGTGGCGGGGTCGTATGCCGGCAAGGACCAGGCGGCGCACCGGGCGCTGGAGATGATCGATACGATCCGGCATGACATCGTGGCGCGGCATCCGGGCGATTTTCAGCTTGCGGTGTCGGCCGATGAGATTCTCGCGGCGCGGCGCGCGGGCAAGATTGCAGCGTTGATCGGCATTGAAGGCGGACATGCGATTGAGGACAGTCCGCGGCTGCTGCGGCAGTTCTACGCTCTGGGGGTGCGGTACATGACGCTGACGCATTCGAATCACAATGGCTGGGCGGATTCGTCGGGCGAGGTGGGCGCGCCGAACAAGGGGCTGAGCGCGCTAGGCAAGCAGATTGTGGCGGAGATGAACCGGCTGGGGATGCTGGTGGACATTTCGCACGTTTCAGACAAGACGTTCGCCGATGTACTGGCCGTGTCGACGGCGCCGCCGTTTGCTTCGCACTCTTCGTGCCGCGCGTTGTCGCGCATTGGGCGCAACATGACGGATGAGATGATCGTCGCGCTCGCGCGCAAGGGCGGCGTGGTGCAGGTGAACTTTGGGTGCGAGTTTTTGTCGCAGGCTTCGGCCGATACGTCGACGTGGACGAACAAGGCGCTCAAGGGGAAGAAGAAGCCGGGCGATCTGACGCCGGCGACGCTGGCCGATGTGGTGGCGCATATTGAACATGTGATTCGGGTGGCGGGTGAAGACGCGGTGGGGGTCGGGAGCGATTTCGATGGGGTGGAGTGCGTGCCGGTGGGGTTGCCGGATGTGTCGCAGTTCCCTGCGCTGACGCGGGCGCTGCTGGAGCGCGGGCATAGCGCGGCGCGGATCCGGAAGATTTATGGGGAGAACTTTTTGCGGGTGATGCGGGCGGCAGAGGCGAAGGCGCGGAATTGATGAGGGTGCAGGGTGCGGTCAGTTCGGTTTGCTTGGCAGGGGGACGAGGAGTTACAGGCCGTCGATAGTAAAGTCCTTCGCATTTTCGGAGACAAGTACGCAGCGGCTGGAGATGGCCACAGCAGCAATGGTGGTATCAGCCAGTGTCAGAATCCGTCCGCGTTTGGCTGCGTCGTTGCGCAATCGGCCCGCCAACTTGGCAATGGAATAGGTGACCGGAAGGAATTCGAGTGACTCAAGCGATCCCGCAGTTGTGGCTTCCTCTGCAGTGCGCATGCCCGCATAGATCTCGCTGACCACGATGGATTAGGTAGCCAATACGTTGCCTCCCGGAAGGAGGCTCTAAAGAAGTGCGTCATACGGACGGCGACGCGTCACCACTCCGATCAGGATGTTGGAGTCGAGCAAGTAAGTCATCGAGTCCGGCTGGCTCGAGGCCGGGCAATGCGCCGATCGCTTTCGGCTCGAAGCTTGCGTTGGAAAGCCAAGGCGCCGCCCTTGAGCTCAGGATGCTCCGCGAGGTCCCAAGCGCCGGCGGCCGCCTTCAAAGCCGCCATCTGGCGGTGCCGTTTCAGTTCCAGTTCCGCGGCCTGGACGAGAAACTGACTGCGTCCACGCTTCCCCACCAAGGGGTCGATTTCCGCGACCACGTCCGCAGGGATCACGACGTGGGCTCGCTGAAGCTTGCTTGGCATATCAATGGGCCTAGTTTAGCAGCGGCGGAATCGCGGTGGCCTTAACTCGAAGGACGATGCGCTGCTGCTCAGCAGCCACCGGCGCGCGTGGGCGACAATAGCGGATTCGTTCGAACATGGATTTTCTGGTACACAACACCGGCTGGATTGAAGCCATCTGCGGGCCGATGTTTTCCGGCAAGAGCGAGGAGCTCATCCGGCGGCTGCGGCGGGCGATGATTGCGCGGCGGCGCGTGCAGGTGTTTAAGCCAGTGATGGACGACCGGTACTCGCGCGATGAGATCGTCTCGCATGCTGATTCACGGCTGGAGGCCACGGTGGTGGCGAATGCGCGCGAGGCGCTGCAGCGGTTGGACTGGCGCGCGCAGGTGGTGGGGTTCGATGAGAGCAACTTCTTCGGGCCGGACTTGGTGGACGTGGCGCAACAGTTGGCCGATTCGGGCAAGCAGGTGATTGTGGCCGGGCTGGATACGGACTTCCTGGGCCGGCCGTTTCCGCCGATGCCGGAGTTGCTGGCGGTGGCCGAGTCGATCACCAAGACGCTGGCGATCTGCATGCGCTGCGGCAACCCGGCCAAGCACACGCAGCGACTGGTGGAGTCTGGGGATTTGATCGTGGTGGGCGCGGCGGGCGCCTATGAGGCGCGGTGCCGGCGGTGCTTTGAGCCTGGTGCGCCGCGCCAGGAGTGGCTGCCGTTAGCGCCGCCGGCCACGCCGCCTGAAACAGAGGGATGAAACGAACCGGCCGCGGCATCCATCTACTTAACCAGACCCCGGTGGTACACTGAAGCCGAATCAGACGTAGTATTCGAATTTCAGAGGAGATTGACTGGTGAGCATTTCCCCGAACGCACCGCTGCCGCCGGCTGAATCCGGCGGGTCCGGCTTGAAGATCCCGATCCTTTTTGGAGCCGTCTTGGCTCTGATCGCCGCCAACGTGTACCTTTTCATGAAGCTTGAAGAGAACGAGGCGGATCTGGCGAAGTCGCGAGAGAGCTTGTTGACGGAGATCAGTAATCTCCGCGAGAGCACGCAGATTTCGAACGCGACGAGCCGGCGCTATGCCGAGTCTTTGAAGGCTGACCTCGAAGCGCAACGCCGCCGCGCCGAGGCCGCCGTGGGCGCCGCACGCGAAGAGGCGAACCGGCAGGTGGCCGAGACCGAGCGCAAGCTGAAGGCGGAGACCGAACGCACCGCCGCAGCCGTTCGCCAGGAAGTGGCCAAGGTGGAGCAGAGCGCCACGGCCGCCAACCAGCAGTTAAAAGAGACCGTGACGACCGAAGTTACGGGTATCAAGAAAGAGATCTCCGAGAACAAGGGCGAGCTCGACAAGACGATCGACAGCCTGAAGAAAGTTACGGGCGATTTGGGTGTGACCAGCGGCCTGGTGGCCACCAACGGCAAGGAACTGCAGGCGCTGAAGCAATTGGGCGAGCGCAGCTACTTTGAGTTCAACCTGGTGAAATCCAAGCGGCCGCTGAAGATCTCCGACATCATGATTCAGCTCAAGAACGCCGACATGAAGCGCAACCGCTACACCATCGAGATCGTGGCCGACGACAAGAAAGTGGAGAAGAAGGACAAGGGCGTGAACGAGCCGGTGCAGTTCTACATGTCCAAGTACCGGCAGCCGTGCGAACTGGTGGTGAACCAGATCGCCAAGGACCGGATCGTGGGTTATCTGGCGCAGCCGAAAGTGCTGGCTTCACGATAGGCGCGCAACCGGCAAATTGACCAAATGACGCGGCAGCCTCTGGCGGGGCTGCCGAGTTTTCATTTCTGAATTTGCTATAATCCGGACCGGATGTCACATTGCGTTCCGCGTCGCGGATCGTCGGCACAGCCTCCCACCAGCCCAACCGCCTATCGGGCGCCTTAACCTTGCACCCCACCACATGAAATTGAGTGTAACGATCAGCCGGGGCATTGAAGCGCTCTTTGGCACACGGGACGAAAATATCCGCCTCATTGAGAACAGTCTCGGCGTGTCGATCACGCCGCGGGCCGACTCCCTGGAACTGGATGGGCCGGACGAGGCCGTCACGCGCGCCGAAGCGATGCTGCTGGACTATGCGGCGCTCACCGCGGGCGGGCATGCTTTTTCGGCGAGCGATTTGACGGACTGTTTGCGCGTGGTGACCACCGACAGCGCCACGACGCTGCGTTCCCTGGTGGAAAGCGGACGGCAGCGTTCGTTCGGCAAGAAAGTGGTGACGCCGAAGACGCTGAACCAGCGGTTGTATCTGGATGCGCTGGAGAAGTACGACCTCGTTTTCGGCATCGGTCCGGCGGGCACGGGCAAGACGTATCTGGCGGTGGCCCTGGCGGTGTCGGCGCTGTTGAAGAAGCGCGTGTCGCGTATCATTTTGACGCGACCCGCGGTGGAGGCGGGCGAGAAGATCGGGTTTCTGCCGGGCACGCTCCAGGAAAAAGTGGACCCGTATCTGCGGCCTCTCTACGATGCGTTGTTCGAGATGCTGGAAGGCGAAAAGGTGCAGAAGTTTCTGGAGCGCAACGTGATTGAGGTAGCGCCGATCGCTTTTATGCGCGGCCGCACGTTGAACGATGCATTCATCATTTTGGATGAGGCGCAGAACACAACGCCGGAACAGATGAAGATGGTACTGACGCGCCAGGGCTTCAATTCGAAGATGGTGATCACAGGCGATATCACGCAGACCGATTTGCCGTCCGGCCGCAAGAGCGGACTGGGCAATGCGCTGGAAGTGCTGCGCGGTATCGACGAAATCAAGTTCGTGCATTTCGATGATCGCGACGTGGTGCGCCATACACTGGTGCAGAAGATCATCCGCGCGTATGACCGGTTCCAAGAGGCGCAAGGGCGGCAACTGCCGCTGAAGCTGACGGATCTGGAGACAGCGACCGCCGCCGCACCGCCGCCTTCGGCTCAGGTGAGCGCCTAATCTATGGCTGCTTCGACCACCACAGAACCTCCCAGTATGGTTGTGCGCCAGGGTCTGCGCATGCCCTGGCGCGGCCAGGTGGACGCCTTCGCCGGCCAAGTGCAGCGGCGTGTGGCGCGCGGGCGTAAGTTCTCCGTGCTGCTGACTGACGATGCCGAATTGCGCCGCCTGAACCGGCAGTTTCGCGCGAAGAACACGCCGACCGATGTGTTGTCGTTTCCCGCCGCGCCGGCGCCGGGCGGGCCGCTGGGCGACATTGCGATTTCGGTTGAGCGTGCCCGGGCGCAGGCGCGCGCGTTTGGGCACAGCGTGGCGAGCGAAGTTTCGATTCTCCTGCTGCATGGCGTGCTGCATCTGACCGGCATGGACCATGAGACAGACGGCGGCGAAATGCGGGCGGCCGAGTCACGCTGGCGGAAGAAATTCGGATTGCCCAACGGACTGATTGAGCGGGTGGGCGCATGACCGCGACGATTCTCTTTGCGTTGACAGCGGGCTTGGCGCTGCTGCTAGTGCCGATTTGTTTTTTGCAGTGGCTGTACATCGAGTCACTGCGATTGCGGGCGCGCGAGCAGCCGGCGCTGACGTTCTTTAAGGAGTCACTGGAAGAAAAGCTGGGGCTCAAGCTTGAAGAAGGCGCGCTGGCTTTTTCGTTGATCAAACACGCGCTGCTGCTGATATTGTCGATGCTGATCTTCGCCAACATCGAGCGCGGGAATCCGCATTTGAACGTGGCGCCGCAGCCGTTGTGGCGTTCGCTGGTGGAAGCAACGCTCCTGTCTTCGGTGCTGATGATCTTGGTGGCGCACCTGCTGCCGCAACTGTTCTACCGACGCACCAGCGGGCGATGGCTGATGCGGCTGTTTCCGCTGCTGGCGCTGCTGGCGTTGGCCAGCCGGCCGCTGTTGGGGCTGCTGAATTTCATGAAGTCCGTGGCCGATCTCAGCTCGCCCGAGGAGCCGGAGGAAGAGAAGAGCGGCAGCGCGAGCCAGGAGATCGAAGCGCTCATCACCGCCGGCGCCGAGGAAGGTTTGATTGAAGAGGGCGACCGGAAGCTGATTCAGTCGGTGGTGGAGTTCGGCGATAAGACCGTGCGGCAGGTGATGACGCCGCGGCCGAATCTGGTGGCGATCAATGAAGATGCACCACTGGAGGAACTGCACAAGCTGGTGGTACTCGAACAGTATTCGCGCGTGTTGACCTATCGCGGCTCGCTGGACGATGCGACCGGATTTGTGCATGTGCGCGATATGCTGCAGATGGACGCGGCCGAGCGCACGCGCCGCAAGGTGAAAGAGATCCGGCGCGACATCATCGCCGTGCCCGAGACCAAGCCCGTGGACAACCTGCTGCGCTTGATGCAGAAGGAGGGCGTGCACGTGGTGCTGGTGGTGGATGAATACGGCAACACGGCGGGGCTGGCGACGATGGAAGATCTGGTGGAGGAAATCGTCGGCGAGATCAGCGATGAGCATGATCCGAACCGCGACATTGCGCCGCAGCCCGATGGCTCTTACGTGGTGTCGGGCAATTTCGACCTCGATCATTTGGATGAGTTGTTCCAGTTCCGGCCGGAGCATGGCACCGAGTCGACCACGATCGGCGGACTGGTGACGGAGTGGATGGGGCGCGTTCCCAAGGCGGGTGAGTCCGTCGAACGCGAAGGCCTGCGCATCGAAGTGATGTCGGCCGATGACCGCCGCGTGGCGCAGGTGCGTCTGGCAAGAGCAACAACAGTGGAGACGGATGACCAAGAACGCGAAAAAGTCTGAGGGCGCCGCGGCGCCGGCCAAGCGCCCCCGCACGAAGAAGGCTAAATATGTTTCGGGCTTTGTGACGGTGCTGGGGCGGCCGAACGCGGGCAAGTCGACCTTGGTGAATGCACTGGTGGGCCAGAAGGTCGCGATTGTGTCGAGCAAGCCGCAAACGACGCGATCGGCGATCCAGGCAGTGCTCACGCGGCCGCGCGCGCAGATTTTGTTTCTCGATACGCCTGGCGTGCACTCGGCGGGCAAGCTGATTCACAAGCGAATGATGGAGGCGGTGCGCGAGTCGCTGGCGGATCGCGATCTGTTGTTGTGGGTAGTGGATGCGACGCAGGGCGTGAACGAGGCGGATGTGGAGGCGACGCGGCTGATGGCTCCGGAGTCCGCGCCGAAGTTTCTGCTGCTGAACAAGATTGACCGCGTGGAGGACAAGAACAAACTGCTGCCGCTGATTGAGGCGTACCATCGCGCGGCCGAACAGGCGGGGGCTCCGTTTGTGGAGACGATTCCGGTGTCGGCGCTG
>VFZP01000322.1 GCA_016871115.1 Acidobacteriota bacterium
GAGGGCTGGTGGGCAGCCGCGGCGCGGGGGGGGTGCCGCCAAACCGGCCCCTGAGCCTTCGCCCGCGCCCAGGGTTCGGACGGCGCGGGCCAAGCCGAAGCTCTACCTGGAATTGCTGGCGCGCGAAGAGGGCGTGATGGCTGATGGCGAAGACTGCGCCACGGTGGTGGCGACGTACGTCGGCGAAGACGGCCAGTCGCCCGCTCCGGTGGACTTTCAAGGTTTGGATGCGGCGCAGCCATGGCGGCTTGGACCGGCAACTGATCGTTCCCAAGGGCCAGAACGAGGCCAAATCGTGCTGGACGTCGAAATGGCCGGTCAAGGAGGCCACGATCGAATTTGTTTCGGCCGGTCCGGTTGAGTACGCCAGGGAGGAGCCGACCAAGTTCAGAACACAGTTCGTACAGCGCGTCGACGGCATCCTGGCGAAGGGGCCTAGTTCGTTCTCACTGGTGGAAAAACCTTCGCTGCGTGTGTTCTTCGTGGATCATATAGGCACGATGATCAAACCGGACAAGAAGCGCACCATCTCGTTCACCGTCAAGGATATCGGTGTTACGGTGAGCCCGCAGGAAATGACCATCGGACCCGATGACAACCCGCAGGCCGCTTTGCTGACGCCGGTGTCGCCGGGCATGGCCAGCATTCAGATCGCCACCGACGGCCTCCGGCATGGCGCTACGGATTTCTCCACCGACGTCACCATTGGTTGGGTCGTGTTAACTGTGCTTTTCGGTGGATTGACGGGCGCCGGCCTGTCTTATCTGCAAATGCGTGAGAAGCCGGCGCTGAAGTTCGGCGGCGGCGCCGTGGGAGGGTTCGTGCTGGCTTCGGCGTACGTGCTCGGCGCGGTGCCAATGATGCCGGCGCTACCACTCAACTCCATCTCGGCCGCGGCCAGTTCGGTAGTAGGCGGGTGGGTTGGCACGGGCGTGCTGGACTGGATGTGGAGCTAGATGAAGGGGAAGGCTCCGCCGTCGGCGCTGTTATAGCGGCGGAACGCGGATCGCCGTCATAGATAGGCCGCGCTATCATAGCGCCAGCCTCATGTGCCTGCCTGCATCCTTAGCCACGCTCGGCTTGTTGCTGCTGGCGCAAGACGATGCGGTGTTCCGCGTCGAATCGAGCATCGTCACTGTGCCCGTGCAGATTTCCACACTCGATGGCGCTGCCGCACCGGCGCTCGCGCGCGAGAACTTTACGTTGCTTGACGACGGCGCACCCGCGGTGATCGAAGCTTTCTGGCGCGAGAGCGACCTGCCGTTGACGCTGGGGCTGGTGATGGATGTGAGCGGCAGTCAGGCGGACTGGCTCGCTGCGCACCGTGCGACTTTGCCGGCGTTTCTGGCGCGGTTGCTGCGGCCGAAGGACCGTGCGTTTCTCGTTAGCGTAGGTGTGGACCCGCGTCTGGTGACGCCGCTCACCGGGTCTCGCCAGACGCTCGAAGCGGGTCTCGTGCGCCGGGCTGCCGAACCCAACGCGGGCGCCGTGCTGGGTGAGCCGTGCCGCAAGACGGCGTTCCGCGATCTGGTGATGTCGCAATACGGAGGCACTGCGTTGTGGAACGCCGTGCGGGCCGCCTCGCACCACGCCATGCCCGCCGAGGCCGAGCGGCGCGCGCTGCTGATTCTCTCAGACGGCATCGATACGGGCAGCACGCACACGCTGCCGCAGACGGCGGCGGAACTGCATCGCGCGGTCGTCATGGCGTATGCGATTCAGTACCCGCGCAAGCCGCGGCGGTCGTCCGTGGGCTTGCAGCGCCTCGCGGAGGAAACCGGCGGGCTGCGGTTTCTGCCTCCGGAGGGTTCGTATGAGCCGCTGTTCGCGCGCCTCGAAGACGATCTGCGCAGCCAGTATGTGCTCGGCTTTCGTCCAGCAGCGGGCGTGGCACCCGGGTTTCATCGGCTGGAGGTGCGGGTGACGCGCGATGGCAGTGACTTACTACGCGTGCGGGCGCGCGCGGGCTGCGTGCGTTAGTAGTAGCGCTATCGCTCCAGGAAACGACGCACGGCGGCGGTGAACTTGGCGGCTTCGCATCCCGTGGCGAGATGCCCGCAGTTGCTTTCGAGGCGCACGACGGGTGCGTAAATCTGCTCGGCAAATGCGACGGCGGGCAGCGGATTCACCATGTGATCCTGCGTGGCCACCACCACCAGCACCTGCGCCTTGACGCTCGACACGGGGCCCGCGTCCGTCGCCATCATCGCGCGCAGTTGCGATGCCCAGTCCTCCGGCCTCATGCGCTCGCCCGCGCCGGTTTCGAAGTTTTGTTTGAACTTCGCCCACTCGGTGGACGGCGTTTGCGTGGCGCGATACTCGGGCGTTTGCAGCGCGAATTGATGCATAGCCCGCACGGTGCGCATGGCCGCCTTCGGGTCGCTCGCGCCTTCAATCGCGCCGAGTTGCGCGCTCCACAGCAGCAGATCGGGCGTGGCGAGTTTGGGTGAGCCGATGATGGGCACGGCGCGATCCATGAACGTGGGGTAGGCGGTGATCCACTCGAACGTCTGCATGCCGCCCATCGAAATGCCCATCACGGCGTGCACGTGCTGGATGCCGAGCACGCGCGTGAGCAGCTTGTGTTGCGAGGCGGCCATATCGCGCGTGGAGAACTGGGGGAACGGCTGCTGCTGCGGCCCGTTGGACGGCGAGCTGCTGACGCCGTTGCCCAGCGCGTCCACGAGCACGATATAGAAGCGCGCGGGGTCCAGGAGTTTATCCGCGCCCACGAATGGCAGCAGATTCTCCGTGCGCCCGCTGAACCAGGTGGGCCACACGATGACGTTCGACTTCGCGTCGTTCAGTTTGCCGATCGTGCGGTAGCCGACGCGGCAGTCGCGGATGGTCTCACCGCTGGCGAGTTTGAGATCGCCGATGGAGGCCAACTGCTGGTCGCCATCGGCCGCGGACAGAGTGAGGATAGCCGCGAGAAGCAGTGGCAGCAGGGTGCGCATTTTAGAGGGTCCTCAGCAGTTTCCGGTCAATCGCGGCGAGGTTTGGCTTGCCGCATAAACCCATGGCGAGCGCGAGTTCCGAGCGCAGCATTTCGAGCACGCGCTTGCAGCCCGCCTCGCCATAAGCGCCGAGCCCCCAGAGCGTGGGACGCCCAACGAGCACGGCTTTCGCACCGAGGGCGAGCGCTTTTAACACGTCAGAACCGCGGCGGAAACCGCCGTCGATGAACACTGGCATCTTGCCAGCCGCGTCGACGCACTCGCCCAGCACTTCGATGGTGGCGGGCGCGTAGTCGAGATACCGCGCGCCGTGATTGGAGACGACCACGCCGTCGGCGCCATACTTCACGGCGAGTGCGGTGTCTTCCGCCGTGAGAATGCCTTTGATCATCACGGGCATCCCGGCGGCGCGCTTTTTCAGCTCCACGATGAACGCCCAATCGAGCTGCTGCACCAGCGTAGTGCCGAGCCCGTAATGCTGCGCGCGTGTCTGCGGTTGTGCCGGCGCCGCTTCTTCGCCATCGCGCTGCCGCCGCGCCGCGCGCCCGGTCTGCGGCTGCGCGCGTTGCTGCGCTCCCACGCCCGGCGGCGTCGCGGTCTCAATGCGGTTGCGTAGCATACGCTCGCGGCGCGGGTTGTACGGACCGTCCACCGTGAACACGATCGCCTTGAACCCCGACACCTTGGCGCGCTCCACGCGTTCCCACGTGCCGTCCATATCCGGACCCGCGTAGAGCTGGAACCACTTGGGGAACTCCGCCGCCGCCGCCACCTTTTCATAGGGCTGGCTGGAGTTGGTTGAAAGCACCATCAGCGTTTGCGTCGCAGCGGCGGCGCGGGCGGTGGCGAGTTCACCGTCAGCCGTCATCTGCCCGTGGCCCGCGGTAGGCGCGATGAGAATCGGAGCTTCCACGCGCGTTCCGAACAGCGTGGTGGATAGGTCGAGCGCCGCGGTGTTCACGAGCATGCGCGGGCGGAACGCCCACTTATCGAAAGCCTCGCGATTGCGCCGCAGCGTCCACTCGTTGTCGGCGCCGCCGGCCACGTAGTCATACGAGGTCTTCAGCACGCGCGCCTTGAAGACCGGCTCGAAGTCAAAGACGTTGATCATCTCTTCCATCGACGGGATGAGCTGGCGCGAGTCGGCAAGGTCGCGCTGCGCGTAGAGCGGCGAGGAGGCGACAAAGCCGGCAAGCGCGCGGAGTGCCTGGCGGCGGGCGGGTGACGTGTGGTTCATCGGGGAACGGTTACCTTTGGTCGTGACAGACGATGCATTGATTGGAGGCGCGCTTGGCGCGGTGGCAGTCCATGCAGGCGGCCATGGAGATGTCGCGCTCGCGGCGCAATACGTCGCGCGTGGCCACAGGGCCGTGGCAGGTTTCGCAGGTAACGCCTTCCACGGCGACGTGTTTATTGTGGTTGAACGAGACCCAATCGGGTACCCGATAGACGGGCACCCACGGCACGCGCTTTTCTTCGGCATGGAGCGCGGTGAGCTTGGCGATATGCGGACTGTCTTTCTTGATTGCGGCGTGACAACCCATGCAGACCGCGGTTTTGGGCACGGTGGCAAAGTCGCCGGGGTCGGGCATGGTGTGGCAGGTTTTGCAGGGCGTGGCATTCACGCCGGCATGCTGGCGATGGCTGAACGGCAGCGGCTGCTCGGGCGCCGCGCGCGGCACGCGGGGCTCACCGGGGAGTCCGTCGGTTTGCGCGAGGGCGATGAGGGCGAGGGCTGCCGCGGCGAGCGCCGCGCGGCGCGCCGGATACATCGCCGCTATGGTATCGCAGGGCGATCTGTAGTTTCTTGTTAGCCGGCACAGGGCGGGCGCTCTAATGGCATGGAAAGACTCGCCGCCCCAGCTCCGTTGTGCCGGCGAGTCCTCAAAAGATCGGTGGTGTGAGCCGCAGATGCGGCCGCGGCCGCGGCGGTTCTCCTCCAATCGCTCTTCCTGCTCGCGCCAACGCTGCACCACCTGCCTGAGTTCGCGAGTGGCGGCGTGCGCGTGCTTGCGCTGGGCATCGTTCGCCCACCAATAACCGGTATAACCGGTATCGGGACGATCAGCTTGGGTGTGGAAGATCATGGCCGCCGCAACTCCGTGTCGAAGCGCGCGACGTAGCGAGCGGTTTCTCGCCAGATGCGGACTTCGACGGGGAGATTCGCGGCGTTGTGAATGTTGCCGCGGGCGTAGCGATACGGTGACAGCAGGTTGGCGGGCAGCACCGGGAGCCGGCTGTAGCGAGTCATGTCCGACCAGCGGTCTTTGCCCGCGGTTCGGTATTCCACCAGATCCGGGAAGCGGCCGAGAGAATAACAGGCCAGTACTTCGCCCACGATTGAACGGAGGCGGCGGCAGCGCAGTTCCGGCGTCAGGAATACGGCTGGAGCGTGGGGCGCGAGTTGCGTGGCGGCGATGAGCGTATAGCCGGGGAAAACGGCTTCGCCACGAATGCGCTAGTGGTTCGCGGGGTCCACCCAAACCTGGTACGTGTCGCCTGCCGACTCGAATTCCCTCGGCATTGCGGCCATCGATTCGAACTGGACGGTGCCCCAGCCGTTGCGCGTCTTGGAGGAGTGCGGCGGAAAGGCGAAGTCGAACCGGAGGGACCCGTGCGTGGCGCGTTCCACTGAGCGGGCTTCGATGGCGGTTGCACCCGCGCTATCGCGCTTGTCCCGCAATGGGTCGAGCAGGGAGCCGATCAGCGCGGCAACAATAAACAACGCAACAGCGGTGAGCCCACGGTGGAAGAGGACACGCTTGCCGCCGAGCAATTCCACGGCGGCCAGCGCGGCGAAAAGAACGAGGAAGCAATACACAGTTTCCCGGGAACTAGGGTAGCCGAGACCGGCGAACCCGATTGCCAGGGAGGTTAAGTAAGCCGGAGATGGTTCAAGGAGTGCCTTGATATCGGTGACCAGGGGTGGCGGTTGGCCGAGGCTCGCACTGGCCAGGCGAAGACCCATGAGGATGCCCCTATTCAGGGGCATCCGCAGCAGCAGAAACATCGGATAGGCGGCACTCGGCCAGCCGCTGAGGCGGATCGTGACGGCTTGTCCGAGGAAGATCAGCGCGGAATAGAAAAAGGACCATGCCAGCAACTCGCGCCGCGTGGTGTAGCCCATCATCGCCATGCCTACGATGAACCATCGTGCGATGGTGAGTAGAACGGTCAAGATGGATTCCGACGGCTCGATCCCCAGGACAGTGGCCGTCACCGCGCACCAGATGGCGGTGAGCACGCATGTCACTTTGGTGCGCCGGGTCATGGCTTCAACTTGCTCCCCATCGTATCGAAACGCGCGCGGTACAAACCCACCTCACGCCACGCCTGCACGATCACCGGAGCACGATTGAATTGCAACGACGAGTCGGACTCCTCGCGTGGGGCGAGGCGGAAGCGTGGGCCGGAGGCGGGGATGCGAGGGTCGCGGATGAATTCGAGGAGATCGGGCCGGGCGCTGGCGAATGCACAACTCACTTCGGTCTCCCTGAGCCGGCAATGGCATCCCGCAAACGGGACGCTGGCGTTGCGTGGCACTTCGGCGCGTTGGCCTGGCAGGTAGGCGGCAAAGAACACTTCGCCACTTACGCGCCCCGGGCGCTGGCGTTCGCCGGGCGGCGGGATCGGTCCTTCAAAGGCGATGCCGTAGGTGCCTTCGATTAGCTCCACGGGATACAAGTCGCCCCACGGTGTTTCCGGATTGGTGGGGCCGGGGTCGAACCTCGCATGCAACACCAGGAAGAGCGGCGCGGGCGCGGGTTGCGCAAGCCGCAGCGTTACGTAGCCCGGAATTGATTCCGCCGGCCACTCGCCGAACTCCGCATGCACGGGCAACTCCCGCGCGGCGGCCCAGCGCGCGTCGACCTCCTGACGCGAGATGTGCGAACCGCACGCCACCGCCGTCAGTAACAGCACCGGAATTAAGTAAGTGGGCCGAATCTCTGCATCCTACCACTCGCTGCCGTGATCAAATCAACTGTGCGACTCTTTCCAGCTGGCGCTCTATTTATGACCTCCATACTCACCGCCGCCGACCCGCCGAAGACCCTGCACTCGTTCTCCGTCAACGGGATCGACGGGAAACTCAAGGGCCTCGACGAGTACCGTGGCAAGGTGGTGCTGGTGGTGAACGTGGCGAGTAAGTGCGGGTTCACTCCGCAGTACGCCGGCCTCGAAGCGCTGTATCGCGCGCACAGAGACAAGGGTCTGGTGATTCTCGGCTTCCCGGCGAACGACTTCCTGTGGCAGGAGCCGGGCTCGAACGAAGAGATCGCCACGTTCTGCAGGCGCAACTATGACGTGACGTTTCCGATGTTCGCCAAGTTGTCGGTGCGTGGCGGCAGCCAGCATGCGCTCTACCGCTGGCTGACGTCCGAGCAGGGCCGCGTAAGTTGGAACTTTAACAAGTTTCTGGTCGGCAAAGACGGGCGCGTGATCGCGAAGTTCGGGTCCACCGTGAAGCCTGAGGCGCCGGAGTTCACCGGAGCGATCGCAAAGGCGCTAGCTCATCAATAAAAGTAATTTACATTTTAAAGTATCAGTATTACGCTGTGGTAGTGAGCCTAAGTCCTGCAGATGGAATCGGCCAGACGAGTTCGAGAGGCGGTCTGGTCGAACGGGAAGCGCCCGAAATCCTGGAAGATCCGTCGCAGGATCGAGTGCCAAAGCGCCAGCCCAGATAACTGCTCCGCACCACTC
>VFZP01000323.1 GCA_016871115.1 Acidobacteriota bacterium
CGGGCAGGTCCTGTACGCCCCTACATCATGTCCGCGTGTGCCTGCCTCGCACACGCCCTCAAGCTACAAACTGACATTCGCCACGGGCTGCTAGTGTGAAGTCCAACGCCGGGCCCACGTCCTCCGGCTTTGCCGACCGCGGCATTCAGCTTTCTTCGAGCTCCATCAACGGCGGCCCGAACGCGATGAACGGCCAACTCCTGGACGGCGGCAACAACATTCAGAGCTACATCGGAGAGGTGGCCATCAATCCCGGCGTCGACTCGGTGGAGGAGTTCAAGGTGCAATCCGGCGGCATGTCCGCCGAGGACGGCTTCACGGCCGGCGGCGTCATCAATATGGTGACCCGCTCGGGCACCAACCAACTGCACGGCTCAGTCTACAATTTTCTGCGCAACGACGAGCTCGACGCGCGCAATACTTTCGCTGCGGTGAAGCCGCCGTTCCGCTACAACCAGTTCGGCGCCTCGGTCGGCGGGCCGGTGATCAAGAACAAGACCTTCTTCTTCGGCAATTGGGAAGAATACCGCTACCACCGTTCGCAGGTGCGCATCGGCAGCTTCCCGACCGGGGGCCAGCGGACGGGCAACTTCACTGACCTGCGCACCAACACCGGCGCGCTGATTCCCCTTTTTCGACCCGTTCTCCACGCAAGGCTCAGGCGCCTCGGTCACCCGCCAGATCTTCCCCGGCAATCTGATTTCGGCCAATCTCATTGACCCAGTGGCCAGGGCGATCAACGAGTTCTATCCCGTGCCCAACCGCACGCCCACCGACGCCTTCACCAACGCCAACAACTTCCAGACCAACGCGAGCGAAATCCAAGCGATGCGCCAGTACACCATCAAAGGCGACCACCGGTTCTCGGATAAGAACTCGATGTTCGGCCGCTATTCGTTTTTCAACCACAAGACGGACAACGGCGCGGGCGGCGCGACTATTTATCCCAATGAGGTGGTTTCCAAACGCGACGACGATCTGAAGAACTGGAACGTGGTGTTGAGCGACACGCACGTGATCTCGCCCACGATTGTGAACGAACTCCGCATCGGCGCCACGCGCGGCTACTTCCCGTTTGTGATGCGCAGCTTCGGCGGCGGCTGGCCGCAGAAACTGGGGTTGCCTTCCATAGTTCCGGCTGACACCTTCCCGGGCATCAGCAACGGGTTGACGGGCTTCAATACCGGTACGGCGGGCCTGCGCGGCAGCCTGAACTGGCAGTTCCTCGATCAGGTGAATATCGTGCGCGGTGCGCATTCGATGAAGGCGGGCTTCGACCTGCGCCTGCTGCAGGGCCACAACCTGCAGCGCTCGGCTCCGTCGGGCTCCTACACCTTCGCCGCCGGGCTCACGGGCAATCCGCTCACGCCAGCCGGCACGGGGAGCGCCTACGCGTCGTTCCTGCTGGGCGCGGTGAGCAGCGCCAGCGTCTCCACGCATGTGGGCGAGTCACAGGTGTCGCATTCGATCAGCGGCTACTTCCAGGACGATTGGAAACTCACGCGCCGCTTTACGCTGAATCTCGGCCTGCGTTATGACTTTCAGTCGCAAGCGGTGGAACGTAACAAAGGCGGCACCAACTTCGATCCGTTCTGCCGCCTGCCGAACGGACTGCCCGGCTGCACGGTGTTTGCCGGCGCCGACGGGCAGCCCCGCAACTAGCGCGGCGAAGACTACTCCAATTTCGGCCCGCGCGTCGGTTTTGCCCTCGACATCTTCGGCAACACCCGCACCATTCTTCGCGCCGGTTACGGCATGATGTACCCCTCGCAGATGTGGCGCGAGAATTACAACAACGCGAACGGCTTTGCGCAGACCGTGACCAGCTATCCGCAGGCCGATCCGAATCGCGCGGCCTTCTTGTTGCGTCAGGGTTTTCCGTCCGCTCCGATCCCGCCGCAGGGCCGTGCGCTGGGGGCGGCGGCGTTCCTCGGCCAGAACGTGGCCTACGACGAGACCGACGGCAACATCCCGCGCATTCAGCAGTTCACCGTAAGCTTGCAGCAGCAGGTGTGGACGAACTGGCTGTTTGAAGCCTCCTACGCCGGCAACCTCGGCCGCGGACTCACGGCCGGTAGCTACGATCTGAATCAACTCGATCCGCAGAACCTGGCGCTGGGCCAGGCACTCCAGCAGCAGGTGCCGAATCCCAATGCCGGCCGGGTGCCCGGCGCGTTGGGCGGCGCTACGATTTCGCGAGAGCAATCGCTGCGTCCGTTCCCGCACTTCAATGCCATCACGGTGCGCAACCCGCGCCTCGGCAGCTACAACTCGCACTTGGTGCTGCTGAGCGCCGAGAAGCGTTTGTCGCGGGGCTTCGCCATGCTCTTCTCGTTTACGGGCGGCAAGATCATCAACGACAGCATCGCCACGCCCGTCAACTTCGGGCCTATCGAGCAGGCATCGGTGGTGGGCTACCAGAACGGCAAGTTCGACCGCGCGGCCGAGCGCAGTGTCGACCCGTCGGATGTCGCCAAGCGCGCCACGGTGAGCCTGGTGTACGAACTGCCGTTCGGCAACGGACAACAGGGCTGGCATCGCCTGATCGGCGGCTGGCAGATCAACACGATCGGCATCATGCAGACCGGCATTCCGCTGCTCGTGTCTGGCGCCAACAACCAGTGCGCCACGTGCCCGAACAGCACCGGCCAATCGGCGCGGCTGGATGATCGCACGGTGCGGCGCTGGTTCGACACCACCCAGTTCGTCAATCCCACGCCGTTCACCTTCGGCAACCTCGGCCGTGTGTTGCCCGATGCCCGAACACCCGGCACGGTGAACAGGGATCTTTCGTTCATCAAGAACACACGCTTCACCGAGCGCTTCAATCTTCAGTTCCGCACGGAAATGTTCAACTTCATGAATCACGTGAATCTGGGCGCGCCGGCCACGGGCTTCGTGCCCGGGCCGAACGGACTGAACCAGTCGGGCACGTTTGGCGTGATCACGTCGGCCCGCGACGCCCGCACGATTCAGATGTCGCTGAAGCTGATGTTCTAGGCAAGCGGCGCGAGGCGGCCTTCGGCTCTCAGCCGGTCGAACCGGTCGAGCGTTTGCCGGATGCCGTCTTCGAGCGGCGTCTGCGGGATGCCCGGCACGGCGGCGTGTAACGCCGAGCCGTCCATCTTGTACGACACCGGCACCTGCGGACCGCTAACGGTGATGAGCCTCGCCGCCACCCCGGGCCGGTGCTTTTCAAGCAGGCCGGCGAGTGCGTTCATCTCGACGATCGAACCCACGAGATTGAACACGTGCGCGCCGGCCACATCCGAGAGCACGCACCGCACGAACGTCTCGGCCACGTCTTCCACATACTGCAGGTCCATATGGCCGGAAACGCGGATCTGGAATGGCACGCCAAGGGCCACCGCTTTCATCGCGAGTGTCGGGTCCGCCGTGAGGCCCCGGTCGCGCCCCACGCCGTACACGGTCCACGGGCGCAGACCGATGCTGGAGATGCTGTTGGCGGTGTAGAAAATGCGCGCGTTGCCTTCGTTGGCTTGCTTGAACACGCCGTAGTGTGTGCCGGGGAGTGGAGAGTCTTTCTCAGACAGCGGCCGGTCGCCGTAGGCATCTTCCGGGCCCCACACGGCGGAGGACGAGGCGTAGACCACGCGCACGGCGCGGCCCGCATCGCGCGCGGCTTCAAATACGTTCAGCGTGCCGATGACGTCGATCAACCCGCCCTGCACCGGCTGAGCCTGGCAGAACGGCATCAGCACGGCGGCCAGATGCAAGATGTGCGTGACGCCACCGTCTTTCACCAGCGCCTTGACGCGCGTGGTATCTTCAATGGCGCCGGTCTGCACTTCGAGTTGCTTCGACCCCACGTGGCCGGAGATGAGCCCGAGGCGGCTGAGATCGGCCTCCTGGTCATAGCAAAGAACGTCGAAACCGCGGTCGAGAAGTTGCTTGACGGTCCAGGCGCCGATGCAGCCTGAGGACCCGGTGACGAGTACACGCATCCGGTTAAGTTATCACGGCTGAGTGGGGTGCCTTAGAGTCCCTGCCAGATGGGATCGAGTTCCAGAACAAAGCCGGCGACGGGGCCTTCACCTTCGACGCGCACGGCGCTAGTGAGGACGATGGGTTCGCCCGCGTTGCGGTAGCTGAAGACGGTCTGCGTGTGCGGCTGAAGGAGCCAGCCGAGTTGGACGCCGTTGCGCAGCCAGTCCCGCATCTTGGCTTGCGCGGTAGCGAGCCGGTCGCTGGGGGACATCACTTCAATGACGAACTCGGGTGTGACCGTGGCGAACTTTTGCTTCTGTGCGCGCGTGAGCGATGAGAGCCTCTCACGGGAAACCCACGCCGCATCAGGAGACAGCACGGAGCCATCCGGCAGCGCAAACCCACCGCTGGAATCGAGCACCCGGCCGCACCGGTCGCGATCAGCCCAGATGCCTAACATCCGCGATGCATAACCGCTTTGGAAACTCGACTCCATGCCTGCCGGCGGCAGAATAACGATGTCCCCCTCCCGCGTCAGCTCCATCCACAAGTCGGGATTGGCTTGGCAGAGATCGTAGAAACGGTCGGCTGTCATCTTCCCATCGACGTGGAAGATGACCCGGGCAGGAGTCTCGGATTCCGGCAGTGTCACCTGCATATCCTCAGCATACCGCCGTCAGCGCGCGGAACGATAGTACGGCGAAACCTTCACTTTCACGAGTTCCACCGAAAGCAGCAGCCCGCTCCGCGCAGCCACATACACGCGGCACGTGGAGCCGGAGTAAGGATGCAAAGCCCGTAGCGCGGGGAATCCCACTGTGAGTTGCTCATCGCCGATGGCAAACCAATACCTGCTCTCGGCGCTCCATACGGGTCACGATTCCACGGATCCTCCCGGCGCGCCTCGTGCTCATCGGCGGCCACCTCCACATTGTCGAATGAAGCGCTGGTGTGCAACGGCCCTTCGAGACACCGCGCGCGCCGCTCAGAATCCAGATCAGCACGTTGGGAGCGCGGCCAGCGAGAGCGTAGCCGGCCACCCCGGCCTACGCGGCCAACTGCGCCGCGACGCCGAAGTACCGCCACAATCCGCCGGTGGACGCAAGCAGAGCAGGGAACTGCGAAGGCGCGATACGGCCCGCGCGATTGGCCGCGAGTTCGTCCGGTGTGAACCCGTGTGCCTCCCCCAAACTCGCCTGTGCCTCAACGATCCACCCCGGCACGGCTGTTGCGGCATCCATACCCGGCTAATCGGCCGCCGTCACTCCCCGCGCCAGACCTCCGGCCCAAAGGCCGGCGACGGCGCGCCCGGCACCCACAGCGACCCGTGCCCGTACTCACACAACAACTCGTCGCCCACGCCTTCCAGGAGCGGCGCGCCGTGCGTGCCCACCTGCACTGCCAAAGTTATCCGCGCCAGGCAGGTGTGGCAGCGCAGATGTTGATCGCGCCAGGCCCACCACAAGCCCAACGCGGCCGCCACCCCGGAGCACCAATAAACAAAGAACGGCCCTGTGGCCGTACCTGATCCAAGCGAGCCAAGCCAAGTCACGGCGGCAAGGAACACGCCCGTCACCAGCGGTAACGCTTTGGCGAAGAAAAACAATTCCTTGGCCAGCCCTCGGCTCCACCCAGCCGGTAAGCCGTAAAGACCACCAGCCCCGCCACGAGCACAAGAAAGCCGATCCACAACACGCCCATTACCCCGCCTTGTCCGTGTAGAAGGGGCACCACTTGATTGGGCGTGCCGGAGCCTTTGCGCGGCGGCGCGGAAAGCAACAGGTCTTGCAACTCCGCCGTGGCCGCTTCCATGGAAACGCCCAGGCGCAACGCGGCCACCGGAAACGTATCGTAGCGGCGCTCGGCGAACGTGGCGGGCGGCTCGGCGATCCAGAAGTCGGGCCGCGCCGCCGAGGGCTGCACCCCGCTCGGCCACACGCCAGACACGCGATAGTTGCGGCCGGCTAAGTGAATCCATCGCCCCACCCAAGCCGGGCCCAACTCCGCCGACGCCAGCGCTGTGTGCTCGGCCTTGACTCCCACCAGGGCAAACAGTCCAGGCGTGACAAACGCAATCCGCCGTCCGTCGAGATTGCGCAGGGCGTAACCCTCAAATGCCGCGTAGCTGCGGGCCCGGGTGCGCACCAGATCGAACTGCCGCGCCGTGAAGCCGGTGTTTTTGCCGAAGAACTATTTGGTGGGCACGGCGCTCACCAGCGGCGTCGGCGAACCCGGTGTCCATCGCGGCCAACGGAGCGGCTCGGCGCCACGGCTCACTACCAGTCTCAGCGCAAGCAACGTCAAAGGCGGAAACAGCAGCGTCGCCGCCGGGTGCCGGCCCCAACGCAACAGCGCTTCAAACGGGGAACCGTCCGGCCAGCGCGCCGCCTGGGCCTCGCGGGCGCCATCCTGCACGTACCGTACAAGATGGCGCCGGTGCTCAGCGGGCGAGTGTCCGCGGCTTTCCAGCCACTGTGTGTAATGAGGAACTGCGTGACCCAGCGGTAGCGCCACAACTCGCGCTCGCCAGCATCTTGAACCAGCCGGCCGAGCCAGTTGAGAACGATCGCCACCGCGCGGATCAGCAGAACAACTCATGAGACGCTGTGCGGCTCCGTTTTGTTCCCGCCGCCTTTACCTTTGCGCCCGCGATGCAGCAGCCACCAGCCGACGGCGACCACGCCCGCGGCAAACACGATCTCGGCGGCGATCAACAGCCAATGCGGCGGCGCAAACGTGCGCACCACCCAAGGGTCCGTGAAGATCATCTCGCCGCCCACACGGCCGAGAATCGCCGAGCCGATATAGACGATGATCGGGTAGCGGTCCATCAAGGTGGAGAGTAGGCGGCTGGTGAAGACCACGAACGGAATACTGAGGCCAAGGCCGAAAATCAGCAGCCCCAGATGCCCCTTGGCGGCCGCCGCGACGGCGAGGATGTTATCCACTGACATGGTGATGTCGGCGACAATGATCAGCCACATCGCCTGCCAGAGCGTCTTCGCTTCCTGACAGCCCTCTTCGCCGATTCCCGAATCCGCCAGGAGCTTGACGGCGATATACGGAATGGCCAGGCCGCCCGCGAGCTTGAGCAATTCAGTCTGCAGGAGCTGGGACGCAAAGAACGTGAGCCCGATGCGTAGAACCACTGCGAAGGCCGACCCGATGGCAATGCCGAGCCTGCGCTGCTCGGGCGTGAGCGAACGGACCGCCATTGCGATGACGACGGCATTGTCGCCCGCCAGCAGGATGTCGATTAAAATGATCGAGAGCGCGTCAACGAAGAAGCGCGGGTTGAGATCGAGCATGAAGGTAAGGTCTTATCGTAGCGCGGGAACGCGGCGGGCTATTTGCCGGAAACCCGCCGCGCCGGCGATAGCCACAGCGCCTGCACGTCGGCGCGATCGGCAAACAAGGCGCACTTGGCCAACGCCAGGTTATGTTCACCCACCGGTGTGCGCTTGGAGGGGTTCTCGGCCACTGCCAGGGCTTCGGTCTTTCTCCGCGCCGCAAATGCGTCGCGCGCGCCCGTGCGAGAGTCTTGGTACACCGGGGACACAGACGGAATCTGAGTATTTGTTTAGAAGCAAAGTGCAGACCCGCTGCGTGGAAACTCTCACAGTAGACATCGCGTGTCTGGGGGCAAGATTCGTGGCAGCGGGCCGCCTGCGCCCTACCACT
>VFZP01000324.1 GCA_016871115.1 Acidobacteriota bacterium
TTTCTTCGCCCATCCCGTTGAGTATCCATCACTTCATGCCCGACCGGCCACCCCAACTGCCGGATTTAGGGTCAATACAAACGCATTGACCTTTCGAGCCATTGGCCAAAGTCGATCTTTGAGGTCACCGGCCCGTTCGACCTCATCGTGAATCTGAGCGGTGAGCCGCTGCCGCCACAACTGCGCGGCCAGACGGTGCGCACAGGGGCGGTGGAAGATCCTGTGACGGGTGATCAAAAGGTGCATCTGGCGGCCGCCGACAAGATCGAAGGCATGGTGCAGCGGTTAGTTCTGGAGTTTCGGGGCCGCACCCGGTAGTGAGTACTCACCGCCCGACATTTTTTCGCCGAAACTCTTCCCGCAAAGAGATAGACTAGTCACCGCTTGCGTGCGTACCCGGCCGCACCGGCGGACGTGACGCTACCAGTTGCCCGAGGCTCACGTGGATGGTCGGCAATGCGCCATCCTTGTGCTCTTCGTACTGCTGCAGCGCCGCCAGCTTGTCCTTCAGCAACTGCCGCCGCAACTGCGCTTCGAACTCCGCGAGTTGCTTCTCAATTGCCGACGTGCTTGTTCTCGTCGATGTCCTTACTAATCGCCGCTTGCGTGCGTACCCGGGCGTACCGGCGGGCGTGACGCTGCCAGTTGCCCGAGGCTCACGTGGATTGTCGGCAGCGCACCGTCTTTGTGCTCCTCGTGCTGCTCCAGCGCCGCCAGCTTGTCCTTCAGCAACTGTCGGCGCAACTGGGCTTCGAACTCCGCGAGTTGCTTCTCAATCGCCGAAGTCTTCTTCTTGTTCGCCACCATGTCTTCGCGGTAGCGCTTGAGGAAGTAGCTGATGGTCTCCGTGCGGATCTTGATCGACCCGGTGGGCTTGTTCTCGTCGATGTCCTTAAAGCAGAAGTACGGCGTGCCCGAGTGCTCGACGATCTCTTCCACCACTGTGTAGATAGGCGCGTCGTGGCCGCACTTGAAGCTCGACAGCTCCAGCGCCACCAGATTCGGGTGCCGCGCGACGTACTTCGCCGCCCACACCTTGCGCGACGTGTTCTCCGAGTACGAGTTCTTCCACACGTCGGCAATCGACATCGGGTCCGGGATTTCGCCTGAACGGACTTCGTCGCCGAACAGCCGCCAGACGATATCGTCGTCAATCGGCAGCGCATCCTGCGTTAAGACCGGATAGCCCAGCTTCTGGAATTCTTCGAGGATCTCGTGGTTGCAGCCGGGGTCGTTGTGATACGGCCGGCCCAGCAGCACGATGCCCAGACGCTCTTCACGCTCCAGCGTCTCCAGCAGTTCCCTGCCCGCGCCACGCAGCGTCACGTTGTTGAACACATCCAGCGCCTTGTAGCCCTCGCGCACCGCGCGCGAGTTCTCTTCCGGCGACAGGCCCAGGATGCCGGAGAACTGCTCCCACATCTGGCGTTCGAACACGTCGGGCTTGCCGACGTTGACGAACGTGTCGAGGAAGACCACATTCTCTTCCTTGAACAGGTCGCCTTCCTTGGTGAACGCCGCTTTCACCGCGGCGGGCGTGGTGGCCACCGTGGGGCATGAGCGCGTTCCCTGCACACCCGACAGATCGCTGGTCAAGCAGTCGATCATAGGGAAGAAGATCAGATCGAGCGCCTTCTTGGCGTGATGCACATAGAGCAAGTTGTGCACGTGGGGGATGCCGAGCTTCGACGGGAAACACGGATCGATGGACCCGCGTTTAGCGCCTGCCTTGTACAACTCTTCGCTCGTGTAGTCGCTCCAGATGATATTCTCGGCCTTCACGCCCAGCGAGGCGAAGTAGCCCGTGAACACCGGCGCCTGCGAGTACATGTTCAGCACGCGCGGCATGCCGATGCGCAGTTCGCCGCGCTTCTTCATCAACTCAACGCGATTCTTTTGCGTGGACGTGAACTGGAACTTCGGCAGCGCGTCTGAAACGTTCGGCACATCCGGCACGCGGAACACCGCGCGCGCGGCCACCTCCACCAGATTCGGATTCGCCGCCTTCACCTTGTCGAGCGAGCCCTTGATCTGGCGCATCTCGTTGATGTCTTCCACCGTGCCTTTCTCGCAGGTGGCGATGATCAAACGCTGCGAGTCCGCGGCCAGCGGCACCTTCGTCTTCGTTGGACGGTAGGCGTTTTCCGTCAACTGCGTTGTCTTCACGTCAATGAACGTACGCAGGCACTTGTTCTTGCAGAAGTAGCAGCGCGTGGCTTCACTGCGCGTGGTCTTGTAGCTGATCTGCTGAACCGCGCTCAGGCCGACGAACGAGGAAACGCGGCCGTTGTCCCACAATCGGCCCGCTTCGAGACCCGCGCCAATCGCGCCCGCCTCGCCGCAATGCTGGTGGACAATCACGTCCGCCTTCACGTCTTTGCCCTTGAAACGCGACTCGATGAAGTCAACCTGCGACTTCACTGCCGCCAGGTTGTACTGCGTACCGCCCTGCAACAGGAAGCGCGTGCCGATGGCCGAAATGTTCGGAATCTGCGAAACGTACAGCCAGATGTTTTTCGGCAGCACGTTGCACAGTCCGGCCATGATCTCTTCGGGCTTCCAACCCTGGCGCTGGAAGTCGACGATGTCAGACTGCATGAACACCGCGCAGCCATAGCCGAACGAAGGATAGCCCTGCGCACCGAAAGCGACGTCCGCAAACTGTTCCACCGGATAGCCGAAGCCTTGCGCCGTGGACTGCAGGAAGTAGCCGTTGCCAGCGCTGCACTGCGTGTTGAGCTTGAAGTCTTTCACGCGGCCGTTCTTCAGGATGATGATCTTGATGTCCTGGCCGCCCACGTCGCAAATCACGTCGACGTTGTCATAGAAATGCAAGCCAGCCTGCGTATGCGCGACCGTCTCCACCACCGCGGCGTCTGCGCCGATCACGTCCTTCAAGATGTCCTTGGCGTAGCCCGTGGTGCCCACGCCGAGCACCTTGAGCGATGCACCCTGATCGGAAACCTGCTTCTCCAGCTTGGCGAAGATCTCCATCGTATCTTCGAGCGGATTGCCCTTCGATAGCTGATACGCCTTCGCCAGAATGCGGCGTTTTTTGTCCTTGGAAATCAGCACGGCCTTGGTGGACGTGGAGCCGCCATCGATACCGATGAAGCCCTCCACCACCTCGCCCGGCTGAAAGGTTGTGGGCTCAAACTTCTTGTGGCGGTACTTGTCCTTGAACGTCGCCAGTTCCGCGTCGTTCTTCGCCAGACCGGCCGCGCCGCCGCCCTTTTTCTTCTTCTCTTCGTCGCGGCCAACGTTGACGTACCACTCGAGCTTCGACCAGCCCTTGTAGCGGCCCACTTCGTCCGCCTCGTCCTTGCCGAACTCCACCGCGCCCAGCGCCGCGAAGTATTGGCCGTTGGCCGGTACCTTGATCAGTTCTTCCGGCGCGATGCCTTCCGGTAGCGGGGTTTTGCGCTCCTGCCAGATCTTGGGAATGTTGGTGCGCCAGCAATCCTGCATGCCCTTGATGTAGGTGTTGGGGCCGCCCAGCAGCAGCACCTCGGGCATCAGCGTGTTGCCACGCGTCAGCACCGAAAGGTTCTGCATCACGATGGCTTCAAATAGCGACGCCATCATTTCATCCGCGGGCACGCCCGACTTCTGCAGGCCGTTGATGTCGGTCTCGGCAAAGACGCCGCACTTCCCCGCCACCGGATGCAGCTTCAGATCGCGGTAGCCCATGTTGCAGAGCTCTTCCGACGGAATGCGGAGCTTGGCGTTGATCTTGTCGATCACTGCGCCCGTGCCGCCCGCGCACTTGTCGTTCATCGACGGGATCTTCTTCTTGCGGCCCGTTTCCGGGTCCTCTTTGAAGATGATGATCTTAGCGTCCTGCCCACCGAGTTCGATGACTGAGCCGCACTTGGGGTAGAGCTTCTCCACCGCCAGCGACACGGCATTCACTTCCTGCACGAACTTGGCGCCGATATGCTTGCCAATGCCCGAACCGCCCGAGCCAGTGACGAAGATGCGGCAAAGCGAAGCGTCGAAGCCTTCGATCTCGGTCTCAAAACGCTTGAGGAACTCCAGCGTTTTTTCCGGCTGTTTGGTGTCGTGGCGCTGGTAGTCGCTCCACAACACCTCATCCGAGGCGACATCTACGACAACGGCCTTCACCGTGGTTGAGCCGATATCGAGACCAATCGAAAAATTGCGTGCGTCCATGGTGCTAGTTCACAGCTACCAGTGTGCGCTTCGGCGACCAGTTTTCCTTCTTCGCCCGCTCGGCGATGTGGCGCGCGAAGTTGGCCGCCGCGCCCACCGTGCCCTTGTAGTGTGGCACATGATAGAGAGGCTTTTTGGTCTCCGGATGTTCGTTCACGAAGGCGTACAAGTCGTCGGCCGTCATGCCGATCTCGTCGCACACCTGAGCGAACTCGCGCTTGGCTTTGTTCTTCGCTTCACCCAACGCCATCTGCACACGGGAGTGGGCATTCACTTCGCCTTCACCCGATGTCTCGATGGGGAGGTAAATGATGTCTTTGTACGCCGAGACCACGGCGGCCTGCGCACCATCGGACTGCGTGGAGGGCATGCAGCCGAACGGCTTCACGCTCAGCACCATGTGGGCGAGATCTTTGTTGGAGTAGTAGATGTTCTTGGCCACTTCGAGGTGGCCCTCGCCGCCGCCGGCGCGCGAGTTGTAGAAAGGATGGCCGATGCGCTGCATTTCGTACTGGTCGGCCAAGTGATGTCCGATGCCGCCCAGCGCATCCACCAGCTTGTGGTACTCGCGCTTGAAGATCGCTTCGGCCAGTTTGAGCTTGGCCACTTTGTTGCGATAGTTCCACTCGATCTTGGCGCGCTTGCCAAGCTGCCAGATGGGCGGCAGCACCGCGCCTTCCTCAAGACCCTTCATGTCTTTGTACTTCTGAATCACCTGGTGAATCATGTAGGTGATCCAGGTGCCCACCGGCTCCACCATCACCTGCGCGCCTTCGCGTTCGAGGAACTTGAACATGTTGAAGTTCCCGTCGCCCTCGGTGGTCTGTGCCCAGAACTCGCCGGTGATTTTGACGATCGGCTTCACACGCAGCCGGTCGATTTCCACTTCGTTGTAGCGGTCGCGCACTTTGTGCAGCGCCTGCGTAAGATCGTCACCCTGAAGCTGATTGACGAATTTGCCCAGGTACTCGGCAGTGTCCTTGTAGCCGCCAAGGAAGTTGGCCATGCCGTCTTCAAGCTGGTACGGCTTTTTGTGGCGGAAGACCTCGTGCATGTAGTCCATCACTTCATCCAGCACGCGGTCCGTCTCGCCCGGGTTCACTTCGTAGGGCCGCAGCAGGTACGCCACCTCGTTAATGACATCGCCGCAGTTGAGCGAGTTGAGGATGCCGAGGAAGAAGTCGAGGTTCATCTCGAGGCCCGCTTCGCAATCGGACTGCGACAACCCGCCGGACTGTTGGAACAGCAGCACACGGAAGCCGTCAAAACCGGCGTTGCGCAGAGCGAGGCGATACTCAGCTTCGTACATGCCGAAGCGGCACGGCCCGCAGGCGCCCGCCGTGAAGAACACGTAGCGGTCAACGATCTCCTGCTTTGACATGCCCTGCTCTTCGAGGCGCTGCAGGTACTGCACCACGTTGCCCACCGTGAAGTAGGTGGGATTGCATTGGCCGTTGTTGCCAAATTCCTTGCCCGTTTGGAACGCGCTCACATCGGGCGTGGGAATGACTTCCGCCAGATAGCCCAAGCCTTCGAGCGCTCCGTGCACCAGCCTCTCGTGCTTCCACGTGAGGCCGCCGAAAAGCAGCGTGGTGCGGCCGCGCTGATCTTTGCTGAAGAAGTTCTCAGCCGGCTTCTTGAAGTGGTGTACGTCCTTACGGACCACACCTGCTTCGCGCTCGAGCCTTGCCCTTTCCTCTGCCAGCCGCTGCTGAACGATCTGCTCAATCGACTGGTCGACCGAGCTTCCTATTTGCACTAATCCACCATTCATCGACGGCTTAGGACGCGGTTGCGTGCTCATCTACGAGAGGCCTCCACGGAAAACGCAATCTCTGCACATCAGTACAGATAGGGTAGTGTACTACAACCTGCACTTCCCATGGATGACACCCAATCTGGACAAACTATACAAGATTGAACTTGAAGGCCATCTCCACAGGCCGGCGCAACCGTGTCATGATGAAATCATGAAGCTGCTGATTCCCTTTGTTCTGGCGGCTTCCGCCACATTGGCCAGAGGCGCACCCATCCCGCCTGCCGCCGAGCAAATCGCGCTGGCCTTGCACGCCGCGCCGACAGACCGCCGCGATGGTGCGGGAGTACTGGGCTACAACGGCGCAGGCAAACTCGTGACCCTGCGCGAAGGTAAGAACGACCTGCTGTGCCTCGGCGACAATCCGAACAAGGCGGGCATTGACATCGCCTGCTATCACAAGGACCTTGAACCGTTCATGGCGCGGGGCCGCGAACTCGACGCCGATGGGTCAAAGGGGCTCGACCGTCACAAGATGCGCTGGAAGGAAGTGGACGAGGGCAGGGTGAAGATGCCACGCGAACCACGGATGCTGTATGTGACCACCGGAAAGAGCTACGACGCGGCGGCCAACACGATTGAAGGCAGCTTCACGCGTTGGGTGGTGTACACGCCGTATGCGACGGCCGAGTCGACGGGCTTGGCGACGAAGGCGTCGGGGAGCGCTCCGTGGCTGATGTACGCAGGCACGGCAGGCGCGCATATTATGATGACGCCGGCGAAGCCCGGGGCCCCGGCGGCGGCGGGCGCGCACAAGCACTAAGGCGGCACGCATGAGAGCGGCGGTGGCTTCGCGCTGCTGCCGCGCTCTTGCTTTGCTCCGTCAGGCGCATGCCTGTTTGTGGGAACCGTCGCCTCCATCGAAACCGCAGACTCCGGCCAGCCCGTTTAGCGCCGCACGCATCCGCTTTGAAGTCCACGAGCGGCTGGCGGGCTCGAGGCCTTCGTCCGCCGAAGTGGTCCAATGGACGCACCATCGCAATGGCCGGTGGACCTGACGAAGGCGGTCTGCGCTGGCGTCACGCTCGAACTGGCGGAGTGACCACAGATTGAATTTCACTGCGGCCGGCCGAAGGACCCCGGGCCTACCGCGCCCGCCGCAGTGGCAGCGCTTCCTCCAATGCCCGCCGACGCTGGCGGCTCACGTTCAATCCCGCACCGCCATGCAGCATCGCCGTAGCCTCGCCGGGCGAAGCCCACGCACCTGATCGAGGTTGACGATCGCCGAGCGGTGAATGCGCTGAAAGCGCACCGGGTCCGGTTGCGTTTCGAACTCGCGCAGCGTCTGGCGCAGCAGATGCGAGCGGGCTCCAGTATGGATCTCCACGTAGTTGTTAGCCGCGCTCACCCACTCAATCTCGTCGACGGGCACAACGTGCAGACGGCCGCGTTCGCGGATCAGGAGGCGCGCGAGGAAACCAGCCACCGCGGGGGGAGTTGTCTGCTGCAGTACGCCTGCTGCCTGGCGTCCAAGCACCGAATACTCCCGGTCTTCGAATCTCGTACGGACACGGCTAAGGCGCCATTTAACAATTAGTTCACAATCTGTTTCGGATACAAGGTGTAGTTCCATCTGCCGAGAGTGTCGTGGAGTACGAGGTTGAGCCGTCGCATTTCGG
>VFZP01000325.1 GCA_016871115.1 Acidobacteriota bacterium
GAGCGGGCCAGTCGCGGTGGCCGGTTCCGAGACGGCGGGCATCGCCCTTCGGGCTCCTCCCACCGTCTCGGAACCCATAGTGTCTTTCTTTTCTTCCATTACGTTCAGTCTCCTTGGATCTCGGTCAGTAAGCCAACTTCGTGTCCAAGAAAATCGGGTCCCCTATAGGCGTTACATCGCGTGGCTGACGCCCCGCAGTCAGTCTATCTTGCGATGGTTTCTGCCGTTGAGCCTACCGCGGCACCCGCGCCCGTGGCGCCCTCACCCGCGGCGCCGGCGGCACCGGCTGATGCTACGCCAAGCCGCGTGAACAAGGAAGCGCTGGGCGCACTTCAGAATCAGATGCTGATGCTGAATGGCTACAGCGAAATGGTGCTCTCCAGCCTGTCTAAAGAAGATCGGGGCTATGAAGATGTGGAAGGCATTACGCGGGCGGCCGCCCGTGCTGCTTTACTGTGCTACGAGGTGGCCACTGAGACCCAGCCGCATCCGCGGCGTCTTGACCTCAATGAATTCCCCGTGGCGATTGCTTCGCGGCTGGCCATGTTGCTGGACAGCGAAGTGCCGGTGAAGGGATTGCGCGGCGCCTCTTCGTCGGAGGTGTGGGCCGACCCAGACCTGCTGGAACACGCCTTGGGCAGTATCATCTGGCGTGCGCAGGAATGGGCGGGCGGTCTTGAGTCGGTGATGATCTCGGCGAGCAACGGGCGATTAGAATTACGGATGACGCCCAAGGGCAAGCTTACCCCCGCAGCCAGCCGCGCGGCGTTCGATGCCTTGCCGGCGATTGACTGGATCGAGAAACTGAGCGGCATGATTGAAATAGCCGAGCACTCCGATACGGCGATTCGCTTTCGGATCTGGTTGCCGGCCGCGGCGCAATCCTGCACGCCGCAAGCGAACAAACCCACCGAACGCCGCGCCGGCGAAGCGGCGGCCGACGACGAGACTCGCAGCGGCCCGGGTTTTGTTAGACTGACCCGCAGCATGTTTGTTCCTCTTACGCCGCTTCGGTTCCTGCATCGTGCTCAGGATCTGTTTGGCTCCAAGATCGGAGTGATCTCCGGTGACCGCTCGTTCACGTACGCCGAGTTCGGTGAGCGCGTGGAGCGGCTCGCTTCGGGTTTGACTCGATTGGGGGTCGAACCGGGCGACCGTGTCGCCTATCTCAGCTTCAACAATCATCAACTGCTGGAGGGCTACTACGCCGTACCGCAAGCCAAGGCGATGGTGATGCCTCTCAACGTGCGGCTCTCTCCGCCGGAGTTGATCAACATCTTGAATCACTCCGGGGCGCGGCTACTGCTGTTTGAAAATGACTTCCTGCCGCTGATCGAGCAACTCCGCGCGTCGTGCAAGGGGATCGAGAAGTTCATCACTTTAGACGCGGCGGTACCGGGCGCGGACCTGACGGTGGAAGAGGTCATGGCGCAAGGGCGTCCCGGCCGCGCCGATATCTTCTCCTTCCAGGAATTCTCGATTGCGGAGTTGTTCTACACATCGGGCTCAACGGGCACGCCGAAGGGTGTGACGCTGTCGCACCGCACCCTTTACCTGCACGCGCTCGATGCGGCCACGCTCGCCAAAGATCACGAGACCATGGTTGACCTGCACACCATTCCGTTATTTCACGCCAACGGTTGGGGGCGTCCGCATGTTTCGACGATGTTGGGAATCCAGCAGGTGATGGTCCGGCGCTTTGAACCGGCTGGCGTATTTGGGCTGGTGCAGCAATATCGCGCTACGCATATGAGCCTGGTGCCGACGATGGCCAACGCGCTCATCAATTTTCCAGACCGCGCAAAGTTCGATCTGACGAGTCTGCGGCAGGTGACGATCGGCGGGGCGGCGTCTTCACCTGAACTCGTGGAGCGCGTGGAGGCGACGCTCGGCTGCGAATGCATCAGCGGCTATGGGCTCACTGAGACTTGTCCGCTGTTGACCACGTCGCGATACAAAGGCACGTTCGCTTATGCCGACGACGCCGAACGGCGGCGGTATCAGGCGATGGCCGGCTGGCCCGCGCCCGGCGTAGAAGTGCGCGTGGTGGACATTCATATGAACGATGTACCGCAGGACATGGAGTCCATCGGCGAAGTGATCGCGCGCGGCGACCATGTCATGGAGGGCTACTACAAAGAGCCCGAACAGACGAACGCGGTGATGACCGACAAGTGGTTTCACACAGGCGACATGGCGGTGTGGAGCAGCGAAGGCTACATTCATATCGTCGACCGCAAGAAGGAGATCATCATCAGCGGCGGCGAGAACATCTCGTCGATTGAAGTGGAGAAAGCGATCTTTGCGCATCCGGCTGTATTTGAGTGCGCGGTGGTGTCCGCGCCTGATCCGCAATGGGGCGAAGTACCGGCCGCCATGGTGGTGACCAAGCCCGGGCATTCGTTGACTGGCGATGAACTGCTGGAATTTCTGAAGAAGCGGTTGGGCAAATTCAAGTTGCCGCGCGTGATCACGGTGCAGACCGAACCGCTGGCGAAAACGGGTACGGGCAAGATTCGCAAGAATATCCTGCGCGAGCAATTCTGGCAGGGCAAAGAAAAGCGGGTGCAGGGATGATAGCGTAATTGCTGGCCGCCGCCGCCGCGATTCCGTGCGAAGAGCTGGGCAAAGGTGCCGCCGCGCAACCGGATACGGTGGTGCAGAAGGCGGAACTGGTGACTGCGGGTGAATTCACACCTCCTGGAGCCAAAACGCCGATCCGCAACCTACCGCCGTTTTGCCGCGTGTCGAGCAGCATCCGCCCGTCGGCCGATTCCGATATTCGTTTCGAAGTGTGGCTACCGTCGGCGGCTGGCGCGTGGAACGGAAAGTTTCAGGGCATCGGCAACGGCGGCTTTGCGGGCGCGATCTCTTAGGGTGGACTGGCTGTCGCGGTCACGCGGGGTTATGCAACGGCCTCGACGGACACGGGGCATCAGGCGGGCGGCACCGATGCGCGCTGGGCGATGGACCATCCTGAGAAGGTGATCGACTTCGGCCATCGCGCGATTCATGAGACAGCGGTGAAGGGCAAGGCCTTCACCACGGCGTTCTACGGGCGGGCTCCGAAGTGCAGCTATTTCAGTTCGTGCTCGAATGGCGGACGGCAGGCGCTGATGGAAGCGCAACGATACCCGGAGGATTATGACGGGATCATCGCGGGCGCGCCGGCCAACTGGTGGACGCACCTGATGACGCTGGGGCTGTGGGAGATCAAAGCTACGCTGGCGGAGCCGAGTGCCTACATTCCGGCGTCGAAGTTGCAGGCCATCCAGTCCGCGATGCTGACGGCATGCGATGCGGCGGATCAGGTGAAGGACGGAGTAATCAATGAGCCGCTGAAGTGCCGTGCGCCGCTGGAGGTGCTGCGGTGCCAGGGCGGCGAGAATGATACATGTCTGACCGCGCCGCAACTGGAAGCGCTGCGGAAAATTCAGATGGGGCTGCATGACGCCAAGGGCAAGCGGCTGTTTCCGGCGATCTCACCGGGCGGCGAGGCTGAGCCAGTCGGCTGGGCCGGGTGGATCACGGGGCCGGCTCCGGAATAAGCGGCCATGTATTTGTTTGGAACAAACTTCTTCAAATACGTGGTGCATGAAGACGCCAACTGGGATTTCCGCAAGGCAGACATCGGCCAGGAACTGGCGCTCACGGTGAAGAAGACAGCGCACCTCCTGGACACCAACAGTCCGGACCTGCGGCCGTTTCTCAAACGCGGCGGCAAGCTGATTCTCTATCACGGCTGGTGTGACGCCGCGATTCCGGCCGAGAACACCATCGACTACTACCGCAACGCGGTGCGCAATGTGGGTGCAAGAACGCCACGGTCGGGCTGCGGCTGTTCATGGCGCCGGGCGTGCAACACTGTGGTGCGGGCGCGGGGCCGAATGTGTTTAGGCAGGGCGGGCCGAGTGCGAGCGCCGACGCTGGGCGCGACATGAACGCGGCGATCGAACGGTGGGTGGAGCAGGGCACGGCGCCCGAGCAGATCATCGCCACCAAGCACAAGATCAACGGTAATCCAGCGAGCGCGGTGGAGCGCACGCGTCCGTTGTGCGCATGGCCGGCGGAGGCACGGTACAACGGGACGGGCAGCACGGACGACGCGGCGAACTTCCGCTGCGCCGCGTCCGGGAAGTAGCCGCTACCAGACCTTCCACCATGGCTTGGCTGGCGGCGGCGAGGCGCGCGGCGCCACATTGCGCAGGACTTCAAACCGATGGTCTCCTTCGTCGTGACGGAACCCTACGGCGGTTTCGCCGAGGCGTACCGGGACGTCGAAGATCAGGTCCACGCCGGGATCGGGCGGTGCGGCGAAGCTTTCCTCCCGGATTGCATCGAACTCGGGCGGTGGGGTGCCTTCAACGTGTAGATGCTCCGGGCCCTCCTGCGCGTCGTGTTCCACGTGCCAGAGCAACTCGCCATCGCGATACGCTTCCAGGCAAATAACCATGACGTGCTCTTCTACGTCGCAGCCGATTGCTTCGTGCGGGAACGCGCCGGTGAAGCGAGAGAAACAGTCGGGCGCATAGAGGTTAGACCAGATCACCGTCCAGCCCGCCGCGGTGCGGGTTGCATACCAGGGGTGGGCGGCGTCTGGATCTTCTGACTCCGTGCTGGTTGGGGCGAGTTCGAGAGCGGTGAACGCCGCAGGCTCTTGTTCCCGGCGTACGGCCAGCCAACTGATGGCGTAACCCGTCGAGACAGTATACCCGTTACCCTTCGCCGTTAGCCGGCGCTTTTGTCTGGTAATGACGCATCGCATCCTCGTTCTCTTGATGGTTGGCGCCGCGGTTGCGCCCGCGCAGACGCTGGCCCCGTTACCCGCTCCGCTGGGCATCCCCAAGCCCGCGCCTGCAACCGGTGAGCCCTACGCGCTGCAGCCGATTCTGCCCGGCGGCGCGGTGGTGCCACTGCATCCCCCGAACTCGCCCTTGCTGAAGGCGGACAAACTGCGCGAGCCGGAAGTCTACAACATGAGCAAGGCGGTGCCCGGCCGCATTGCGAGCATTGTGGGCATTCACAATCCGTCCATCGAGTTTCATCCGGTGGAGACCAACCTGAACACGGGCGCGGTGATCATTCTGGCGGCGGGCGGCGGGCACTACTCACTGAACGTGGGCGGCGAGTCGGCGGACTTTGTGCCGTTCTTCTAAAACTACGGCATCAACACCGTGATCCTGCGCAACTGCCTGCGGCGGGACGGCTACAACCCGCAGGTGGATGCGAACAACGATGCCTTACAGGCGATCCGTGTGGTGCGCGCCTCTGCCAAGGAATGGAATATCGATCCGAACAAGATCGGCATCATGGGTTTTTCCGCGGGCGCCGAACTGGCCTCGGCCGCCGCGGTTCTCTACAAAAACTTCGACGCAAAGTATCCGATGGAGGGCACTCATGCCCGGCCTGACTTTGCCGGCATCATCTACCCGGGGCCGTCGCCGTTTGCGCGCAATCGCGTGGCCCCCGAGATTCCGCGCAACGTGCCGCCGGCCTTCATCGCCACGCCCGGCGCGGGCGATCGTATCCACGCCATCTGGGCGATTGAGTACTACGTGGCGATGCTGGATCTCGGGGTACCAAACGTGGAGTTGCACGTCCACGGTAACGGACGGCATCCGGGCGATCCACTGCCAGATGGATCGCGAATGACGGTTGACCGATCGCGGCGGGATGCCGCCAGGCACCTGGCAGTACCGTTTCATCGACTGGCTTCGCGACCTCGGTTTTCTCGGCAAGGCTGGCGTGGAAACGAAGGCCGCGCGCGATTCAGCGACCTTCGTAACGCAGCCGCCGGTGCGCCCTTACGGCGCGCCGCGGCCCTAGTTAGGCGCGGCGCCGACGCCACAGGCCGATCGCAAGACCAGCCACGCCAAGCAGGCTCCACGTGGCGGGTTCCGGAACCGGCGAGCCAGTGGCGGCCGTGCCGACGATGAGATCGTCGAGATCAGGAGCGCCGCCGCCGGATGTCCTGAGGAGCGACACGGACGTGATGGCGCCATTGTCGCTGATGAACCCGAAGACGCCGGTGAGCGACGTGGGGGCGGTTACGTTCATGACGGCCGCCGGATCCACACCGTTGTTGGCAGTGACCGTTCCCGCACCGGTGAGTGAGGGGCTTGTGTTGGCGTCGAAGAAGAAGTAGCCGCCCACCGCGGTGACGCCGCCTGTGAGGTTGATGACGTTAAGCGCCATATTGCCGCTCACTGCGGCAATCGAGATGTCGCCGCCGATGTCGATCCCTATCAGGCCGTTGATCGCAGAGACCTGGTAGCCGAAGCCATTGCCACTGAAGCTGCGGGGCGACCCGACGGCGCTGGTTGGCATGGTTTGAAAGTCGTTCTCAAACGTGGTTCCGGATAACGCGGCCAAGAAGGCCGTCCGGTCCGTGTACGTGGTGATGGCTCCGTGCGCCATGGCGGCGGTGAGTATGAAAAGCGCAAATCTCCGCATCGAGTCTCCTCCAGGGTTGATCTTACTGTCCTCCCAAGAGGGTGGAAACGCCGGGAGCAATCGATCACGACTTTGGAAAAAATCGCGTGCCGGTTAGCTGGCCGTGTCGAGGATCAGCGGCAGATAGTTGCCGTCGCTGCGTGACATGGCGCGGGCGCGTGCAACCTGATCGAGCGGTACTTCCACCAGCCGGGTCGACTCGCCGCGCGGTTCCGGATACAGGTGGCACTCAACCTGCTCTTTGCCGTTGAAGAACGCGGCTGCTTCCTTCTCGGTAAGAAAGCCGAGCAGGTGAACGACACCGTGTTGGAGCTTGTGAATCTCGAAGCTCTGGAACTGGCGCTTGGCAAACAGCGGCGTCGATTCGTTCACGGTGGAGAAGGTGAAGCCGTAAAGATTGTCAGGCAGCGTGGCGAGCGGCGCGCCTTCCTGCTCGGCGGCAATGATCTTGAGACCCTTTTGCTCGCGCAAAGCGGCGAACTGCTTTTCTACTTCGGCGGTGAGACTGGGAGCGAACTGCGGTTTCGACATAGGCAACAAAAACTCGTATTTTAGCGCACTGTAGAATGTGGGTTGGGCAAGCGGCACGAGCAGATTCACGCGCTGACGATTATCAGTGTTTTTGCCAGTGGTGCGTTGGCGCTGATGAATTTCGCCGTGGGGTAAGTGGGGCGCTCCACTTCGGTGACTGCGGCGGGCGTTGAGTTTGCGGGCGACGTATTCGCGTCGGGCGTGGTTCTGTTCGGTAGCATCCTCGCGACCCGCCCTGCCGACGAAAATCACCCGTACGGTCACGGCCGCATCGAAGTTCTGACTGCGTTGCCTCTGGGCGCGTTGCTTGTCTTTGGCGGCGTCGGAATCTGCCTGCGCTCGCTCCACAAAGTGACGGACCTGCATGAGCCGCCCGCCGCCTACACGCTTTAGCCGCTCACGGTCGCGGTGGTGGTGAAGAGTCTGATGGCCACGGCGAAGTTCCTGGCCGGGCGCAACACGGGCAGCGCGGCGCTGATGGCCGATGCGTGCAACGATGCGGTGGATATCATCTCGGCGATGGCGGCGATGGGCGCGCTGCTGTTGACGTTTTCAGACCCCGCGCGATTCCTCGCGGCCGATCACTATGGCGGCG
>VFZP01000326.1 GCA_016871115.1 Acidobacteriota bacterium
ACTCAAGGCAAGTTGAAAAGTTGAATAACCTGCGGAAATCCTCAGAGCGCTTCTGGAAAAATTCACGGATTCTTCTTGACGAGACAACTCAGATATCTCGCAGGGCAGCGTGAAGGCGAACGTCGAGCCCGTGCCCGGCGTGCTCTCCACCCAGATCCGCCCTCCGTGATACTCCACGATCTCCTTGCAGATCGGCAGCCCGAGCCCGGTGCCCTTGGGCTTGTCGGTGAGCGTGTCGCCCACTTGCTTGAACTTCTCGAAGACCTTGGGTTGGTCCGCCGGCGCGATGCCGATACCGGAATTGACGACGGCCACTTCGATCAAGCCATCCGGGCGGAGCCGCGCCGCGCACTTGACGCTGCCCGCGTCGGTGAACTTCACGGCGTTCGAGATGAGATTGATCACCACCTGGATCAAGCGGTCGCGATCACCGGTCAACGGCGGCAACCCTTCGGCCACTTCGCGGACCACCGTCAGCTTTTTCGCATCAAACAACGACGCGGTCGCCGCCAGCGCCCGCTCGATCACGTCGCCGATCTCCAGCCGCGCCATGTTCCAGGTGAACTTGCCAGCTTCGATCTTGGCCAAATCGAGCACGTCGTCGATCAGCTTCGTCAGCCGCTCGCCTTCGCTCACCACCACGCCCAGGTTCTCCACCACCCGCGTCTTCGCCTGCGCGATCTTCTTGTCGTCCTCCGGAATCAGCGGGAACAAGCGCTCTTCCAGCCGCCGCCGGATGATCTTGGCAAACCCAAGCACCGACGTCAGCGGCGTCCGCAGTTCATGGCTCACCGTCGAAAGGAAGCTGCTCTTGGCCGCATCGGCTTCTTCGGCCACTTTCTTCGCCTGCCGCGTCTCTTCGAATAGCCGCGCGTTGTGCAGCGCGACGCCCACCGCGGAGGCGATGGTGGAAAGCAGGCGCTGATCGTTTTCGGTGAAGCGATTCTCCGCCTCCGTCGACTGGACGCTGATGACGCCCACGGTCTCGCCGCCGGAGACGATCGGCACGCCCAAGTAAGACGCCGCGCTCTTGCCCATCTGCTCGATGCCCAGGCGCTCCCGCGTGCCGTCCATGTCCTGGTTGATCAACAGCGGCTCGCCCGTGCGGATGATGCGCGAAGTGATGCCGCCGCTGAAAGGCCGCGAGGGTGAATCCTGCCCGAAGCTGTACGGGAAGTGCAGCATCATCGTCGCGCGGTCCAAGAGCGAGACATAAGCGATGGGCGCGCGAAAGACGTCGCGCACCTGCTCGCCTACCAGCTGCACCAGCGCGGTCGTGTCCAACTGCGACGAAAGCGCTTGCGAGATGCGGTTCATTGTCGCCATCTCCGCCGCGCGCTGATTGATCACCCCGCAGGCGCCCGCGTTGTCGAGCGCAATGGTGGTGTACGCCGCCAGATTCTCAAGCAGACTCAAATCCTGCTCGTCGTAGGCGTTTTTCTGGAAGCTCTGCACGCTCAGCACGCCCAGCACGCGATCCTGCGCGATGAGCGGCAAGTAGATCAGCGACTGCGGGGCCTGCGCCCGCGTGCCATCCTCGAGCAGCCGCTCCTTGTGTTCGTACTTCTCGATGTACCGCTGGGCCTCGTCGGCGACATCGTTGATCATCACCGGGCGCCGGTGATCGATGCACCAAACGGGCAGCTGATTCTTGCCGAGCGTCGAACGTACATAGGGTGCGTAGCGCTTGCCGTTCTCGATCGCCAGCGTGTATTCGATGGCGTTCTGCTCCGGCCGGTGCAGGCCGACGCCGAAGATGCTGGCGTCGGTGATCTGGTTCGCGCGCTCATAGAGCTTGAACAGGATCGTCTTGAGATCGAGCGACGCCGTAATCTCCTTGCCGATCTCATTCAGCAGGTTGATGCTGTCACGCTGGGTTGCGATCTCCTTGGTGCGCTCGGCGACGGTAGGCTCGAGCGCGTCTGTCTGCCACGCCGCCCTGGCCCGCTCATGCGCGACCGTCCGCCGGCGCGTGCCGAACAGACCACGGAAGAACATCAGCGCATAGAAGCCATACGCGAACGGCGACCGGTACCACGGCGGCGTAATGGTGACGTCGAACGTCGCTTCAGCGCTCTCGCGGCCATCCATCGCCTTACCGCGGACGTGAAAGCGATCGACGCCGGGTCCCAGCCCGCTATAACGCGCCTGCGCCTGCCGCACCCAGGCGGACCAATTGCTGTCCGCACCACCCAGCCGGTACCGATAGCTGGTCTCGTTCTCTGCGCCGAAGGCGTTCGTGGCGAAATCGAAAAGCAGCGAATCGGTGCCGGGCGGCAGCGTCAACACCGGCTCGCCCAGTCCACCATATAGAACCTCGCCAGCACCGTTGGTGATCTGGCGGACCAGCGTCTTCAGCGGAGGCAAATCCAGCGCTGAAGCGCGCGTGGGGTCAAAATGCAGCAACTGGTCTCCGTCCAACCAAACCGAGCCATCCGGCGCTCGATAGGCGCCAAAATGGTTGGAGCGTGACAATAGGCGGTACGGCGCTTCCTCCAGCCGATACTGGCCATCGGCCTGTTTGCGAAAAAGACCTTGCCGCTGCTCCGTCAGAGAGTGGCTGACGCTCCAGATGTCACCCTCTGGTGTCTCCACGGCACGGCCCCGGTTGAGGCCCTCGCCCAAGGGCCGCAGAAAGCGATTGCCAGGGACGAATCTCCGGCTCGGCCGGTCCCAGCGATACGACGTCCCCTCGTAGAGAGGCGTCAAATAGATCTCGCCGCCCCGGCGCGCCGCCTGCTTGATCCCATTGCGCGGCAATCCCTCAGCCTCGCCCAAGCGAGTGAAGGTGGCTTGACCCATGCCGCCGGCCTCCGGCACCTGGATCCGGAGCGCGCCCTCGCCCGCCTCAGTCCAGACCGCTCCGGTATCGTCTTCCGCAAAACCGGCGACCGCCGCCCCCAGACCGGGCAGGCGCCCCTCGTTGATCCACTGGCTGCCGTCCCAACGCAAAGAGGACACGCCCTGGAATGGCTGACAAAGAGACGGTTCGGGTTGCGCAGGGAAAAGACGATGCCGTTCGTTGACTCCCGCGGCGCCTCCAGGCCCGGAACGGCGGGCACGAGTTGCGTTCCCTTCAGCACCTGTACGCCGAGCCCGGTGGACACCAGAAGCTGCTCTTGAAAGGACCGGATGTCCCAGGCCTGCGCGGCCTTGGTGGCCAGCGGCTCGAGCTTCGACACCCCGGTGGCGGGATCGCGAACCACGCGCCCGAACGGCGATCCCCCGCTGACACCCGTGACCCAGATCTTGCCCTGGTGGCTCCAGGCTCCTTGGGCTCCGGCGTTGCCCACGATGGTAACCGGCGATTGGATCTCCGCCCGGGCGATCCCTTTGCCGGTGCCCAGCCACAGGGCTCCTTCGCGATCGGCCAGGGCGAACAACGTGTTGAGCTCCGGCAGGCCCTGTTCAATCAGGTGCCGCCGCCGTCCCTGCCCGTCCAACACCACGGCCCCGCCCCGCAGAGTCGTGACGCACAACGATCCGTCGCGCAGCAGCGTGGGCACATAGGGCAGATTCTTCTTCAGGTAGTCGTCGGCTTCCGTGGCGAACGGCGTCACCCGCTGGCCGTCCCAGATCGTGAGCCCTTGATCGCGAGCCGAGACCAACACCCGCCCCTCCGTCCAGGGATGCCAGAAAAGTTTGACCGATTTCGCATACGCCTCACTGCCCGGAACGGGGCGCAGTTCATCGCCTACGATCTCCTGTAGTCCCACCCCGCCCTGCGATGTATAGAGCTTCCCGCGCACCTCGCTCAAGGCCTCGAACCGCGCCTCACTGCGCCAATAGTGCATCCGCTTGCCGTCCCAGCGGAACAGGGTTTCGTAGGTACGGAAGAAGACGCCTTGCGTGGTGGGCAGCACTTGCCAGACGGTGGTCATCTGGCTGACCTCCGCCGGCACAGCGAGTGGCACATACCGCAGCGCGCCCTTCGCATCGGGCTCGAGGTAGCCGAAGTCTTCGTTGGTGCCGGCCCAGATGCGGCCCTCAACGTCCTGGGCCAGCGATCGGCCCGTCGAGCTCTTCGTCATGATCTTGTGCCAGCGTTCGCCATCGAACTCGAAGAAGCCACCGCCAACGGCGAAGAACATGAAGCCGCGGCGCTCCTGGAGGATGCTCTAGACTTGGCCTGCGATGGAGATATCGCGCGGCCGATAGCTGTGGATGACCGGCTGGCCGCGATCAGCTCCCGCGGCGGCCGTGGCGGTGAGGAGAAGAAGTAGAGGCCAGAGCAAGTACCTCATCCTACACTAGAGGCGTATTCTCGACCGCGAAGTGTTACGCACAAGTCGTCGTCGGGGCTCCGCTGCCGCTCTCCGCCATCGCAGGCGACTCGGAGAGTCTGATTGTGTGCAACCACGTACACTCGGTGGCGGTTACCTTAACGCCTATCGGGGCATGCGCCCGTACTTCTTCAGCACCTCCACCACCCGCGCGCCGGGCAGCCCGTGAATGCGAATGCCGTCCACGCCGGTGGAAACCGCAGGCGCGGCCAGCATTGCGTTCACCACCGATTCCTCGGTGGCCTCGATCGTCGCGCGGAACAGCGGGTCGATGGTGTCGTTGGGAATCATCTCCAGCTTCGTCGCCAGTTCCTTGGCCTGCGAAGCGCCGGCGTTGGCCGTGGAGAAGGCGAGGAACAGATCGCCGGACCCGTTGCCCGCCCAACTGCCGAGTTTGCCGAGCCCCATGCCCACGCGGCGCGCGATGCGCTTGAGCTGATGCGGCAGGAGCGGCGCGTCCGTGGCGACGATGGCGACAATCGACCCGCGTCCCATTTCGGCGGCGGCTTCGGCCGTGTCGCCACGCGCTTGCGTGGACGTGCAGGGCCGCATTCGCCGCCCGATCCAGGGGCGCGTTTGCTCCATCGTGGTGCAGGCGCGCAGGTCCGTAATCTCGCGCCCCACGGGCGCGCCGAGAATCTGCAGGTCACCACCGTAGTTGCATTGCACCAGCACGCCCAGCGTGTATTGCTTGGCGCCCAGCGTCACCACGCGCGATGCGGTCCCTATGCCGCCCTTGAAGCCATTGCACACCATGCCGGTGCCTCCGCCCACGGCGCCTTCGGTCACCGGGCCGGGCTCGGCTGCATCGAGCGCGGTCCAGGCGTGTTCGGGTTTGACGTGCTGGCCGTTTGAGTCGTTGAGCGAGTCGAACGTCTCGGCGACGATCGGGTAGGTGAAGACAAACTGGCGGCCGCGCGCGATCTGCCAATGAATCGCCGCATCGCGTACCACGCCCACGCTGTGTGTGCCGGTGAGCAGAATCGGCCCTTCGAGGAATCCCGACTCTTCGATCCAATTCACGCCGGTCATGTCGCCATTGCCGTTCTGGTTGAACGTGGCGGCCATGGTGAAGTCCCAGTTGCCGCGCGGGCGGGGCAGGATGGCCGTGACGCCCGTACGCACGGGACCTTGCCCCTGCACCAGCTTGCCTTCGCCGCGAACCAGAGTGGTGTGGCCCACCGCCACGCCCCCCACGTCTGTAATGGCGTTATGCGGACCGGGCTTGCCATCGAACGAAATGCCCAGCGCGCGCCCGCGCGGGTTCGGCTGCTGCTGTGCGTGCAGCAGACCGGCGATACAAAGGACGAGCCCCGCGCGGCGCCGCATCGGATTACGCCCCCACCGACGGCAATCCGGCGAGCGCCATCGCCAGTTCGCCTTCGTCGTAGTTCTGGTCCGCCAGCTTGCCGGCGTGGTAATCAATGTAAGCCTGCATGTCGAAGTGGCCGTGACCGCAGAGGTTGAATAGAATCGTCTGGCTGCGGCCTTCTTCCTTGCACCGCAGCGCTTCATCGATCGTGGCGCGCACGGCGTGATTCGCTTCCGGCGCGGGCACGATGCCTTCGGCGCGCGCAAACTCGACGCCCGCCGCAAAGCAGGCGTTCTGATGATACGCGCGGGCTTCGATGAGATCGAGCTCTTTCAGATGGCTCACCAGCGGCGCCATGCCGTGATAGCGCAAGCCGCCGGCGTGGAAGCCGGGCGGCGTGAACGTGGAGCCGAGTGTGTGCATCTTGGTGAGCGGCGTGAGGTGGCCGGTGTCGCCGAAATCGTACGCGTACTTGCCGCGCGTGAGGCTGGGGCACGCCGCGGGCTCCACGGCGATGATGCGATAGCGCGGGCCTTCGCCGCGCAGTTGCTGGCCGAGGAACGGCAGCACCAGGCCCGCGAAGTTCGACCCGCCGCCCGTGCAGCCGATGAGCACATGCGGCTGGTCTCCGGAGAGCGCCATCTGTTCCATTGCTTCGAGACCCACCACCGTTTGATGCAGCAGCACGTGATTCAACACCGAGCCGAGCGCGTACTTGGTGTCGTCACGCTGCGCGGCCAGTTCCACGGCTTCTGAAATCGCAATGCCCAGCGACCCCGGATGATCGGCCCGCTGTGCCAGGATCGCACGGCCCGACTGCGTTTCTTCGGACGGCGACGCCGTGCAGCGCGCGCCGTAGTTTTCCATCAGCGCGCGGCGGTACGGCTTCTGGTTGTAGGAAACGCGCACCATGAAGATCTGCACTTCAATGCCGAAGAGCGCGCCCGCGAACGCGAGCGACGTACCCCATTGCCCCGCGCCCGTCTCCGTAGTGATGCGGCGAATGCCGGCCTCGCGGTTATAGAACGCCTGCGGCACGGCGGTGTTGGGCTTGTGCGAGCCGGCGGGCGAAACGCCTTCGTACTTGTAGTAAATCTTGGCGGGCGTATCGAGCGACTTCTCTAACCGCCGCGCGCGATAGAGGGGCGTGCAGCGCCACAAGCGGTACACCTCGCGCACTGGCTCCGGGATTTCCACCTCGCGTTCGGTGGAGACCTCCTGCATGATGAGCGACATCGGAAACAGCGGCGCCAGATCGTCCGGGCCCACCGGCTGATGCGTGCCCGGATGGAGCACGGGCGGGAGCGGCGCTGGTAGGTCGGCGGCGATGTTGTACCAGGCGCGGGGAATGCGCGACTCGTCGAGGAGGTATTTAGTGGCGGACTCGGAGGTGGCCATAAAGCGAAGAGTCTACCACCACCGGCTGCCGAGGCAACATCGGCGGCGCAGGCTGTCTCTTCGCCGCCGTTCTTCATGCGGCCGCAAAATCCAGGACGGCTTGCACCTGCTCGCGCGTGACGGGAAAGTTCTCAAGCACCTCGTCCAACGACGAGCACTTCAGATTCTCAAAGATGGCCGAGACGGGTACACGGGTTCCGCGAAACACCCTTGCGCCGCTCACCTTCCCGGGAATGCTTTCAACGGCGGAACATTGAGACCAGTCCAGACCTGCCATGAGGAAATCTGTCCTGATGGTATGACACATCCGTGATCTAGAACGGCGCCCACTCACGGTCTCGTTTGGACAACGCCAACGGCTCGGCTGGCCAGGGAAGCGCAAACGCCGGGTCATTCCACATAAACCCGCCCTCGTCCTGCGGCGAGTACTCCTCTGTCGTCTTATACAACACCTCGGCCGTTTCGCTCAGCACCAGAAGCCCATGGGCGCACCACTCGGGAATCCACAGCATGTGCCGGTTTTCGCCCGACAGCACCTCGCTGACCCAACGCCCGCGCGTG
>VFZP01000327.1 GCA_016871115.1 Acidobacteriota bacterium
GGCCAGACCGCCGGGCGAGGCCGCATGGATCGTCTCAATCTTCGCAAGGAGCCGGTCAAGGACATCTTTGTCTATCCGCTGGTCGGCGACGTTCAGCAGTTGCTACGCGGCTCAACCCGGTAAACAAATACAATAAGGGCAAGGAGCCAGCCATGGGACACCGAGCCGTCTTTTCCCTTCTTGCTCTTGCCTTCACTGCTCGAGCGCAATCGTTTGCCGACACCAAAACCGCCGAGGCCCAATCGGCCAGCAATGCGGCGAGGCCCGTCCTTACCGTTGAAATGCGCGGCGACATCGCGATGGCCCGCAAGGACTACCGGCAGGCAGTGGAACTGTATAAAAGCATCACGCCGGCCACGCACATCTCTCATAACAAGACTGGCATCGCCTATCATCAGATGACTGAAATGGACAACGCGGCGCGCTACTACCAGCGCGCGGTGAAGGCCAAGCGCGACTACGCCGAAGCGCTGAACAATCTTGGCGCGGTGTATTATGCGCAGAAGAGCTACCGCAAGGCAGTGGGCCAATACTCACGAGCGCTGAAGCATGCGCCAAAATCGGCAAGCATCTACAGCAATCTGGGCACGGCGTGGTTTGCGAGGAAGAACTACCAGAAGGCGTCGGAGTCTTACGCGAAAGCACTGGAGTTGGACCCGGAGGTGTTTGAGCATCGCAGCACGAACGGCGTGATGCTGCAGGAGCGCAGCGTGGCCGAGCGCGCCAAGTTTCACTACTATCTCGCCAAGACGTATGCCAAGGCCGGCATGAACGAACGCGCACTGCAGTACATGCGGCGGGCGCTCGAAGAGGGTTTCAAGGAAAAAAAGAAGTTTGTCGAAGAACCAGAATTTGCCGGACTGCAAAAGCTCACCGAGTTCCAGGAGTTGCTCACGCTCAATCCGCGCGTGCTTTAGCGCGGCGCTTTGGCTGGCGGCGACGGCGGCCTGCCACCGTTCCCCGGCGAGCGCGCCGCGGGAGGTGGAGCGCATTGCGATTCTGCCGGTGGACAATCAATCGGCTGACGCCTCCGGGGCCGCGGTAGGCGCCCTCACGGCCCAGATCGTGGCAGCGCAACTGGCCGGTGAGCCGCGCGCTTTTGTTTTTACCGCCGCGGACCGCAACGAGGCGGCGTTGCGCCGCGCCACGCAACACGTGGCGGCGTATCTCACCAAGGAAACCGGCGCATGGACCTTGCATGGCGCGGTTCGCGATGCCGCGCGCCAACAGACCGTCCGCGTGTTGCCGGATGTGACCGGCCCCGGTGCGCCTGCGCTGGCGGACGGGTTGGCGGCGCAATTGGGAACACCGGCGTTCACCGCCGTGCGGCTCGATCCGGCGGCGCTCGAAGCGGCGCTGCATGGAAAAGGCGAAGCGGCCATCCTCGGCCCGGCCGCCCAACTCCGTCACGCGGCCCTGCCGCAGGAGCTGAGCGCGCGGGCCGCCGCCGCCGAGCGCTTGTCGGCCGCCACGCCCGCGGACAGCGACGCCGCCCAACGTGCCGCCACTTTGCTCCTGCACGCGGGCCGGTACCGGGACGGCGCCAAGGCATTTGACCGCGCGCTACGGGCGGAAGGAGACTGGGGCGAGTTGCATAATGACGCGGCGTTCGGCTATGCGCTGGCGGGCCGCACGCCCGACGCGCTGAAGGCGGTGGCGACTTATCGCAAGACCGATCCAGAGAGCGCCAACCCGAGTGACACGCTGGGTGAGATTTTGTGTTTGCTGGGCGCCTATCCGCTGGGGGAACGCCAGTTCCTGGCAGGGTTCGATAAGCCGCGGTCCAACGTGGCGGGCATGTCGCTGATGAAATCAGCCTTGCTGCGCAAGGCGGCGGAGGCGGCACGGCTGGCGGGCAATCAGGCGGAGGCCGATCAGATCTTCGCCAAGTACGCCAGCGCACAGGGGCAGCATCCGTTACTGCCGCTCGAGCAGGCACAGTGGGATTACACGAGCGGGCGCGCCGAGCCGCCGCTGCGCGCGCTGGAAGAGTTTGCGGCCCAATCAAAGGCGTCCGCGGCGTGGCTGCAGTTGTCGTTGTGGCGCGCCCGCGCGGGCAATCAGCCGGGCGCGGCGATGGCGGCGAAGTTGGCCGCGGAGACCAGCCGCAACGCGAACGAACGAAACGCAGCGGTGATGGCGCAGTTCGCCACGCAGCCAAACGTAAGCGCGGCGGAGTGGCAGGCGCGCGCGGTCAAGCAGTTTCCGCAACCGCAAGCCGCACCGTTTGCGCGCCAGGCGCTGGTAAACGCGCTGGCGTTGCATCGGCATTGGGCCGAGGCCGCCGCACTGGCCGAACCGCTCAGCCGCGCGATTTCACCCGCGCTGTACAACCCGTGGCGCTACTTACGGGCAGCGGCGCTGGCTGAGTCCGGCGCCAGCGACAAGGCGAAAGCAGAGTTGCCGCAGGGACCGATGCCGCGCATGACCGGCGATCCGGCCTGGGAGTTCCTGTTCTATCCGAAGCTAGTGGAACTTGCGCCGCGTATTGCCGCCGGAGCGCTGCGTGAGATCGAACGGCAGTTATGAGCGCGGCGCTTCCGGCGTAGCCGCCAGGCGGTCCAACAACACGGCCAGCCGAGGTCCGGCTTCGACGTGCTGGCCGAACCGCATCTGCTGATAGAGCGCAGTGGCCTGGGCCACCAGATCCCGCGGCACGGTTGGCGGCAGCGCGTCGACAAACTCAGACGGTGTCATCCACGCGGGCTTCTGCACGCCGCGGCGATGCAGCAGTTCGAGCAGCCGCTGGTAAAGCAGCGTGGCGTCGGAGGGTTGAGCGCGCCCGAGGCGCACCTGTTGCATTCTGCGGCGGCAGCGCCACCAGACGAGCAGCGGCGGCATCATGAGGTAGCCGGCCGCCGCGAGCGCGGCCAGGGCAGCGAGCACAATCGCGGCGCGGGGGAGCCAGGTGCGCGAGGCCTGCTTGACAGCGGCTTCGGTGGAGTCCCAATTTTCGATCCAGCGAATGGACCAGGCGCGCGTGTGCTGACCCAGCTTGTCGGCCAGTTGAACCTGGCGGTCGAGATCGTAGGTGACCACCCAGTCTTGCCAGCCCACTTCCAGCGCATCCAGGTAAAGCCGGAGCTGACTTATCAGCGCCGAGGGCTGGGGTTGTGGACTGGAAGGTGTGGGATCGAACGTGACCCAGCCTTGCCCGGGGAAGTGCGCTTCCACCCACGCGTGCGCGTCTGAACTCCGGACGAGATGCCAGCCGGTGAGCGGGTTGTACGCGCCGCTTTGGAAGCCGGTGACGAGGCGCGAAGGGATACCGATGGCGCGCAACATGATGGCCATCGACGACGCGAAGTATTCGCAATGGCCGCGGCGGCGCTCGAAAAGGAAATGCGCGATGGGATCTTCGGGGACCTGTTTGGGCAGTTCCAGCGAGTAAGCAAACTGCGTCCGCAGATATTCTTCGATGCGGCGGGCCTGATCGAACGGGAGCGGCTCGGCGGCGGTGAGCCGGCGCGCGAGTTCGACTACGCGCGTGTCGAGGGGAGGTGTGCGGAGATAGATTTCGCGCCGCCCCGCGGACAATTGCGCAGCGGCGGCGCTGAAGCTGGTGGCGAGGTCCGCCATGAAGCTCTGCGCCGAGTAGCGCACGCCCGCGGAGTTGGGCAGCGCGGTGCGGAAGCCATCGACGGGCGTCCGCACCACCACGGACGAATCCAGGTAGAGGATCTCCGGGAGGCCGGGAAAGAACAGCACGTCGCCCGTGGCGTCTTTGAGCTGCACGTCATACTCAAGGCGGGGGCCTGGACGCCAAAGCTGTTGCAGACCCGCCAGGCGCAGGTAGCCGTTTTCCACCCGTACCGGATCGCCGGGCCACGGCGGGTTATACCAGCGCTTGCCGTCGAACAGGGCCAGCGCCGAGCCACGCCATTTCAGTTCAAGCGGTCCAGGTTGGCGCGAACGGACATGGAAGACGGCGGGCGCGTTGGCGGAAGTCTGGATTTCGCCGATGCGGCCCAGCGTGACTTCATTCGAAAAACCCGGGAGATTCATGACGGAGGGCAACAGGTGGCGCAGGGCGGCGTGCGCGGTGCGCGGCAGGATGAAGAAGAGGCCGACGCCGAGCAGCAGGATTGCAGCGAACGCAAGCGCGGCCACACCGATCAGACGGCGTCCCGAAGCGAGGCCAGGAAGGCGCGCGGTAAGTACGCCGGCTTCGAGCGGACGCTCAACTACGCCCGCCGTCTGCGCGAGGATGGCGCAGAGGACGTAGATGAGCATGCAGATGGGGAAGACGAGGCCCGTGCCGAGCCTGGAGGCCGCGACAAGCTGAAAGAACGTGATGGCCTTGACTAAGAAATAGTCGCGCGGGGTGGTGGCATGGATGACGACGAGGAACGCCATGAGCGCCACCAGGTGGACGGCGGCGGTGGGCAGATCCCGCGTGAAAACGTACTCGATGGCGCAGCCGGCCATCGCCAGCAGCGCGAGAATCGTGGCGTACAAGGCAGGTAGCGTGAGGCGGACCCAGCCGAGCATCTGAAGCACACGGATGACCAGCGCGGCGGCGGCCATGCGCAAGATGAGGCGATCGCCCGTATTGGAGGCGAGCAGCGCCACAGAGCTGCTGGCCAGCATGCCGAGCAGCGCCCACGCGAGGATGCGCTGGGTGGGAGTGGTGGTCACGTGCTCTCATCGTAGCGCGGGGGGCCGGGGGCGGCTACCATGGAAGCTCGCATGGAAAACGCGGAGTATGTGCGTCTCCTGGAAGAGACCGCGGATTTGATGGAGATTGCCGGCGAGGACGGCTTTCGGATACGCAGCTACCGGAATGCGGCCTCGGCGATTGAGGGGCTGCCCGAGCGGATCGACGACATCCTGAAGAACCCGGCGCGCAAGGTGACCGATGTGCCAGGGATCGGCAAAGGCATTGCAGCGGCGCTGACGGAGATTGCCGCGCGGGGTTCGTTTGAGCGGCGCGACAAGATGCTGGAGAAGTATCCGCCGACGGCGCTGGAGATGCTGAAGATTCAGGGGCTGGGGCCGAAGAGCGTCGCGCTCATTATTGAGCATTACCGGGTGTCGACGCTGGATGGTCTCGAACGGCTGGCGCGCGAAGGGAAGCTGCGCGAGTTGCCGCGCATGGGCGCGAAGCTGGAAGAGAAGGTACTGCGGTCCATCGCGTCGTATCGCCAGCGCGCGGGCCGTTTTCTGCTGAGCTTTGCCACGGGGGTGGCGCGCGAGTTGAGCGATCATCTCCGCACCCACGCGGGCGTGAAGCGGGCGGAGGCGGCCGGCAGCGTGCGGCGCGGTAAGGAGACCGTGGGAGACGTGGATCTGCTGGTGACCGGCGGCGACGCGGGCGAGATTATCGAAGGCTTTGTGAAGCATCCGCGCGTGCATGAAGTGCTGGTGAAAGGCGAGAACAAGGCGAGCGTGAAGGCCGGCATGGAGGGCTTGCAAGTGGATCTGCGCGCGCTGCCCGCCGAAAGCTACGGTGCGGCGCTGCAGTACTTCACGGGCAGCAAGACGCACAACGTGGCCTTGCGGCAGCGGGCGCTGAAGCAGGGCTACACGTTGAACGAGTACGGGCTGATGAAGCTGGATGGCGCCGCACTGGTGGCGGGCGCGACCGAGGAAGAGATTTACGCGAAGCTGGGTCTGGCGTGGGTTCCTCCGGAGTTGCGGGAGCAGACGGGCGAGATTGAAGCGGCCGAAGCGGGCACGCTACCCAAGCTGATCGAACTGGGCGACATTCGCGGCGATCTGCACATGCACACGACCGAGACAGACGGCCGCGCAACGCTGGAAGAAATGGCGGCCGAGGCGAAAGGGCGCGGCTATGAGTACATCGCCATCACAGACCACTCCAAGGCGCTGGCGATGGCGAACGGTTTGGACGAAGCGCGGGTGAAGAAGTTTGCGCGGCGGGTGCGCGAGTTGGACGCGTGCGCACTGGGGATTCGCGTATTTTCGGGCCTGGAATGCGACATTCGCCGGGACGGCACGATGGACATTGAGAACGACGCGCTGGCGGAGCTGGATCTGGTGGTGGCGAGCGTCCACGGGTATATGAACCTGGAGCCCGCGGAAATGACAGACCGGCTGCTGCGCGCGATTGAGAATCCGTACGTGAGCATCATCGGGCATCCGACGGGGCGCGTATTGCTACATCGCGAAGGCTATCCGTTCGATTTCGATCAGGTGGCGAAGGCCGCGGCGCGGCATGGCGTGTCGATGGAGATCAACGCGAGCCCGGAGCGGCTGGACCTGGGCGGGGCGATGATCCGCGCGGCGCAATCCCGTGGCGTGCGGTTTACGATTTCCACCGACGCGCATCACCCCAAGCACCTTGCCAATCTGCCGTACGGCGTAGTGACTGCGCGCCGCGGGTGGCTAACGCGCGCCGATGTGTTGAACACGCTGCCGGCGGGCGAGTTCATGCAGGCGCTGAGGAAGAGGCCGTCATGAAACTGGTGATTCATCCCGCGGTTGACGCGGCGCGGTTCCTCGCGATTGCCGACGCCGCGCGCCCGATGCTGGTGGTGAACGCCGCCGATGACGCGGAGGCGCTACGCGAGATCGCCGATGCCAACGCGTTCTTCGGCAAGCTGACGCCAGAGTTGCTGCGTGCGGCGGGCAAACTGGTCTGGGTGCAGTCGCCGACGGCGAGCCTGGAGCATTATGTTTTTCCGGAGTTGATCGCGCACCCGTTGACGCTGACGAACATGCGCGGGCTGTTCTCAGACGTGATCGCAGATCATGTGATGGGCTTGGTGCTCTGCTTTGCGCGGAACTTTCACATCTACATCCGGCAGCAGCTTGAAGAGCGCTACGAGCCGGTGGGCGTGAAGGATTCGCCGCACAACAACTTTGCGATCGGCGCCGGGACGTTGAGTCCGATGGACCGCGCGCATCAGCACCTTGGCGACCAGACCATGGGCATCGTGGGATTGGGCGCGATCGGCAGCGAAGTGGCGCAGCGGGCCGAGGCGTTCGGGATGAACACGATTGCGGTGGATCCGGTGAACCCGGCGGCATGGCCAATGGAGCAACTCCCCGCCCTGCTGGCGGCGAGCGACTATGTGACGATCTGCGCACCGCACACGCCGAAGACCGAGCGGCTGTTCAACGCCGCCGCGTTCGCGCAGATGCGGCCGAATGCGGTGCTGGTCAACATCGGGCGCGGGGCGATTGTGGATCTGAACGCGCTGGCCGACGCGCTGGAGGCGGGCCAGGTCGCGGGCGCGGGGCTGGATGTCTTTGAGGCGGAGCCGCTGCCCGCGGGGCACCGGTTGTGGAAGATGCCGAACGTGGTCATCACGCCGCACGTGGCGGGCGCATCGCCGCGGATTGCCGAGCGGCATCTGGCGGTGATCACGGATAACGCGCGGCGGTTTGCGCGGGGCGATGCGCTGGTGAATGTGGTGAATAAGCGGGAGTGGTTCTAGTGCTTAGTTGCATTAAACCATTAGTAAGTATAATAGCATGTTTGGGGAGATGCCCAGACACGCGGCCCCCCTCAAGTGTTCGGCGGAAGTTC
>VFZP01000328.1 GCA_016871115.1 Acidobacteriota bacterium
CCGGCGCGCTGCGCATCATCGGAGCCATGGTCGTGCCGCTGGCCGTCATCGCCGCCATCGTGGCGTTCCCGCCCTCCATCCGGCCCTACTATGCGCTCGGGGTCGCTGTTGGGTGGGGCCTGCTACGCGGCGGCACGAGCCCAGCCCTGGCCGGGTATCATGCGGTGGCGATGCTGGCCCTGTTGTTGTTACTGGCCGCGGTTATCACGCGCGTGCTGGGAACCGGAATCGCCACGCTCGGCGCCGCCATTTTCCTCTCCATCTGCGCCAGCGGCGCCTACTCGCTCTGGCAGCAACCTCCTGCGGCGTTTCAGTGGGAAGCAGTTGGTGTCGTGCTTGCGACACTGTTCGTGATGGAAGCCGCCATCGCGTTCACACGTCCTGCACAATAATTCTATTTCTTACTAAGTGAAGTACTTGGCTCGCACAGGGAGCCGATCCAACGCCCGGTTTTTGGGGCCGCTCATGTTACAACATGTGCGAAAGGCACTCCCTGATGAACGCCCCGACCACATCCCAACCGAACCACATGGCCGCCGAGTACCGCCGCGTCCTCGGCCCGCAAGGCACCGCCGAAGAGGAGATCTGCGACCGTATCGTACAATTGGCCGCAAGTCTGCGCTCGGCCGATTCGGCTGCCCGCCGCTGTTTCCTGCCGCGTGAGCAGGAGCGGCTGTTCCGCCTCGCCAACGGGTTTGAGCGCGGCTACTATCGTGCCTTGGCCAAACCGAACCGGCTGCAGGCGCAGCGCAACCAACCTACGGCAGATCCGCCAGCGTCTTCTCAATCAAACGAGGAACATAACTGCGGAAGCGCGCCGGCGCGCCAGGGGCCTCCTTCGGCCATGCAGCGACGGCGTCCTTAACGCCCATCGCCTTGGCATCGAGCGCGTCGAGGCCGTTCAACGAGAGGATCGAAACGAACACGCCATTCTTGTCAGCGGGAGCGAGATCGATCAGTGTCTTGACGGCCAACTCCCCATCGCCCGGGTGCTTGCCGTAGCGTCCCAAAGCTTCCGCAGCCACCGCACGCACGTACGGAGACACATCGCTCTCCACGGCTTTGCGCAAGGCTGCGTCGGCCTCCTGGCGCACCAGGTAGCCGTGCGCTGCCCAGTAACGCACCGCGGAATCGGCGTCGGTCAACGATGGCCGACCGCCGCGCGATGCGAGATCGGCGGCGTCCATCACACGAGTTGCGGCGTACCGCGTGGGGTCATGCCCCATGTCATACGGTGCGCCGCCTTGTCCGGCGCGTGCGTGTATTTCGCCTTCTGGAAGGAAGCCGACATCTCGCACGCGTTCGGCCAGCGTACGCTGCGCCTTGCGCATCCGCTCCAGCACGGTTTTGTGCTGCGGCGATCCGGCGAGGTTGCGCACTTCGTCGCGATCCGCGGAGAGGTCGTACAGTTCTTCCACGGGCTTGGTTTTCCAGAAAGCCTGCTGCGCGGACGTGGCCTTGCCGTCGTCGAAGAGCTTCTTCCACACGCGGGTTGTCGGCGTTTCAAACATGTAATTGATGTGCTGGCCGTAAATGCGGTGGGGCATGTAGTGGCGCACGTAGGCGTATTGTTTGTCGCGGACGCTGCGCACCAGATCCACGCGCTCGTCCATGCGCCCGCGGAAACCATGCACATAGGGCCGCGGCGCGGCTGTGCGCGTGCCGGCAAAGGCGAAGCCTTGATGAAACGGCTGCGCGGGCAAGCCGGCCAGCGAGAGCACAGTGGGCGCGAGGTCGACGAACGAGACCAAACGGTCCGAGGCGCCGCCGGGTTGATACTCGGGCGGACGGAGATGCTTGAATTTTTCGGGAATGTAGACGAGCAGCGGCACGTGGAGTCCGGAATTGTACGGCCAGCGCTTCGAGCGCGGCATTCCAGAGCCATGATCGCCGTAGAAGAACACGATCGTGGAGTCGGCCAGTCCCGCCTCGGCAAGGTCCTTCAGGTGCTTGCCCGCCCACGTGTCCATCGTGCGGATGTTGTCGTAGTATTGCGCCCAGTCCTGCCGCACTTCCGGCGTGTCGGGGTGATAAGCAGGCACGCGCACTTCGGTCGGGTCGCTCACCTGCTTGTGCGGCCGCGTCCGAATCTGGCTCTCATGCGTGATGGTGTTGTTGAACACGGCGAAAAACGGCTGGCCCGCCGCGCGATTACTGTAGTGCGCTTTCGGCGAAGAAGCGTCCCACACTTTGCCGGTGTGTTCGAGGTTGTAGTCCTCCTTGCTGTTGTTCGTGCAGTAGTAGCCGGCCTCGCGCAGGTAGCACGGAAACATCTTCATGCTTTCAGGGAGGCGCGTCATCGAACGCATGTGCTCGGCGCCGGTGGATGGCGGATAGAGCCCGGAGATGATCGTGGTGCGCGCCGGCGCGCAGACCGGCGCGTTCGACCATGCGTGCAAATACCGCAGCGCGCGTCCGGCGAGCGCGTCCAGATTCGGCGTCACCGCGTACTTGTCGCCATAGCAGCCGAGTTGCGGACCCGTGTCTTCGCAGGTGATCCACAAGATGTTCGGCCGTTCCGGGCCCTGAGCCGCAAGCGTGGCGGCGGCAGCGGGCAAAGTGAGAAGGTCGCGTCGGCGCATTGGCCCTCTATTTTAGACCGAGCCACTCGCGCAGAAACTCGTACGTGCGCACGCCGTGAATCTGATGCACGCCGGGGAAATATTCAATCTCGGTGCGCGTGCCGATTCCCATCTCGTTGTATAGACGCCGGACCTTCGCGTATTCGAGCGACACCCACTCATCGATCCCCACACCATCACGATGCCCACGCTCCACCATGAACGGGCGCGGCGCAATCAACGCGGCCATCTCGTAGTGGCCGAAGGTGTGGCCCAGGTTGAAATCGAACATCTCATACTCACCGGTGAACGGATACGTAAACGGAAAATCGGTGCTCACCATCTTCCAGGTCCACTCATTGAAATTGCCCGACGAAACCGACACGGTGTAACGCGTCTCAATCGCCGGGATGTGAAGTGCCGACTTGCCGCCGTAAGAGAGCCCGTAGAAGCCGATGCGCGCCGGGTCTACGTTCGGTTGCGTCGCGAGCCAATCGAGAATGCGCGAGTGCTGACCCACGATGAAGCTGAACAGCGACAGCTTCACCGGATTCGCCTTGCGCAGCAGAACCCGAAATGCATCACCGCCGATGTACGGACTCTGCGGAGCAAAGACGATGAAGCCGCGCTTCACCAGACCTTCCGCAAAGCGCGCATACACACGGACGTTGTGCTCATCAAGCGGATCCACCAGAAACGATGGTCGGCCTTCAAGCCCGTGCTGCGCCACCACCACCGGGCGGCGCTCACCGGGCGCGATGTTCTTCGGCACAAGAAGCAATCCATCGGCGAACACATCGCCCCACACCGGGATCGTCATTTCGTAACCGCGATAGTCCGAGCGATCGGTGTACTCGCGCGATACCGCCTTCTCCAGCGGCTCCGTCGCCGCGGGCATGCGTCCTTGCGACTCTTCCCAAAATTCGCGGCGATAAGCAGCCGACGTGGCTTCGAGCCGTGCCGGCGCGGAGGCATCCAGCCGCGCGAAGTGTTCCTTGCGGCGATGCTCACTCATCTGCATCAATCGCTGCGTGAAATCGACAAGCTGGCGTACCTGCCGTTCCTGGCGCGGCGGTGTCATCGACATGCGCTGCGGAGTTGCACCGGCTCGCGCCAGCGCACCCGCACCGAGTTCCCGCAAGAACAAACCCATCGCCGCTTCCCCGCCCGGCCCGCTGGCGCTTTCGACGAGTTGCACCCGCGCCTGATAGCGCCGTGCTCGCTCCACTTCACTGCGTACGGCCTCCATTGGCGGCGTCACGATGCGGCCGGGCGCTGCGCCACGCCGGCCCTCGCGTGCCGCCGGCGGTCCGTCCACGCGCGGATGCGGCGAGGCGTCCACGATCAACACCCGCGGCGCGATCAACGCAGCAAGTTCGGCATCGCCGAACTGTTCCAGTTGCGACCAGACGTTGCGATAGATCGGCTCAGACCATGCGACATCTTCCCGCCGATTGAAGTAGCCCGCCACGCCCACCGCGCGAATACGTTCATCGAGCGCACCGGCCATCAGCGCCAGTAGTCCGCCTTCTCCATAGCCATACACACCCACAGGCAATTGCGGATTGAGCCGCTCAAACCAGTCCACCGCCGCCATCACCTTCTGCACTTCGTAGCCGATCACATGGCGCCCCATCTGATATGCCATCCGGTAGATCCACTCGCGATGGGGCTGATTGGTGAAGCGCACGGCAGGGTTGCCCGAGTACGAGTCGGCGCGGTCAATCAACTGCGGGATCAGCACCAGGCAACCGCTCTCGGCGAGCCGCCGTGCATACTGCTGGGCGGGCGGGACTCCGGGTTCGAGGCCCGCAAGTTGCTCTGGCGTCCAGTCGGCATCCGGCAGCGCGACGATCAGCGCCCGAGGCGTTGCGCCATCGAGGGGGCGCAACAGCAGGCCCTCACCGTCAACCGTGTCGAGCGCGGGCCACCGCACGGCCACTGCTTCAAATCCCGCGCCTGTGCCGGCCAGCGCCCCGCGAAGCACCGTCGCATCGAGCGACGGCGAGTCAAATGGAACGCGCTGGTCCACGGCGCCAATGATGTGGCGGAGCCGCGCGCGAGACTCTGGCGGAGGCTTCACACGCCGCGCAGGCGACTCGGCCAAACGCTGAGTCAGGTAACGATCGATCGAGGCCACCATCTTCGCGCGCTCCCAGCGCAGCGATCAGATCCGGGAAATCGAAGTCCGCGAGCACGCCGTGAATCAGCACGTCCATCAACCCGTCGTGCTCGGGGAGCCTGGCAATCCCAAGATAGGAGGGCACGCGCTCGGCGACGCGCACCTTGACGAGCTTCGCGTCAAGCACGCCCGCATACATCGCAAGGGCGCCACCCGCCGCGCCCCGGCCTTCCACGGTCACTTCCGGATACCGCGTTCGCAAGTAAGCCGCCGCGGCCAGCACATCGGTGGACTGCATGCCCATCATCGAGCGCCCCAACAGATACGCGCGCATGAAAGTCTGATACGCAGGGCCGTAGCCGCCCTTGGCCGCTCTGGGCGGCCCGCTCTCGCCCCAGCCCCGTACATCCACCGCCATTACCGTCTCGCCGCGGAACACGCGCTGTTCGATGGGCCCGCCCGGCTCCGCACCCGCCGCCTTGCCCTGCGGATCAAGCCACAAAACCGCCGCGCCCCTCCGCACCGCCTTCACTGGCACGAACAACAGCGCCGGTACGGAGATGCCCGGTTCTGTTGGAAACAACAACTCCTCAATACGGTACCCATCGCGCCCCACCTCGCCCATCTTCGCCGGTGTGGCCGAACCCGGGCCCGGCATCACTACGCCTAGCCGCTTCTCCACCAACGCCCGCACATCCGTGCCCGCCTGCGCCGCCGCGCGCCGCGCATACATCTCGCCGGCGAGCTTGGCGTTCATCGACTGCACGGTCTCCACAGGCTGCCCGTCCGTCGCCAGCTGCCCCGTGCGAGTCACCTGCAGCGCCGACACTTTCTCCACCGTGGACTCGGCCTCCACGCCTTCATCCTCACGATCGTTCAGCCAGCGCTCAAACCACCGGTACGTCGCCTCGCGCCGCGGCTTGCTCCAGCCGTGCCCGTCGTCATACTCAAACAGATCCAGCTTGTCGCGCGCGCCCATGCGCGCAAACACACTGGCCGTCTCGGCAAACGTCGCCCGCGCACCTTCAATGGGAAAGAAGTCGCGAATGGCCGTCATCATCTTCACGGGCTTCGGCCCGAACGCGATCAAGAAGTCGCCGAAGTCGAGCCCATTCGAAATGAAGCAATGGAAATTCTGTTCGGCATCCTGCGGCCCGAGTTTGGACCACATCGCCGGCCATGACGTGAGATAGCAAGACGGTGCGGCGGCCGCCAACCGTGGCTCCAGCGCGGCGAGGTATGCAGCTTGCGTACCGCCCCCCGAGTTTCCCGCCACGGCGAGCCGCGCCGCGTCCACATCCTTGCGAGTGAGCAGATAGTCCACCGCGCGCATACCGTCCCAAATCTCATAGCGCGCGATGTTGGTGCCCGTCAACAAACACTGCAGTCCCGCCATGGTGTGCTCGCGCGTGCCCAAACCCAGCCGAGACTTGCCTTCTGCCGCATCCCAATACTGCGAGCGTTCGCCCTGCCCCGGCGGATCGAACGCAAGCACAATCATGCCGCGCCGCGCCATGCCGATCCATCCGCGCTGATACAGGTCTGCCGCCTTGCCCTCGTTTGAATGCCCCGCCGTGCCCAGCACCGCCGGGAACGGACCCGCGCCGCGCCCAGTGGGTACATACACGTTCGCCGTTACAGGGAAGCCCGGAAGGCTCTCGAAGATGAGCTTCTCAATGCGATACCCGTCGCGATCCAGAGTCCCGGTAATGCGGGCGTTCAGCGGGGTACGCGCGGGCCAGCCGCCGAGCGACGCAGTGATGGTTTGGCGAATGAAGGTGCGACGCCGCTCCACCGCTTCCGGCGAATCGAGAGCTTGAATCTGCGCGCGCCGGTCAATCCAGTGCCGCTCGGCGATGCGCGTCAGATACACATCGAGCATGCCGGAAAGATCTCCGGCCACCGTGAGAGACGAAAGCAGCGCTACGGCAGCAGCAGGCATGCCTTACATCTTATGCAACTCAGAACTGATACTTCACACCGAATTGCAATTCGCGCATCGTCCGCGCCGTGGTGATACGCCCGAAGGTGGCCGGCTGGCGCGGATCCACCGGCGGCGCATTGAAGTTCGGATGATTCGCCAAGTTGGAGGCTTCAAACCGGAACTCCACCGCGTGCCGTTCGTTGATGCGCGTGGTCTTGGTCAACGAGAAGTCCCACTGCATCACACCAGGCGTCGTCAGCAAGTTGCGGCCCGCGTTGCCGTAGCGATAGTGCAGTTCCGGATTGGCCACATCGAAGGCGCGAATCTCCCAGAACTTGTCGGGCGACCGGTCCGCCGGAATCGGGCTGATTCCCGTCGCATTGGGCACGTTCGCATACCGATCTGCAGCGGGTCGCCGATTTGGCCCACGTTGATCGGCGTGCCGTTTGACAGCGTGAGGATAGTACCCATCTGCCAACCATCCACCACCCAATTGGCCGCCCCTGACGATGACAGGAAGCGCTTGCCCCTGCCGAAGGGCAACTCATAGAGCACCGAACTAACAAAGCGTTTTCCGTTGTGGAACTTCGACAGCGCGTGCTCACGTTGCAGGTTGTAGTTATCGGTGGCGAATTGATTCTCACCCGTATTGTTGCGGACCGAACTGCCTTGATCCATGGCCTTGGACCACGTGAAGCCAGCAAGCTACGTGAATCCCTTGGCGAAGCAGCGGGTGGCTTTCAGACCCAGGCCGTGATATCCGGAATTGCCATGATTGTCCACGGTCTGGATCAGCGGAATCTATGGGTGAACTCCGGCTCCGGTAATCGGCCACGATTGTGATGGAGGGCGATTTCCATGGCGTCATAG
>VFZP01000329.1 GCA_016871115.1 Acidobacteriota bacterium
TGCTCAACTACTTCAAGGCCAAAAAGGAGTTCTCCAGCGGCGTGATAGAGGGCCTGAACAACAAGGCCAAAGTCGCCATGAGAAGATCGTACGGCTTTCGCACCTATCGCATCCTCGAACTCGCGCTACATCACACACTTGGAAAGCTGCCCGAGCCGCCACTTGCCCACGAATTTTTCTGACGAGCCAGTTTTTTTGATCTTCGGGCAGACTGGAGATGACGGGGCAGCGGCGGAAATGGGTCGACCCAGATACTGTGATGCCCGCACTGGGCGCAGCGGCACGCGCCAGATGACTGAAGTAGCGCGAGGTGTAGACTGCCAGCACGCCTCCCAGCGCCAGCGTGATTAAGCCGATTACCAGCAGCGTCAATAAGTCAATAAGAAGATGCGGTCATTCGCCTGGATGGCTGCTTCGCGCTGTTGGTACTCGTTCTCGCTCACCTCGCGAATCCGGGAGAGAATGCCGGTCATTGACTCGCGCCGGTTGGCGAGTGATTGCGTGAAGTAGCGATCGGTCCCCGGCGCTCGCTCGCGGCTGCCTACTTCGAGCATCAGGTCCAGCACCTTCCAGTACACGGCAATCTCGCCGCGCAGATCGGCCAGCAGGCGCTGGCCGCGGGCATCTGGCGATTCCGAGTAGGCGGCCAGGGCACGGTTGGCGCGCTCGTGATTTCCGGTCTACTTCAGCGCGCAGGGGCGCTGCGGTCTGCGGGTCTCTGGTCAGCAGGTAGTCGCGGGCAAAAGTGCCGCTCAGGAAAAGCGAGTCGCGGATCTCATCGAGTGAACGCATCCTCCCGAAATAGGCGGAACGGGCTTGGGCATCGGCGGCGCGCGTGGCGCGAATCACCGCCATCTGCGTAAACAGCGAAACCAGAATCAGAAGCAGCAGCCCGCCGAACCCGAGTTGGAGCGCGCGGTGAATGCTCCCGATGCGGGGGGTGGTTTCCATGAATCATCAGAGTACCTTTAAGGCAGGATGGCTCTGCAGTGTGCTTCGCGAGACAATTCAAGCATACGAAGTTGCGTGTGGCGGTATCCTCCGAGCCGTCTCCCACTTCGTCCAGAACGGGATTCGTGTCACGAGGCAACCGGCCGAATGCGGACTTGGGCAGTCCGTCGGTGGGACCCTATAAGGTGTCATCGAGCCGGGGTGTGCCGGGTCCCGTTCCCGGCAGTTCAGGCCGCAGTTCGGCCACCCCTGCGCGCGGGTTCCAGGCGCGCACAATACTTACCACCCGGTGGAGAGTTCCGTGCCCTTGAGGGAAGGGCGCGGGGCTCGCCGGATGGAACCGCACCTCGCTACAGTAGTGGACAATGCGATGCCCAGCTTGTTTCCTTCTCGCGGCGTCTTTAGCGTGGAGCGCCGAAAGGGTGGATCACCCCTTCGACGGCGTAACGCTGATTCACCGTGATCTCGCCGAGCCGCGTCCGGTCCGGTTGTTTGTGGTGGACGTGGACCTCGCCAACCGTGGTGTTTCGTTCCTGCTCACGCCGCCTGCGTCCACGCCGAACGGCCGTGAGACCATGCGGCAAACCACCCTGGACTTCTTGCGCGAGACGAAGGCGCAGGTGGCCGTGAACGCCCACTTTTTTGTGCCGTTCCCAGCAGCCGATCCAGACAGCGACCTGATCGGGCTCGCGGCGTCCGCTGGAAGGGTCTACTCAAAGTTTGAAGAACCGCAGCAGTCGTACGCGATCGTCGCACGTGCGTCGGCGTTCAATCTGGACGCGGCGAATCGCGCTCGTGTGGTCCGCGAGGGTGACACGGTTGCCTTGTGGAATGCGTTGTCGGGGTCCGCACAGGTGGTCACTGGCGGGCGCGTGACTGTGCCCCGGTATGAACTGGGGCAACTGACGCCCGGTGGACCGGCGCGCTACAGCGGCAACCGAAGCTGGTATGAGTTGCCGAATGCGCGCACCCTAATTGGGCTGGACCGCGCAGCGAGGCGGTTGGTGCTGCTGGTGATCGACACCGGCACACCCCAGAGCCGCGGGCTGACGGTCACCGAAGCCGCCGAGTTGCTGGTGCGGGACTACGGAGTGCACGACGCGCTCAATCTCGATGGCGGCGGCTCAACCACGCTGGCGATTGCCGATCCTGATACCGCTGAGGCCAAGCTGGTGAACCGCCCGTCTGGCAACGGTGAGCCGCGCGCGGTGGGCAGCAGTCTCGCCGTGTTTGCCAAGCCACGGTGCCGCCGCCAGCCGTAGCTACATGTGCATGCCGCCGTTGACCGCGAGCACGTGGCCGGTGATGTAGGCGGCCTCATCGCTGGCCAGAAACCGCACGGCGGCGGCCACGTCGGCGGGGCTGCCCAGGCGTTTCAACGGTACCTTGGCCAGGATCGCTTCCTTTACTTCGGGCGAGAGCACGGCCGTCATGTCTGTCTCGATGAAGCCCGGCGTCACCGCGTTCACCGTGATGTTTCGTGACGCCATCTCCTGCGCCAGCGACTTGGTAAGCCCGATCAGCCCGGCTTTTGACGCCGCGTAATTGGCCTGGCCGGCATTGCCCGTTTCGCCCACAACCGACGAGATATTCACGATCCGGCCCCAGCGTTCGCGCATCATGCCTGGAAGTACTTGCTGGCAGCAAAGGAACGATCCCGTGAGGTTGGTGTCGATCACCGAATCCCAGTCCTCTTTTTTCATGCGCAGCGCCAGTGTATCCTTAGTGATGGCGGCATTGTTAACGAGAACTGTGATCGGGCTCCCGGCTTCCTTGGCGGCGCGGGCAAAGGCTTCCTTGATCGACTCCGGATTGGCCAGATCCATTTCCACGACCGACGCTCCCGGAATGAGCGCGGCGGTTTCTTGGAGTTTGACCCGGTCTCGCGCCGCCAGCACGAGTTTGGCTCCGGCTTTGGCCAACTCGACGGCGCAGGCGCGGCCGATACCGCGGCTCGCGCCCGAAACAAAAGCTACGCTGTTTGTCATCATCAATCAATATGGCACATCGCGACCTGCGTGAGTTCATTGCGGCCATCGAAAAGGCCGGCGAGTTGAAGCGTGTTCCGTTTGAAGTGGACACGCGTCTGGAGATCACCGAGTTTGCCGACCGTAGCGTCAAGCACGGCGGCCCGGCGCTGCTGTTTGAACGGCCGAAAGGCTCGGCGGTTCCGTTGCTGATCAATGCCTTCGCCAGCGAGAAGCGCATGCAGATCGCCCTCGGCGTGGACTCAGTGGATGAGATCGCCGCGCGCATTACCGACTATCTGCAGATGAAGATGCCCGAAGGCATTATGGGCAAGCTGAAGATGCTGCCGGTGCTGGCCGAAATGGGCTCGTTCTTCCCCAAGATCGTAGGCGACGGGCCGTGCCAGGAGGTGGTACTGCGCGACAAGTTTTCGCTGTTCGATTTCCCGATTCTGCATTGCTGGCCCGATGACGGCGGCCGCTACATTACTTTGCCCATGGTGTTCTCGAAGAACCCCACCACCGGCAAGCGCAACTGCGGTTGCTACCGCATTCAGATCTACGACGAGCGCACCACCGGCATGCACTGGCAGACGCACAAGCAGGGCGCCGATCACTACCGCAAGCTGCGCGACGAGGGCAAAGTGACGCGCATGGAAGCGGCCGTGGCCATCGGCGCGGACCCGGCCACCATGTACTCCTCGATCCTGCCGCTGCCGCCGGATCTCGATGAAATGATGATCGCCGGGTTCATTCGGTCCAAGCCCGTGGAGATGGTGAAGTGCAAGACCGTGGACATCGAAGTGCCCGCGCAGGCCGAAATCGTGCTCGAAGGTTATCTTGAATTGGGCGAACTCCGCACCGAGGGCCCGTTTGGCGACCACACCGGCTTCTACTCGCTCGCCGACGAGTATCCCGTGTTCCACGTCACCTGCATCACGCACCGCAAGAACCCTGTGTATGCGACAACCATCGTCGGTCCGCCGCCGATGGAAGACTTCTACATGGGCAAGGCGATCGAGCGTATCTTTCTGCCGTTGATGCGCCTCAACCTACCCGAGGTGCGCGATATCTCGATGCCGCCCGAAGGCATCTTCCACAACCTGATTCTCGTATCCATCCGCAAGACCTACCCAGGGCAGGCCCGTAAGGTGATGCACGGCATCTGGGGTACCGGCCAGGCGATGTTCTCGAAAGTCATCGTCGTTGTGGACGAGGATGTGGACGTCCAGAACTACAGCGAAGTGGCGTGGAAGGCCCTGAACAACATCGACCCGGAACGCGACATTGAGTTTGTCCACGGGCCGGTGGATTCGCTGGATCACGCCAGTCGCCTTGCGAACTACGGCTCCAAAATGGGCATCGACGCGACGAAGAAATGGCCCGCCGAAGGCTTCACGCGCCCCTGGCCAGACGTGATTACGATGCCGGCGGGGGTGAAGAGCCGCGTGGATGAGTTGTGGAGGAAGGCCGGGCTCTAGTAAACTACATTAGTCCCTGTGGCGGTGTTAGCTCAGCCGGTAGAGCGCCTGATTGTGGTTCAGGATGTCACGGGTTCGAATCCCGTACACCGCCCCAACGAACCCCACTTTAGGCCCGGGTACCGTCGCTACGCCTACGCCAAAACCTCCCGCACCACTTGTCCATGCACGTCCGTCAGCCGCATTTGGCGTCCGCCGAAAGGGAATGTCAGCCGCGTGTGCTCCAGTCCCAGCAGATGCAGCACGGTCGCGTGCAGATCATGCACATGCACCCGGTTTTCCGCCACATAGTAGCCATACTCATCGGTAGCGCCGTGCATCAGCCCCGCTTTCACGCCGCCACCGGCCAGCCACATCGTAAAGGCGTACGGATGGTGATCGCGACCCACCTTATCGCTGGAGCCTTGCGCCGTAGGACTCCGCCCGAACTCGCCGCCCCAGATTACCAGCGTATCGCGCAGCAGTCCGCGCGCCTTTAGATCTTGCAATAGCGCGGCAATCGGCTGATCGGTCGCCTTTGCGTTCATCGCGTGGCCGTGCTTCAACGCCCCATGCTGATCCCACCGGTCCGCGCCATCGGGCTTCGGCGACAGAACCTCGACGAAGCGAACGCCACGTTCCACCAGACGCCGCGCCAACAGGCAGGCGCGCCCGTACTCTTCGGTGTCGGCCTGATCGAGCCCGTAGAGCTTGCGCGTCGCCTCCGTCTCACCCGAGATGTCCGCCAACTCGGGTACGGCGGACTGCATGCGGAACGCGAGTTCGTAGTTGGCGATCGAAGCGTCGATTTCCGGAACGGCTCCGTAGCGCGGCCTGGCCATCGCGTCTAGATCGGCAAGCAGATCGAATTTAGCGCGTTGCCGCGCTGGACTCGCCTCACGAGGCGCAATGTCAGCCACGGGCTGCGTGCCGCGGCGGAAGAGTGAGCCTTGGTAGCTCGCCGGCAGAAAGCCGCTGCCGAAGATGTCTGTACCGCCGGGAGGGATCATGCCTGTGTCGAGCACGATGTAGCCGGGCAGGTTACGTGACTCGTTGCCGAGCCCGTACGTGAGCCAAGCCCGCATGCTGGGCCGCCCCTGCAGGCCCGAACCCGAGTGCATGAAGTAGTTCGCCGCCGTGTGCTCGGAGTGATCGGCCACCATCGAGCGGATGATCGTCAGATCGTCGACATGCCGCGCCACGTGGGAGAACATCGTCGAAACATCGGCGCCCACCTGTCCATATTTCCGGAACTCAAAGGGCGAAGCCCACAGCACCGGGCTTTCGGCTCGCACCAGTTTCGGGCGCGGCAGCGGAATCTTCCGCCCGCTCTCGGCCGTTACGCGGGGTTTCGGGTCGAATGAATCGATGTGCGAGACGCCGCCGTCCATGAAGAGAAAGATGACGGACTTCGCGCGCGGCGCGTGATGCGGCGGGCGTACCTCAAGCGGGTTCACGGCCCGCCCGGCCGCTTCGGCCCGCAACGCGGCGAGCGCGATGGCGCCGAACCCGTGTGCGTGGCGGAACAGAAAGTCGCGGCGGTTGCTCAAATTCGCGGCTACCTCACAAAGAGGAATTCCTTCGAGTTGAAGAGAACGTGGGCCACCTCCGTCCATGATCCGCCCTCGCGGATAAATGCGTTGATGCGGGTCCGCTCGCCGGATTCGGGCGGGCGGCCGAAGGCGCGAACATACATCGCCTGAAGGCGCTCGGCCGGATCGTGAAATTCGGTCTCCATGCGCCCGGCCCACTTCGCCGCCTCGCTTGCCACCAATTCGTTGTTAATCAGCGCTAGAGCCTGCGCGGGCACCATGGAAACCGATCGGCGTCCGGCCGTTGTGGTGGGTAACGGCAGGTCGAAGGCGGTCAGCAGCGGCGTGAGGAAATTGCGGCGAACTTCGATATAGATGCTGCGGCGTCCATTTCCGTCCAGCGGGCCTGAGCCCGGTTTGCCGCGTCCGTCCTGCCAGGACGACACGTGTGGAGTGACTGACGGGCCTTGGACGGTGCGATCGAGTGACCCCGAGACCGCGAGGATCGCATCCCGGATGGACTCGGCATCGAGCCGCCGCACCGGCATCTGCGAGAGCAGGCGATTGCGCGGGTCACGTTCCATCGCTCCGGGCAGCGCCGTGGCCGACATCTGGTACGCGGCGCTGCGCATGATGAGCCGGTGCATAGCTTTCACAGACCAGCCGCTCGCCACGAAGCGCGCCGCCAGCCAGTCAAGCAGTTCTGGATGCGACGGGCGCTCGCCCATGCGTCCGAAATTGTCGGGCGTGCCCACCAGCCCTTCGCCGAAATGCTGTTTCCATCGGCGATTCACCATCACGCGCGCCACCCGCGGATTCGCGGGATCGATCATCGCTTGCGCCAAGGCGCGGCGTCCGCTTCCGTCGCGATACGCAGGGCCGCCCTTGCCGAGGACCGTCAGAAATCCGCGTGGTACCTCCTCGCCTTGCGCCAGGTGGCTGCCGCGTATGTGGATGCGCATGTCGTGTGGGACATCTTCATAAGAGACGCGGCCGAACGGTTCTTCGGGCAGCAGCGCTTCGTCCGCAGGCGTCACCAGCGGGTCGAGTTCGTCGCCGGCGATGGGATCCGCCAGGGGCGGCGGCTCTTTGGAGTCTGAGAACGCAATGGACTGTACGGCGATGTATCCGTCACGTTGACGGTCGGCGATCTCAAGATGGCAGACCTGATTCACCTCCTCTTTGAGCGTGATCGTCTTCCAGCGCAGCTTGCGGTCGCCCTCGCCCGCCACGCCTTTGGGATAACGCCCGGCTGCGAAGATCGTCACGGCGAGCAGCGATGGATGCTCACGCACGGGAGCGAATTTCGTCCCGGCGAGGCGCACGTGAATATACTTCTTCTTCGGCACGAAGCTCTTCGACACGAGGATGCCCGTGAGACGGTTCGAAGCCCGCCGCGAGGAATCGAGGACACTGCTCCGCTCACCGCCGCCACGGAAGGCCCCTCCAGAGCGATGCCAGCGCGCAAGATCGGACGTGGCGAAATCTTCGAAGAGTTCATCGCCGGGCCGCAGCGCGATGCCTGATACCCGGGCTCGCGCGGGCTGAAGACGCGCAGCGAGG
>VFZP01000330.1 GCA_016871115.1 Acidobacteriota bacterium
GGTGGCCAACTTGAACCTCGCCTTCCACTTGAAGGACTGGGACAACAATGGCACGGACGACTGCGCCTGCGGTGGCATGACCGCCTTCGCGGAGTCGCACCTCGGCTGGTAGTAGAGCACATGTGCGGGAGCCATTCCGGTTCCCCACGGATTAAAAGCGAGGCCCCGTTTCGGCGGGGCCTCGCTTCATTGCTGCAACGAGCACCGCATGACATCGACACTGATACCGCCCCTATTAAAGCCGGTCGCAACCGCAGTGGAGGCAAATCTCGGGCGCTGCTGGGCCTGCATGAAGTGGTCCGTCGGATTGGCGCTTGGTCTCCTGCTGCTGCTCGCCTTTGCCGTGTTGGCTGGCGCGGCACCTGCCTGGGTTTTCGCCGCCGCCGTGCCTGTGGGCACGTTCACCGCGTAGTCCGTTGCGCACGGCATCGCCTACCTTGTGCGTGGGCCCGACCGTGAGAAGGGCCGCCAAACCTGTGCTCAGCGGGCGGAAGCGAGAGGACACAAAGCACGTTGGGAGCGGCGTCTCGCTTGGCTGATGCCGAAGAAATCTGTGACCCCAGCCCGGCGGCGCAAGACCGGTTGCAAGGGCTGCGACCCGGCCAAAGCACTGGCGCGGTCGCTCGAATTAGCTGATGCCCTCCCACCAGGGGATCCAGGGCTGCTCTTTATGGTGGAAGAATCCTCCGAGTACCGGGCACTAATTCCTCGCCTCGCTTTTCCGCAGCCTATGGACACATGGAAGGCTGACATGCGCAGTTCCTTCCGATACGAACTGGTGCCAGACAACGACGGGGTGACTTCAAACGCCGTCTTAGTGACAGGATGGGAGTTCGACGAGCCAATCGCCGTCGTACTGGTTACTCCCAACCCCAATGGTGGTGAACCGCAGGTGGTCAATCTCCGCGAGTCGGCGAGGTCCGATGCGGACGCGACGGCTCCGCACGCGCAAGCGTGCAAAAAAGACACACATATTGAGCCCAAAAGCAGTCTGAAGCCTGGGCGACACTGGTTCTCCGGTGTCGCCCTTTGTTTGTGTGCCACTTGAAGCCAATTGCATAAATTTCGCTTATGGCATCATTGAAATAGATAGTCTGTTTGAAAATTATAAATTTGCTAAATCCTGTGGCGGATAGCATAATAACGAGTACCCATCCAAGCCGGAGCGACAGGCCGGCCGGGTACGCGCTTTACGGCGAACCAGCCTAGGCAAAGCGCGTGACGTTCAAAATGCAGCCTCATGGAGAACCTCGTGTCTAATCGCGTTTACGTCTTTGATACCACGCTGCGCGACGGCGAACAGTCGCCCGGCTGCAGCATGACCCTGCCGGAGAAACTCCGCATGGCCAAGCATTTGGTGGAGCTGGGCGTCGATATCCTCGAAGCCGGTTTCCCCATCGCCTCGGAGGGCGACTTTGAGTCAGTGCGCGCCGTGTCCCAGGAATACAGCTGGGTGCAGGTAGCGGCGCTGGCGCGTTCGGTGCGCGGCGACATTGAACGCGCGGCCAAGGCACTCGAAAAAGCCAAGCGCTCACGCATTCATACCTTCATCGCCACGAGCGACATTCACCTCAAGTACAAGTTCAATAAATCGCGGCAACAGATTCTGGATGAGGCAGTAGCTGGTGTCCAACTGGCGCGGACGTACGCCGAGGACGTCGAGTTCTCCGCCGAGGATGCCACACGGACTGACCCCGACTATCTGGAACAAGTGACCCTGTCCGTCGTGGCGGCCGGTGCGCGCACGGTGAACCTGCCGGATACCGTCGGCTGGGCCGTCCCGCATGAGTACGGTCAGTTGATCGCGCGGATGGTGAAGGCCGTGGGCGACCGCGCCGTGATCAGCGTGCACTGTCATGACGACTTGGGGCTCGCGGTGGCCAATTCCATTGCCGCCGTGCAAGCAGGCGCGCGGCAGATCGAGTGCACGATTAACGGTATTGGCGAGCGCGCTGGCAATGCGTCGCTCGAAGAAATCGTTTGCGCATTCAAGGTTCGCAAGGATCAACTGCCGTTTGAGACGAAGATCGTTACCGAACATCTCTATCCGGCCAGCCAGTGCCTTACCTCAATCATCACCTTCGGGCCGCAACCGAACAAGGCTATTGTGGGCGACAACGCCTTTGCGCATGAGGCGGGCATCCACCAGGACGGCTACCTGAAGAACAAAGCCACCTACGAGATCATGGATCCCACGAGCGTAGGTGTGCCGGAAAGCCGACTGGTGCTGGGCAAGCACAGCGGCCGCCACGCGCTGAACCAGCGCTGCGGACACCTTGGCTTCCAACTGAGCAAGGATCAGCTCGACGAGGTCTACCAGTTGTTCACCGCCGTGGCCGACAAGAAGAAGGGTGTGCGCAACGACGAGATTCTCCATATCATCCATCAGGTGACAGGCACACCGGCTGCGGCCGCGCGGGCCTAGCCTGATCAAGGACAGACATGCAACTCAACATTCTCACGCTGCCGGGCGACGGCATCGGCATTGAAGTCACGCGCGAAGCCGTGCGCGTCCTGCACCGCGTGTGCGACAAGTACAAACACACGGCCAGCCTTAGTGAAGCGCTGCTGGGCGGAATCGCCATCCACAAGACCGGCGGGCCGTTTCCGGCAGAGACGGAGAAGCGGGCTCTGGAAGCGGACGCAACGTTGATGGGCGCGGTGGGCCTGCCGGAGTTCGACAATTGGCCGCCGGAGAAACGCCCGGAGCGTGGGCTGCTGGGAATTCGCAAGTCGCTGGGCGTGTTCGCGAATTTGCGCCCGGTGCGGAGCTATCCGGCTCTGCTCGATTCCTCGCCGCTGAAGAACCATCTCATTGACGGCGTGGATCTGATCATCGTCCGCGAGCTGAACTCGGGCATCTACTACGGCACGCCGCGTGGGATTGAGGGCGAGGGTAAGTCGGCGCGCGGCTTCAACACGATGTCCTATACTTGGGACGAGATTGACCGCGTGACACGCATGTCGTTCGAGCTCGCGCGGAAGCGCCGCAAGAAGCTGACGAGCGTCGACAAGTCGAACGTGCTCGAAACGTCGCAACTGTGGCGCTGCGTGGTGGTGGAAGTGGCCAAGGACTATCCGGACGTGGAACTCGATCATCTGTTGGTGGACAACGCGGCCATGCAGTTGGTTCTGAATCCCAAGCGTTTCGATGTGATGGTGATGGAGAACATGTTCGGCGACATCATCTCCGATGAAGGAGCGGTACTGGCCGGGTCGATCGGGATGCTGCCGTCGGCGTCGATCGGCGGCAAGCGGCCGTCTGGCGCGTGGGTTGGCTTGTATGAACCCGTGCACGGATCTGCGCCGGATATCGCGGGTCAGAACAAGGCAAACCCGCTTGGCGCGATTGGTTCAGTGGCGGCGATGCTGGAATACAGCTTCGGGCTGACCGAAGAGGCCGCGGCCGTGAACAAGGCGATGGAAACGGTGCTGAACAGCGGTCGCGTGACCGCCGATCTGCGCCCCAAGGGCACGCCGGCCACGACGGAAGAAGTGGGAAAAGCAGTTTGCGAGGCGATCTAGCTTCCGGGCTCGGCGCGGCGGGTGCGGGCCCAGTCTCGGACCATCGGCGCCCACTTGATCCGCATCATGCCATGGGCGCGCTGGAGCAGTTCGGTCAGATCCGAAGCGCTCACACCTGGCAAGATCTGGCTCGTCTGGACGAGAAGAGAGCCCGTGCCACTCAGTACATGGATGTGGATGCTCTCACCGTCAAATCGCCAGCCTTCCCGGCAGCCTACCGCAGCGTACAATTCCATTTTCGGGTGCGAGACCGTCGAGATATCGACCTCTACAATCAAGTCCGGTGCGGGTCCGCTTGGCAGTTCGATAGGACCGGTCAACGCATCGACTTCGTCGAGTCGCGTTGTGAAAAACGAGGTGTCGGGCTCAAAGCCGATCTCGCGAGTAATGTCCGGGTGTGTCACCGAGCCGGTGTTGCGAAACTCGATTTCGAAACTTTCGGCGAGGTTCGAGAACAGATCGCTGATCAGCCGATTGCCGCCCTCGGGAGTCTTCGATGCGGTCATGATTTCAAGCGTTCCGTTATGGAAGTTGCAGCGCACCGCCGGCGAAGTGTTGGCTCGTCATTCAGCCGCACATAGGTGTCCCAACTCACGCCGCGCAATACGATGGGCGTCTCGGGTGTTGCCAGGGGAGCCGCCGCAGTTGCCATACTGTTGATTTGAGTATAGACCATGAGTAAACCAAGAACGATCATTGAAAAAGTCTGGGATTCGCACGTCGTCGCATCACGCGAAGGCGCCCCGTCGCTGCTCTATATCGACCTCCATCTGGTCCACGAAGTGACCTCGCCCCAGGCCTTTTCCGGCCTCCGCGCGCGCGGCCTCAAAGTGCGCCGGCCGGACCTGACGTTCGCCACCACGGACCATTCAACGCCCACCACGCCGCGCCATCTGCCGATCGTCGACCAGATCGCCGCCGCGCAGGTGGCGCAACTGGAAGCGAACGCGAAGGAGTTCGGCATCCCCTGCTTCGGGTTCCAGAGCGACAAGCAGGGCATCGTGCACGTCATCGGGCCGGAGAACGGTTTGACGCAGCCAGGCATGACTGTGGTGTGCGGCGACTCGCACACCGCGACGCACGGCGCGTTCGGCGCGCTCGCGTTCGGTATCGGCACCAGCGAAGTGGAGCACGTGCTTGCCACGCAGTGCCTGCTGCAGCGCCCGTCGAAGACGTATCGCGTGCACGTGGACGGACATCTGAAAGCGGGCGTGACGGCGAAGGACATCATCCTCGCCGTGATCGCGCGCATTGGCGTAGGCGGCGGCACGGGCTGCGTGTTTGAGTTCTGTGGCTCGGCGATTCGCTCGCTATCCATGGAAGAACGCATGACCGTCTGCAACATGGCCATCGAGGGTGGCGCGCGCGCCGGCTTGATTGCGCCGGACGACACGACGTATCAGTATCTGCACGGGCGTCCGTTTGCGCCAAAGGGTGCGGACTTTGATAAGGCTGTTGAGCGTTGGCGCACGCTGCCCACTGACGACGGCTCGACGTACGATCATTCGCTGCTTCTTGACGCTGCCCAGATCGAGCCGATGCTCACCTTTGGCACCAACCCTGGGCAGGGCATGGCGGTCAGCGCCAACGTGCCGGACCCGGCCGCTTGCGCCGATGCGCAGGATCGCGACTCGCTCGCCAAGGCGCTCAAGTACATGGACCTTAAGCCGGGCCAGCCGCTCGCCGGTCAGCCCATCAACGTGGTGTTTGTCGGAAGCTGCACCAACTCGCGCATGTCGGATCTGCGCGCCGCAGCGTCGGTGTTGAAGGGCCGCATGGTTAGCCCCAAGGTGCGCATGCTCGTCGTGCCTGGTTCGCAGGTGATCAAGCGTCAGGCCGAAGCCGAAGGGCTCGACAAAGTTTTCCAGGCGGCGGGCGCAGAGTGGCGCGAAGCGGGCTGTTCGATGTGCATCGCCATGAACGGCGATCAACTGCAGCCCGGTGAGTACAGTGTGTCCACTTCAAACCGCAATTTTGAGGGACGCCAGGGCAAGGGGGGGCGCACGTTCCTCGCCAGCCCGCTTACCGCCTCGGCCAGCGCCATCACGGGCGTGGTGACCGATGTTCGGACGATGCTGTAAGGGAAAGGATCAGCAAGCCATGGCCAAATTTTCGACACTTGAATCACGGCTCCTGCCGATGCCGATCGACAACATCGATACGGATCAGATCATACCGGCGCGGTTTTTGAAAACCACCACGAAGGACGGTCTCGACAAACAGCTTTTCTGCGACTGGCGCTACGATGCATCGGGCAATCCAAAGCCGGACTTCATCCTCAATACGCCGCGTGCGCAGGGTGCCGCTGTGCTGCTCGCGGGCGACAACTTCGGTTGCGGCTCGTCGCGCGAGCACGCTCCGTGGGCGCTCACGCAGTTCGGCTTTCGCGCCGTCATCAGCACGTCGTTTGCGGACATCTTCAAGAACAACTCGCTGAAGAACGGGCTGCTGCCGATTGTGGTGGACAAAGCGACGCATGCGAAGTTGATGGCCGCCGCCGCGGATGAAGCGGCGGCGGTGAAGCTGGACCTTGCTTCGCAGACCATGACGCTGCCGGACGGCGACAGTGTGACGTTTCCGGTGGACGCGTTCGCCAAGCACTGCTTGCTCGAAGGCATCGATGAGCTCGGCTACATCCAACAGCATGAAGCGCAAATCGCCGCCTACGAGGCGTCGCGCGTGTTCACACTGAACACGCTCGCCGCCAGCTAACGCAGCACCGTTTATGCGTGTCCGGGCCGCCCTGCTTGCCGCTGCGCTGTTCAGCGCGGTGAGTTGCGGGCGGCCTTTTTATTCACTGCGCCAGGCCGCCGATGGGCGCACGTGGCTGCTGCCGCCGCGCATGAAGTCAATCCCGGACAAGCCCGCCGCGCCTCCCCGGTGCAACGATCCGCTGAATCCGCGCGGCGCTCACTTTGCCGCGTTGGGCTGCTACACCGAAACCGGGTATGTGGATCTGCAGCCGGGCATGCGCCGAAAATTGGTGAAACCCGTCACGGCGAACGGTGAGCCGCTGAAGACCGAAGTGGTGGGCCAGGAGAGATTGACTCTCGCGATCAAGACGAACGCCAAGGGTGTGGATACCACCTACGACGAGTATGTGGCGGACCAAGCGTTTCTTGGCTTCCCCGCGCACCTCATTCATGCGCGGCTATTTCTGCGCGCGCGGCTTTCGGCGCAAGACCGGCAGATCACTGTAGCCGCGTATCCGTCGCTCGAAGCGCGCCAGCGTTCCACAGACGAGTACTGCCGCGCCCAGCCGGACGCGTGTCTGGTGGTTCCCTACGGCAGTGTCATTGCCGCCGAGCAGCGGGTCTACGCGAACACGAAAGCCATCTATGTCCCGATGGGCGCCAGTGCCGGTGAAGTCTATCGCGGGCCTGGCTTACGGTTGTTCCGGAGCTGGAAGGGGAAGTTGGTGGAGATCCGCCCGACGCCTGCGACAGCGAACCTTGCCGGAGTGCCGTTGAACCCGGGTGACAGGCTGGAGTGGCCCAGCCAGCCATGAACGCAGAGTATTCGTTCCGCGCGCGTATCTGGCTGTACGAGGGGCAAGGGGCGTGGCACTTCGTGACTGTGCCCACCAAGATCAGCGCGGAAATCAAGGCAGCCGCCAACGGCCGCACGAAAGCGTGGGGCTCAGTGAGCGTGACGGCGATGGCTCCGCTGGGGACGCGGTGGAAGACTTCGTTGTTTCGCGACACCAAGCGCAATGCCTACCTGTTGCTCGTGAAGGCTGCCGTGCGAGCCAAGGAACAGTGGCGCGTGAGCGACTGGGCAGAGATTACTTTGCTGCTGGCGTGACCTGGGCGTTCAGCTTCTTCAAATGCTCCTCCACCGGCTTGAAGTATTCCAGCCTCGTCCGAGGAATCTGTGGGCGTTTGGGCTAACTCGTGCTACTGAGGAAACGGCGTAATTTACGACAGGT
>VFZP01000331.1 GCA_016871115.1 Acidobacteriota bacterium
GCCCCATCCCCTTTCCTCTCATCCTCTTCCCGCCCCATACTCGCATTCGCGCCAAGCCCTCTTCGCAACCCACTTGCGGAAAACAAGGCGGAAAGGCAACCACGCATGCCCGCCTCGCAGTCCGCCCCGCTCGACGATCGCCACGCGCAAATCCTCGCCGCGCTCCACCAACAATTCCAACCCCAAGGCTTCGTCGAAGAATTCATCCTCGCCAATCTCGCGCGCGCCGCGTGGGACGAGGAACGTCTCCGCGCTCGCGATTGCCCCACCGGCGCGCGCCTCGCCGCACAATACGAACGCTCCTTCTATCGCGCGCTCACCGAACTCCGCCGCCTGCAGACAGACCGCGCACTCCGCGAACCCGCCGCCGCGCAGATCATCGAACGCGCACTCCAATCGCCGCGCCGCCAACATCGATCCACTCGCTCTTGACAAGACCAATACTACGTGACACGATATAGCGCGTTACGTAGCAGCTTATGGCTGGCCCGAATCTCCTCATCCTCGCCAGCCTCGCCGAAGGCGACAAACACGGCTACGCCATGATGGAAGACATCGCGCGCTTCGCCGAAGTGAAGCTCGGGCCCGGCACGCTCTACGGCGCCATCACGCGCCTCGAAGAGAAAGGTTGGATCCGCGCGGTCAAATCGCAGGACCGCCGCCAACCCGACACCCTCACCGCCGCCGGCCGCCGCCACCTCGCCGCGCACCTTGCCGCGCTTGGCCGCTTCGTATCGGCGGGCCGCGAAAGGTTGGGCAGCGCATGATACGCCGCCTGCTCTCACTCGCCGTCTATCTCTACCCGCTCGCCTGGCGAGACCGCTACGGCGATGAGTTCAACGCCACACTCGAAGACATGCCGGCTCCCCGTTGGGCCGCGGTCTGGAACGTGATCCAAGGAGCCCTCACGATGCAAGCAAAATCCAACGGCGCGATCGTCACTCGCATGATGACGGTATGGGGAATCGCGGGCACGGTCCTGGCGGGCCTCGGCTCGCTCCCGTTCGAGACGTGTACTTGTCGAGCGCGGCGATAACCGGTGCGAATCTCGATGCCGATGCGCCGGCGCAGACTCAGCAACGAGTGCTGAGCGAAACGCGGCTGCAGTCGATCATTGAAAAACATCGCCTCTATCCCGGTGTCCCCTCGCCGTAGGCATTCGAAACGATGATCAAGAACGTCAGGGTGTCCGGGCTCAGACACATCTCGAAAACCGGCGAGTCATTCACGGTGGAGTTCACTCACCCTGATCCCGCGAAAGCCCGCAGTGTCGTCACGGAACTGACGCAAGCCATCATTGAGGAGCAGCGCGAGTTGAAGGTGCTCGATGCGGCCTCGCTACCAGACTCGCCTATCTATCCGAACTGCAAAGTGCTCGTGTTCACCGGGCTCCTCGCCGGCGCCATACTAGGCTTGCTATGGGCACTCATTCCATCCGCCCCCATCGCCCGCATGGCCGCCGCCACGGGCCTCGCCGGCGCCCTTGTCGCAGGCGCGGGTTCGTTGGCCATCGGCAACGTCCACTACTCGCGCGCCGCGCTCACCGGAGCCCAGGTCACACCCGAAGCGATCCGGCCAACCATCGAACGGGTGCTCGCCAATCGCGGGATCAACGCGGCCGGCACGAAGGAACACGTAAAGGTGTCGAGTCCAGTCAAGCGCCGCAACGGTGAGTATGCTTTCAGCGTAGCCTTCGCCGCCGCGGGCCGCCGGGTCGCGCATGACGTGACTAGCGAACTGGCCCAGGCCATCATCGATCAAAGCAACGGACAAGTCTCGATGCTGGACCGCGCCTCGCTGCCCAACGAGCCGCTCTATCCAAACCGCGAAATGATCGCCTTCACCGGGCTCCTCGCCGGCGTGGTAGCCGGCACGCTGTGGGCGTTCTTCCGGCGCCGGCCGACCGCCGCTACGCCAGCACTGCCTTGACCACCTCGCCATGCACGTCCGTCAACCGGAAGTCGCGCCCCGCATAACGATACGTGAGCTTCTCATGGTCCAGCCCCATCTGATGCAGAATCGTCGCGTGCAGGTCATGCACCGACACTCGATTCTCCACGGCCTTGAACCCAAACTCATCGGTCGCCCCATACGCCATCCCACCGCGCACGCCGCCGCCCGCCATCCACATCGTGAATCCGTACGGATTGTGGTCGCGCCCGTCGCCGCTCTCTGAAACAGGCGTGCGTCCAAACTCGCCGCCCCACACAATCAGCGTCTCGTCCAGCAGCCCGCGCCGCTTCAAGTCGGCAATCAGCGCCGCGCTCGCCTGGTCCATATCGGGGCACCGTCCGCGCAGATTCTTCTCGATCTTCTGGTGGTCGTCCCAAGGCTGCCCGTTGCCGTAGTAGATGAACACGCTGCGCACGCCGCGCTCCACGCAGCGCCGCGCCAGCAGACACTGCTGCCCGAACTGCGTCGACCCGTACTCCTCGCGCACCGCGTCCGGCTCCTGCTTCAACTCGAACGCATCGCTTGCGGCAAACTGCATCCGGAATGCCGTCTCCATCGCCTGAATGCGCCCGTCTAAGAACTCATCGCCGCCGAACTCCTCGTTATGGCCGCGATTCATCGCCTGCATCAAATCGATCTGCCGCCGTTGTGCCTCCGCATCCAATCGCGCGTTGCGCAGGTAGCGCACCATCTTGTCCGGCACCGGTTCCACGCGCGCAATCTGCGTACCCTGATGCTCAGCCGGCAGAAACCCGCTGCGCCACAGGCCGCTTGCGCCGCCGCTCAACACCACAAAGCCTGGGAGGTTCTGATTCTCCGTGCCCAGCCCGTAAGAGATCCACGCGCCTATCGACGGCCGCACCGCGCTGATGTTGCCCGAGTGAATCAGACTGCGCGCGGGCGTGTGCGTGGGGTTGAAGGTGTAGACGCTCCGCAGCACGCACACTTCATCGATCACGCCCGCCAGGCGCGGCAGCAGTTCGCTCACCTCCACGCTGTTGCGCCCATGCTTCTTGAACGCAAACGGCGAAGGCAGCAACCCGCCCGTAACGCGCTCGGTCCGCAAGTCCACACTGGCCGGACGTTGACCCGCATACTTCATCAGCGCGGGCTTCGGATCGAACAGATCCATCTGCGAAGGCCCGCCGGTCATGAACAGCACAATGAGGTGCTTCGCCCGCGGCGCAAAGTGCGGCGTCGCGCCATGCAGCGCGCCGCGCAAGCCCACGGTGCCCAAGCCCGCGCATAACGATTGAACGAACGCCCTGCGATTCATCGCTTCATAGCTCACGGCCAGAACGTAAACTCACTCGAACCCAGCAACGCCTGCACATACTCGCTCCAACCCGCGCGCTCCAGATAGCTCAACCCCAGATCGACCTCGCGCCCATTCGGGTCGCGCGCCAGCGCCGCGCGATACAGAAACCGCACGCGCTGCCGCTCATCGCTCGAAGACGCCACTGCGCGCTGCGCCAACCGGTCCGCCTGTGCCTCGGCTACCGGCGAGTTCATCACAAACAACTGCTGCAGCGGCGTGGTGGTCAACTCGCGATTCGGCGCATGTTGATTGGGGTCTGGAAAGTCATACAGCTTCAGCAGCGGATTCAAACGCCCGCGGCTCACCTTCGCATACACGCTCCGCCGCACTGCCGTTGGCGAGTCAATCTCAATCGATGGTCCGCCGCGCGTTTCATCCAGCGCGCCCGAGTCGGCGAGCAGCGAATCGCGCCACGCTTCGAAGTCCAGCCGGCGCGGATTCATGCGCCACAGCCACTTGTTCGTCGGATCCTTCTCGCGGCCGTCGGCGCGCGGCTTGCTCGCTTGCCGGTACGCCGCCGAAAGCAGAATCTCGCGATGCAGCCACTTCAAAGACCAGCCATTCGCTACAAATCGCGCGGCCAGATCGTCCAGCAATTCCGGATGCGTCGGGGCTTCTCCCTGCGTACCGAAGTCGCTGGGCGTCCCCACCAAGGGCTTGCCGAAATGCCAGCCCCACACGCGGTTCACCATCACGCGCGCCGCCAGCGGCGCCGCCGTCTCGCTGAACAGCTTCTCGGCCAATTCCAGCCTGCCCGATCCGCGCGTGAACGGCAACGGCTCACCCCGCTCCAGCACGGTCAGAAAGCGCCGAGGCACAATGTCGCCGGGGTTCGCCGGGTTGCCGCTTTTGAACACCGGCAGGTCGCGAGGCTGCCCCACCCGATAGTCAAGCTGCGTCAGGTCCGCCACGCTCCCGTCGATCCACAATCCGGCGTCGATCACCGCATGCGCTACCTCGCCCGTCACCTCGGCCGAATACTCGCGCTTGATCCGCGCGAGCTCTTCCTTGAACCCGGCGCTCTTCTTCTCCGGATCCAGCACGGTCTCGGGCTCGCCCTTCATCAGGCGCACCAGATAGTTCAGGTAGAAGCTCCGCGTCTGCGCGTAGGCTTGCTTGCGTTCAGTCTCCGCATCAGGAGGTGCCTTCAGCGGCAGCCGGGCGGGCATCACGCTCGCAAACACCCCGGCCATCGCGTAGTAGTCCTTCGTGGAGATCGGGTCGAACTTGTGATCGTGACACCGCGCGCAGGCCACGGTGAGTCCCAGCACGCCGCGCGACACCGCATCCACGCGCTCGTCCCAATCGTCCGACGCCAGCGTCTCGATCACATCGCGCGACAGCCGGTGGTCCTTGTGATACACCGGCGCCGCGCCCACATAACCCAAAGCCCGCAGGTCCGCGCGTTGAAATCCGGGCAACTGATCCGCGGCGAGTTGCATCTTCACGAACCGGTCATACGGCAGATCGCGATTGAGCGTTTCAATCACCCAGTCGCGATAGCGCCATGCGAATTGGTAGCCAGGGTTGGTCGCCTCGCTCGTCGGGTTGTCCTCGCCATAGCGCGCCACGTCCAGCCAGTAGCGCCCCCAGCGTTCGCCGTACCGCTCGGACGCAAGCAATCCCTCCAGCAGCTTCTCGTACGCATCGGGCGCGCCGTCATTCACAAACGCCTCGGTCTCGGCAAACGTTGGCGCGATGCCGGTGACATTCAGCGCCACGCGGCGGATCAACGTCCGCCGGTCCGCTTCAGGCGACGGCGGCAGGCCCGCGCGCTGCAACGCGTCGAACACAAACCCGTCATGCTTGCGCTTGGCCCAGGCACTCTTCGACGCGGCTGCTTCGCGCAGCGACTGGAACGCCCACCACTTCCTGCCTTTGGCAAAGTCCGGTCCCGCGGGCTTCGCGCTCACCGCCGGCGCATCCGTGCGCGGATCGGGCGCGCCCAATTCAATCCACTTGGCAAAGTCCGCCAGCACCGCATCGGGCAACTTGCCGCCCGGTGGCATCTGCAGATTCGGGTCGGCATACTTCATCGCTCGCAACAGCTTGCCATTGCCGATCACGCGCTGCGTCGCTGACTTCTCATCCAGCGCCAACCCACCCACGGGAGACTTCGCTTTCGCCGAGTGGCACGCATAGCACTTGGCCGCCAGCACCGGGCGGATCTTCGTTTCGAAGAACTCCACGCCCGCGGAATCCTGGGCCTGAAGCACGAACACCGGGAGCGCAAACAGTGCGGCAGCGAGTCGCATGGGGTTGGGCTCTCTATTCTCCCTCATCGCCGCGCCTTGCCGCTTAGAATGAAGGGATGTCCGTTTCGCCCGCACTCCGGGAAAAGTATGAGGCCGTCATCGGCCTGGAAGTCCACGTTCAACTCGCCACGCGCACCAAGATTTTCTGCGCCTGCCCCACGGGCTTCGGCGCGCAACCCAACACCAACGTGTGTCCGGTGTGCCTGGGTATGCCCGGCGCGCTGCCCGTGTTGAACAAGCGCGTGGTGGAGATGGCGGTGCAAGCCGCCACGGCGCTCAACTGCACGGTGCGCGAAGAATCCATCTTCGCCCGCAAGAACTATTTCTATCCTGACCTGCCGAAGGGCTACCAGATCTCGCAGTACGACAAGCCCGTGGCCGAGCATGGCTTCATCGATATCGTGCTGCCGTCAGGCGATCACAAGCGCATCGGCGTCACGCGCGCTCACCTTGAGGACGACGCGGGCAAGAGCATCCACGACGGCTTTCGCGATTCGGACAAGTACACCTACGTCGACCTGAACCGGACCGGCACGCCGCTCATCGAAATCGTCAGTGAACCGGACCTGCGCAGCGCCGATGAAGCCTACGCCTATCTCACCGAGCTCAAGCTCCTCATGCAATATTGCGACGTCTCTACCTGCGACATGGAGAAAGGTCACCTGCGTTGCGATGCGAACGTCTCGGTACGCCTGCGCGGTGCGCCCCAGTTCGGCACCAAGGCCGAGGTGAAGAACCTGAACTCGTTCCGCTTCCTGAAGCAGGCCATCGACTATGAGATCGATCGCCAGATAGAACTCATCGAAGGCGGCGGCCGCGTCATCCAGGAGACGCGCCTGTACAATCCCGACTCCGGCGAAACCGTCAGCATGCGTAGCAAAGAAGCCGCGCATGACTACCGCTATTTCCCCGAGCCCGACCTGCTGCCGCTGCGCATCGGCACAGCCTGGATGAGCGAGATCCGCGGCGGGATGCCGGAACTGCATCCGGTGAAGCGGGCGCGGTTCATCACAGACTATGGCCTCCGCGAGTACGACGCCGACGTATTGATCCAGACGCGCGAAATGAGCGCCTACTTCGAAGAGGCCGCGCGTGTGGGCGGCGACGGGCGCACGGCCGCCAACTGGGTGATGGGTGATCTGGCCGGCGCGCTGAAGGCCGACAGCAAGGAAATCACCGAGTCGCCCGTGAGCGCCGCGCGCCTCGGCGAGTTGATCAAGCTGATCGGCTCCGGCGCGATCTCCGGCAAGCTCGCCAAGGACATCTTTGCCAAGATGTGGACCTCGGAGGATTCGCCCGAAGCCATCATGGACCGCGAAGGGCTGCGCCAGATTAGTGACACCAGCGCCATCGAAAAGATCCTCGATGAAGTGCTGGCCGCCAATCCCAAACAGGTGGAGCAGTACAAAGGCGGCAAGACCGCCGTGGCCGGCTTCCTGGTGGGTCAGGTGATGAAGGCCTCGCGCGGGCAGGCCAATCCGGGAATGGTACAGGAGATGCTGAAAGCCAAGCTGTCATGACGCGTCGCAGCTTGCTCCTTGCCACTGCGCTCTCTACGACGGCTCTGGTGCAAATCGGCAGGATGGACGAGGATAGAGGAATGGCCCGTCTTGCGCCGGTCGAGGAATGGTTCGGCGGCCGCCACTTCGATGCCGAGATCGTAGTGTTGTGCGTCCGCTGGTATTGAAGCTTCAAGTTGAGCTATCGGGATTTGGTGAGCATGATGAGTGAGCGCAGCATTGCGATGGCGCACACCACCATCATGAGATGGGTACAGCGTTACGCGCCGGAGTTCGGGAAGCGCTGGAAACGATACGCCCGCCCGGTGGGTGACTCGTGGCGGATGGATGAGACCTACGTGAAGGTACGCGGTGAATGGATGTACCTTTACCGAGCGGT
>VFZP01000332.1 GCA_016871115.1 Acidobacteriota bacterium
TGACCGAAACCTCGCTCGGCAGCAATCCCGCGGCGGGCGCCGAAGCGGCCGTCGTGAGGTTCACCTGGATGCTTCCCTCGCGGCCGGCCTTCCCATCCAAACGTGCGGTGGTGACGAACTCGAGGCCCGCGGCGAGGCGGGCAGGCAGGGTGATCTTCAGCACAGCAGGTGCGCGGAGCGTCAGTGAATCGCCATCGGCGAATAGCTTGGGGTCGAGCCCTGTCGCTTCAGCATGGTCGCGCAGCAGAATGTCCGACGCGCCGGCGGCGACGAGACGCGGCCGGTGCAGGAACGCGATGTCGCCTTCCTCCCCGTCGCCCGCGGAGCTGAGGCTAAACCAGAGCACAGTGTCGCGGCCCGTGTCCGGCGCAACGCGGTGGCGGATTTCCTGCTCGGCCACCAACGGGCTGACCGCCTCCATCCACTGTTTGGGTCCACCTTGCCGGCCGATCAGGCCTACCGGAGCGAATACCCAGAGGCCCTTCTGCATAGCGGCGACGGTGGCAGCCAGCGATGCCGCGCCTGATGGTCCGGAAGCGCGCCAGCGGAGGCGAAGCTCATCGAATACCGGAGATCGGGCAGGGTCGTTCAGGGCTGTCCAGAGCCGCGCGAGGTAGCGTTCGCTGAGTCCATATTGGCGCGCCACTCGCGCCGCTGTCTTGCGACCACCCTTCAGCGCCGCGCGTTCCGCGAGCAGCGCGGAGAAATACCTCTCCAACGGGATGCGCCCTGCCTGGCCGAGCCGCGTGTCGCGATGTACGTTCACATTGCCGACGGCATCGCCGACTCCGAGTTCGCTGGAACTGGTGTACTGACGATAGAGTCCCCTGATCTCGGCGAGGATCTCGTCGGTCCAATCACGCCTTGTGGCATGGCGCGAGAAACGGAAACCATCGGGCAGCAGCACGGCATGCGCGGCCACCTCTTTTCCGGCGTCCAGGTACTTGCCGAACAGCGCGGGCGACATGGCAAGCGCATTGCCCGCGTTGGTGAAGCCTTCACCGGCCGCGCTGTCTGCGGGGAACTCGCGCGCGGGATGGAGCGGAACTCCGGTGAGGTCCTGCACGGTATAGGTGTATTCAGCGTTGTTCAAGCGGCGCAGGGCGACTAGGCCGGGGTCGCCCGCGTTGGCCAGCGCCTCAGCTTGCAGGTATTGTCCGATCCACTCGCGCAGTTTGGTTCGCTGGTCCGGCGATGGCTGTGGCGCGCTCTTTGGAGGCATCTCGCCCTGGGCGAGCATCTCGGCCACCTTGATCCAGACCTTGGCATCGCGCCGGAGCTCGGAGAGCTCCGCAAAGCGCGCGAGGTCGAGATCGCCGGCGCGCGAGGCCGCCGAATGGCAGTTGTGGCAGAACTGCCGCAGCAGCGGGTGAGCAACGGTGGCGTAGCCGGTGGCGAGCGCGGAAAAATCCCCGCGCGGCTGTGAGTGCGCGACGACGCACAAACCAGAGGCGAGGAAGAGCTTTAGCGCGCCGCGCGGTTTCATTCAAGAACAATGTAATACAGAGTGTGACGCCGCGGCCGGACCATCTGTAATAATGTGAATTCCCGCCGGATTTCCTTGATTCTGAGGAGGCCTGAAACATGCACCGAAGAGACATCCTTCGAGTGGGCGCGGGCACGCTGGCGGCCGCCCAGACGCCCGCCCCAGCCCAGCGTGGGTCACTGTTCTCTCCAGCCCAGCCGGGAGTGCCCGGGATTTTCGACGTGGGTAACCGGAAACAACTCTTCCTCGACGGCCAGATGCTCGCTGAAACCAGCCGGATCTCGAAATTCGTCTGGCGGCCCGACAAGTTCGAGAGAAACCCCATTCTTGTGGCCGACAAGCCATGGGAAACGGAGACGCCGGAAGCGCTGACCGGCGTGCAACTCGACGCTCAATCGAGCCTTTATGATCCCGGGGACAAGTTATTCAAGATCTGGTATCTTCCCCGCGCCTTCAAAAACAACCACCAGGGATGGTGCTACGCGATTTCACGCGACGGCTATCGCTGGGAAAAGCCGGACCTCGGCATCTACGAGTACAACGGTTCGAAGAGGAACAATATCCTCGCAGCGTTCGACCGCAAGATCGACCTTACCTTCAACAACGTCATCAAGGACCCACACGAAACGGACCCCCGAAAGCGGTTCAAGGCGTTCGGTGAATTGGAGAACGGCCAGCCGGCGAATACCAACGGCGGCGTGGCGATCGCATTTTCTCCCGACGGCCTTCACTGGGACTTGTACCCGCACAACCCTGTGATTCGTCATGGCCGGAACGTCGCGGACGCGCCGACGCTGTTCGGCTGGGATCCACTGAAGAACAAGTACGTCGCGTACCCGAGACCCGGACACCCCCTGACCAAGGAGATCAACGGAAACGGCCATCACCGCCACATCCGCACTATCGGGTACGCCGAAAGCGACGATTTCATCCACTGGACGCCAACCCGCATCATGCTGGCGCCCGATGAGGAAGATCGGGTCGACTTTCAGTACGGCCAGTTCGTAGCCGGGATGTGCGGCGACTTCTACGTCGGATTCCTGATGGTGCATCAAACGCACGAGCAAACGTGGGGTGTCTACCTATTGAGTAGCCGGGATAACTTCCACTGGACATGGGTGGACCGGCACACGCCGTTCATGGTGCGCGGAGAGGTCGGCAGCTACGACGCGGGATACCAGGACATGAGCGGGCCGATCACGCATGCAGGCAAGCATTGGCTCTACTACGGCGCCTTCAGCGGCGCTCACGGCGAGACCAATCGTCTCGGTCGCAGTAAGATTTGCATTGCCATGGCGACCCTGCCTGAGGACCGGTGGGTCGGGCTGCTGGCGGGCCCCGACCAAGCCACGATCGTCACGCGTCCCATGATTTTCGCGGGCTCGAAGCTTTTGATCGATATCGATGCGTCGAACCCGCAGGATCGCGGGACCACACGGCGCAACTTCGATGAATGCGAGCTTCGCGCGGCCTTGCTCGATCAGTCCGGGGGTGCAATCGATGGTTTCTCGCTCGACAAGTCGAAGCTCCTGCTTGACAGTGGGAAACACGAGATGTCATGGGAGGGTGCGGACCTCAGCCGCTTGGCCGGAAAGCCCATACGGCTCCGTTTGGCGCAGCGAAACTGCGCGCTCTATTCGATTCAGTTCATCTGATGGGCAGGCGGGCACGCCTTCTTTGGTGTGACCCTCTGCGGCGTGAGCGAGCGGAATCGGCGATCCGTGATACACTCATTTTCCTTCTATGTTGCTTGCAGGCATTTCGCGCGCCATCATCACGCCTCCCCTCGGTATGACGATGCTCGGATATGCGGGCCGCGAGGGCGCCGCTGCCGGCGTCGACATGGACCTGACGGCCACGCTGCTCGTGTTGCGCGACGACTCCACGACCATCGCCATTCTCAGCGCCGATCTTGCGCTGGTCGGCGGGCAGTTGTTCCTCGATTCCCGCGCGACGATCGCATCCGCGCTCGAGACAGCTCCCGATCACGTGTTGATCAACTACAACCACACACACTGTGGTCCGGCGCTGAAGACCTACTTCTATGACACGGATCGCGCACTCAGCGCAATGCGCGACCGCTACGAGCAGTCCTTCGTCGAAACCTGCGGCATACTGGCCGCCGAAGCCGCGGGGAACCTGCGCCGGGCGCGCGTGGGAACGGCCGCGGGCGAAGCACGCATCGGCATCAATCGCCGCGAGGCCGACACCGATGGCAGCATTTTTCTCGGTGAGAATCCCAATGGACCCGTGGATCACGAAGTGCGTGTGATCCGCGTCGACGATCTCGAAGGACGGCCGATCGCCGTGGCTTTCGCGCACGGCTGCCACACGGTGACGATGGGTCCCAAGTGCCTGGCTTATTCGCCCGACTATCCGGGACCTGCGCGGCGAATCATCGAATCGCATGCCGGTTGCCCCAGCCTGTTCCTCCAGGCCAATGGAGGAAACGTCAACCCGATCACGGGCATCGGTGGCAACATCGACGACTCCGGCAACAAGAATCGCTTAGGAGGCATTCTCGGGGGCGAAGTGGTGAAGGTCCTCGGCGGAATACACACGGAAAGCGAACGCGGCCCGCGCGTGTTCTTCGGAATGCTGTCGAAAGCAGCCATGTACCCCAGAGTGCCGTTGCGAAGCGAACCCAAGCCAAGGATCGAGGCTCGCGAAGTGGAGATCGAGTTGCCGCTCTACCCGTTTCCGAGCCTGCCTGAATCCAGGGAACTCGAACGCCGGTACGCTGAGGAGCTTCAGCGACACATTCAACAGGGCACCCGCGGCGCGCTCCTCAATGTCGGCCATGTGTTCCACCGTTGGGCCAGGAACCTCGTGACCGCCGTCGAGTCCGGCCGCAAGCCCTCGGTAACCGGACGGATTCAGGCGCTGCGGATCGGCGATCTCGCCATCACCTCGTTTCCCGGCGAGACCTTCGCCGAGGCAGGTATGGAGGTCAAGCGCCGTTCTCCGTTTTCGCACACGGCCTTTCTGGGCTACAGCAACGGCGCGGTGTCCTACGTTCCCACGCGGGAAGCCTATCCTGCCGATGGCTGGTCCGTCAACGGAAGGTACGGCATTCCGGACATGCATTTCAAAGACTACGGGCTGCCCACGGCTCTGCTGCCCGGATGCAGCGAGGCGATCGTGGAGCGTTCGGTGAGTCTGCTCGGCGAGATGTGGTCATCGTAGGAATCCGCTGTCATTCCTTGGCGCTGTTGGCGCTCCCGGCCGCCGTAAGCAATTCCCTCACCGCCTCGTCAGCATGGTTGAGCGAATGTTGGAACGCCTCCTTGCGAAGCTGCTCCAGACGCGGATAGCCCTTGTCGCGCTCTTCGCGCCATTCGCGAGCAAAGGCGCCACTTCGGATTGCTTCGAGGCTCTTCACCATCCGCGCGCGCAGTTCGCGATTGCCGCCGGTGGCATCCAGCCGCCTGGACAGGACGCCGTATTGCGCAGTGGGTGAGTGATACGACATCTGCCGGAACGGGCCCTGCTTGGCCATGGCGAGGAAGATGTCCGCCGGTTCGGCCGAAGCGTAGAGTTCCAGAGCAATGGCTTCCTTGGGATAACCCTGCGCTTCCAGCACCTCGTATGCGGTAAGCAGGCACTCGAAAATCGCCGGCCACAGCGCCTGTTCGGAGAACAGGTCCAGGTCGGTCTCGGTGGCGAAGCTCGTATGGAACGCTCCTGCCCGCGTGCAGCCGATCCCTTTCGCCAAGGCCAGTGTGATGGGCCACGCATTTCCGGTTGCGTCATTGCTGACGTCCACGTCGGCGTTCACGCCGCCGCCGGCTTCGAATGCGACCCGCACCTGGCGGCCGATGGTTCGCGGCGCCACCATGATCACGTCGACATCCTTCGGCGGTTGAACCAGACCGAAGCGCACGTTGTACCCGCTTGCGAAGGAAATGGCCTTGCCAGGCTTCAGATGGGCCGCGACGGACGACTGGTAGACCAGATCCTGCACCTCGTCGGGGATGACGATCATGATGACATCGCCCTGGGCCGCTGCGTCAGCGATGGACATTGGCTGGAATGCGTCTTCGATGGCCCGCTGGCGATAGGAGTCCGCGATGTTGCCGACGATGACGTTCACTCCGCTGTCGCGTAGATTGAGGGCCTGCGCCCTTCCCTGATTGCCGTAGCCGATCATGGCCACCACCTTGCCGCGAAGCACGCTCAGGTCGGCGTCTCGCTCGTAGAACACATTCATGAATGGAACACCTCTCGTCGTTCATGGTACCTATTGAGGCATGAGCGCCGCCCACAGGTCCGAACCGCTGCATGAGTCCTCGCGGCAGCGATGGTGGGTGGTCGGGCTCTTGTTCCTTGCAATCCTGATCAACTACGTCGACCGCGGCAACCTCAGCATCGCTGCCGTTCCCCTGATGAAGGACTTCTCCCTCTCTCCGCCGGAAATGGGCACGCTTCTTTCGTCCTTTTTTTGGACCTACGCCGCGCTCCAGATTCCGGCCGGCATCCTCCTCGACCGCTACGGTCTTCGTTGGGTGTACGGCGCGTCGTTCCTGCTCTGGTCCCTGGCGACAGCGGCCATCGCGCTGGTCGATTCGTTCTCGCAGATTCTCGTATGCCGCCTGCTGCTGGGCGTCGGCGAGGCCGTGGCGGCGCCCGCGAGTCTCGGCTATATCCGGCGCAGTTTCCCTCAGGAGGAAAGCGGCCTTCCAACGGCTGTCTACACCACAGGCATGATGCTCGGACCGGCCGTGGGCAGCCTCGCCGGCGCGTTGCTGCTCGAAAGCTCGGGCTGGCGCTCTCTGTTTCTGATTACCGGCTTGGGCACGTGCTGGTGGGTGATCCCCTGGCTGTGGCTGGCTCCGAGAGAGGGACGCAGGGCGGCGCCTTCGGTCGGATATACCGCCCATCCCGTTCGCTGGAATCGTGTGTTGTCGAACCCTCTTTTCTGGGGCATCACGATCGCCGCATTCCTGTATTCCTACTACTGGTATTTCTTCCTCACCTGGATCCCGTCGTATCTCGTCATGACTCACGGCTTCTCGTTCGCGAAGATGGGCACGGCCACCGCGATTCCGCTGGCTGGAATGGCCCTGGTGGCGGCGGTCGCGGCGCGCCTGGCCGACCGCCGAATTGCCGCGTTAGACAACGCAATCGAAACCCGCCGCGCATTCGTGACCGCGGGCTTCCTGCTCGGGTGCCTGATGCTGTTGCTGCTGGTATTCCGCTCGCGCATGTCCGTCTTCCCGATCCTGCTGTTCTCGATGCTAGGGCTCGGCCTGGCGAGCGCGAACTACTGGGCGTTGACCCAGGCCATCTCTCCGCCTTCAATGGTCTCCCGTGTCGTCGCGTATCAGAACACGGTCGCCAACCTGGCCGGCATCGTGGCGCCCGTCGCGACAGGATGGCTGTTGGGCGCCGACAAGAACTTCGACGCCGCCATCGCCTGCGCGGGCATCGCCTTGCTGCTGGCGGCGGTTGCCTACCGGTTGCTCATCCGGGCCGGGGATGTCGAGCGCTTCCATGCCGATTGCGGCTATGACTGCGGTTCGCCGACCTCCTGAACGGAACATGCACCCCGGTTTCCCGGAGCACGGGCCGGGACTTACCGCAACGAGCGTCAAGGCTGGGAAACGAAATCGGCGAAGGCGGCCTTCAGGTCAGGCGCGGCGCCCGGTGGGCCGGAGTGCAGCAGTACGCCGTATCGCAGCCGGAGCGATTCGCCGGGTTTGACCGTCACCTCGCTTGCCGGGCCCTTGCGGAAAGACTCCTGCCCGAACGGATTGGCCACAAGGGCGCGCGCCCTACCAGAGCAGTTTCAAACCGAACTGGACTTGCCGCGGCGCGTTCGCCTGCGAAGAAATCGTGGCGATGGCCGCCGACGTCACGTTCGTGTTCGGCGAACCAAACCGC
>VFZP01000333.1 GCA_016871115.1 Acidobacteriota bacterium
TTAGTGCAAGCCAGATACAGTCCCAGCAGCGCCGCATACCAAAGTACGCCGCCCGCCAGCCCCAACAAATGCTGCTTGGGTTGTAGTTTCGTCCACGCCCCAAACGTCAATGCCTCGCCCTGAACGGGCAGGTTGAGAAAGAACAATCCGATGAACGGCCCCGCGTCAAGAACGCCGCGCCCACCAGCGTAGTCACGCAATACGCCCCGAACGGAATCTCGTCGCGCAACTGCACCCATTCCACCGCCGGCGGCATCAGGCCCAGCGCAATCCCGCTGGCCACCGCCAGGAGCAGTCCCTTGGCTGGCGAACTCCGCGCCAGTTTACCTTTGATGCCTGCCGCGGCGGCCTTCTGTAACAAGTCCAGATCGTGCTGGCGCATCCGCTCAATCTGGGCGCGGGCGCCCATCGCCACGGCGCCAAACAGCAACACGGCGGCGCCGGCCACGTAGAGGCCGGAAGTCATGGGACGCACGACATGCATCCCGAAGGCCGACACCATCACTGCCAGGCTGAAGCCAGTTAGAAAGGCCGTGGCCACGCCGGAAACCGACACCGCGCCCAGAAAGAACCAGACTCCAAGGCAAGTGATGGCGCCGAAGCCAAACAAGAACATCGAACTGGACCTGCGCATGATGTTGAGGTTGTCATAGAACGTGATTTCGGCCCCAAATGTGCCTAGCGTGAAGCCTATGGCCATGGCCGCGATAAATACGCCTACCGCAAAATCGAGCGCGAACAGCTCAAACCGGGCCTTGCCGGCGGCGCGGAAGGTCAACACCCAAAGCACACCGAAAACCAGGCTGACGAGGGCCGCCATCAAGACCATTGCAAATGCGCTTTGAATGACCATGGAATAAGTCCCTCATTACAACGCAGGGCCGAGCCCCGGCCAGGGCCATCCTGTATAATACAGCCCCAGCGGCGTTCGCATGAAGTACTAGCCGTGCGCTTCGATTTTTTGCGCGGCAGCGCCGCGCACACGAGGAGGTTAGGGTTATGGGTGGGCATTGGTTGGCGGTGGCAGCGTTGGCGTCGGCTTCGATACTAGGGGCCCAGAATCGTTACAAGGTCGACATTAACGCCGAGACGCCGGAAGGTAAGCTGTTGCAGGACATCGGCACCGAGCAGGATCACGCGAAACGCCTGCCGCTGATTAACGATTTTGTCGCCAAGCACGGCAACCATGCCGGCGCGCCTTGGGCGCTGGGGCAAGGGGTGCGCTCGGCCAAGGAATTGAAACAGCATGATTCGGTGCTCCAGGCCGCTGAGAAACTGATGACGCTCGATGCCGCGGACGTGGAGATGGCGTATGCGTGTTTGGAAGCCGCCGTCGCCAAGAAGGATCCGGACCTCACAATTAAATGGGCCGCCGGCGTTCAGGAAGCCGCCCGGAAAGCGCTCGCCTCTCCAGAGCCCAAGGACGAAGAGGAACGGGAACGGTGGAAGTACCGCAAACAGTTCTCCGCTGCCGATCAGGCGCCGAAGCGCGCTGAGTACGAGTTGATGGCCGGCGCGATCAATTCTCAGGACCCCGCTTTACGTGCGAAGTATGCCGAAGCGCTGGTGGCGCTGAACCCGCAAAGCGAGTATCTCGCGCAGACCCGGCCGCTGCTTTTCAGCGCCTATCGCCAGGCGGGCCAGAACGACAAAGCCCTGGCCTTTGCCGCCACGCACGTTGAGGCGGGCTCTGGCGACGAAGACATGATGCTGCTGTTGCTCAACAATGCCTGGGAGAAGAAGGATGCTGCTGGGGTGGAGAAACATGCCGACAAACTCATCTTTTATCTGGCAGGCAAGGGGGCGCCGGCGGGAGCAGGCCCGGCTGCCTGGGAAAAAAAGAAGACCGATAGCCTGGGCGCGGCGCTGTTTCTGAAGGGCATGACAATGGCCAGCCAGTCGAAATGGAAGGAAACCGATGCGGCGCTCCGCGAGTCTCTGCCGCATCTAGAGGGCAAGGAGGAAATGCGCGGCCATGCGCTGTTCAATCTTGGGCTGGCCAACTACCGGATGGGCAAGTTGAACGACGCGCTGCTCTTCAATCTCCAATGTGCCGCGATCAAGGGACCCAATCAGGCGCAGGCGGTGAAGAATGTGGCGGCCATCCGTCAACAGGGCGGCGTGTTGCCCGGCACGGCAGCGCCGGCGGCAAAGAAGACCGGCGCGAGAAAGAAGTAACCGCGCCGCGCGGCTTGCGGCTGGGGCCCGCCGAACAGGCTCTCAAATACGGCGCGGTCCATGGGCCAGACGCCGGTGACCACCGTTTGCTTTCGGGCAAAACGGCCCGCCGTCAGAACGCCGCTCAAACCGCCCGAGTTCGGCTGCTGCCGGTCGCGCGAGAAGAACTTGCGCAGCATCGCGGTTGTCTCTTCCAGCTTCAGGTGCTGGGCGGCCGCTTCCGGTTCAGTGGCAAACGACGCCTGCATTCGCGCTTCGATGGCGGTTGTTCCTTGCGCGTCTTGCCCAAGCGCCACCACCACCCGCTGGGCCTCGGCTAGCGTGGTGATAAAAGCGCGCGTGCCGGCCGGAAGGTGGCGCGGGTCCTGCAGAAAGGCCCGTGAAAGTTCCACCCAAAATGGTTCGGACGGCACCAGTGCCTTGCCGCGTGCATGGATGTTGTTGGCCTCATACACTACGCGGTCGTTCAATCCCGTGCCGACGGCAAGGATGTCTGGGGCGAGCGGCATCACGGAGACAAACTGGCCTTTCTTGGTCTCCATCCCGCACACCGAGTTTAAGCACTTACCGCCGTTCCCGCGCAGGTAGCCGGAGATCTGGTTCCAGTCAAACCGGCCCCGCAGCACAAACAGATTTCTCTCCAGGCCGAGGTGGGCTACCACGGTGGTGAGGTCTTCGCGGTAGTCAAAACCGGTGGCGCCTACAAAGGCCTGGTACTCGGCGTCTTCGTTGGTCCGGCTGCCGGCGACCGCATCCAGCCAGCCGGACTGCCGCATCGCCTTGACGTTGAGATACGCCGTGACCCCTTCTTCCGTAGGAACTCGTTCCAACAGCGCGGTGTCCGAGAAGTCGCGCGAACGCCGGAGCCATTCCAGCCCTCCGACCAGCAACCCGCAGGCGGACAGCATCAGTAGGACAAGTGACCAGGGGCGAATTCTCATGTAGTAGGCGAGGCGGCGAAACGCCAGCCAAACCGTAGCGTATCTCGAAAACCGGGCGCCGTCACGAACGCGCGCCGCTGCGTTCCCGCTTCCACAGCGCGACGTAGGGCTGCAGGTCCCGCATCATCGCGGCGAACGTGGGAAGGTGCAGTGACTGTGCTCCGTCGCTGACGGCCTTTTCCGGGCAAGGGTGCACTTCCATCAAGATCGAGTCTGCCCCGATGGCGACGGCGGCGCGGCAAAGCGCCGGCACCAGGCTCCGCTTGCCCGTGGCGTGGCTCGGGTCCACCACCACCGGCAGGTGCGTCATTTCGTGCAGCACCGGCACGGCCACCAGGTCGCACGTGTTGCGCGTCACCGTTTCAAAGGTGCGGATGCCGCGCTCGCACAACATCACGTCGTTGTTGCCATGCGCCACCACATACTCGGCCGACATCAGCAGTTCCTTCATGGTGGAACTCAGCCCGCGCTTCAACAGCACCGGCCGGCCCGCCTTGCCGAGATTTTTCAGCAGGGAAAAGTTTTGCATGTTACGCGCGCCGATCTGCAGAATGTCGGTGTACTCGGCCACCAGCGGCACATCGCGGTCGCTCATCACTTCGGTGATCACCGTGAGGCCCATGGCATCGCCGGCCTTGCGCAGGAGCTTCAAGCCCTCTTCTTCGAGCCCTTGAAAATCGTACGGCGACGTGCGCGGCTTGAAGGCGCCGCCCCGCAGCACCTGTGCGCCGGCCGCCGCCACGGCCTCGGCGGATTCCATGATCTGCTTTTCGTTTTCCACCGAGCAGGGGCCGGCCATCACCACAAACTCGCCGCCGCCGATCTCGCAGTTGCGCAACCGGATAACCGTCTTGTCTTTCTTGAATTCCTTGGAGACGAACTTGTAGGGCGCCGAGATGCGTACCGCGCGTTCCACCTGCGGCATGGCCTCAAGCGACTCCAGGCAGGCCGTCACATCGCCCACGCCAATGGCGGCAATCACCACGCGCTCGACGCCTTCGATCGTGTGGATCTTGTAGCCGAAGTCGCGGATGCGCTGGCAAACTTCGTCAACGCCCGTCTGCGGCGTGTGCTGCTTCATCGAAATAATCATGTTGGAAAGGCCTCCTGCCCCGGCGACAACAAATTCAACTGCGAATGGCGGAAAGAAGAGAGCGCCGGGGGCGGGCGAAACCGGGATACAGAAAGAAAGGAAACGCGCGCGCCGCCGGATGCTTCGTTTTAGAAGCGGCTAAATCGACCCGCAAACCACCAGGCGCAGCGCATGAAGAACTATCCTATGCAAACCGGGGCGGGTTTGCAACCGCTTATTGCAGTTCGAGCGACTCTACCTGGATCACTTCGCCGTCCAGCTTGCCGGTGACTTTCGCCTTCAGGTCCTTGTCCTTGGTGGAGGCTTTCAGTACGGCCAGCGCCCGTGCATTGCCGGCTTCATTGAACTTCACGAACTTGCCGTCGGGCAAAACCAGCCCGTAGCCGCCCTTGGCGCAGGCAAGATTGCATTGCCGCGTGTGGTTCGTCAGATCCTTGCCTTTGCACATCACATCCACCACGGAGCCTGTCCAGGAGTCAGCCCAAACCGGCATCGTGGAAAAGGTGAACAAGGCGAACAGACGGCGGTGAATCATGGGTTGGAAGTTCCTTTCTTCTCCAGCATGGCGCAAAAACGTGCCTCCCGCAATGTGCCCGCACGAACGGCCCTTTTCGTCAAGTCTTGAAAGTGCGGGCTGGAGGTGCTTATACTGGCTTTTTCCGCCGGGAAATCCTGGGTTCCGGCATCTGAGTAAATACATGAGATGGCATCCACAACCCGTCCAGCCGGCACTGCTCAAGCAGTTGCCCAGCCTCCGGGAAGAGTATGACCCGTCGGCGCCGATGAAAGAAGCAGCCATGTTCTACGGCCTGTTTCTTCGCGGCCAACCCGCCGAATCGCTGCGGCGCGATATTGATGTGCCGAAGACCATTCTCGAAAAATGGTTGCGCCCACGCCGGTACGAACCCAACTTCCGCCAGAATCTGAAACGCGCCTACGAGTTCCGGAAGCAGGTACTGGCGATTTTCGATGAGCTGGTGCTGAACGAGCGAAACCGGGCGCGGCTGCAGTAGATGGCTGGCTTCGCTACGGCCTTGGGGCCTTCGCGCTGGAAAACACGCTCTCCAGTTTTTTCTCGAGTTCGGCCACCCGGCGGCGCAACTCGTCGATTTCCTGCGCTTCGGGATCGGGTAGTTGGCCGTGTTCGAGTAGTTCAGCTTCGTTCACGCCATGACGCCGCACCACGCGCCCCGGAATTCCCACCACCGTTGAGTTAGGCGGCACCGGATGCACCACCACCGAGCCGGCGCCGATCTTTACGTGGTCGCCAATCTGGATGTTGCCCAGGATTTTGGCGCCGGTGCCCACCACCACCTGGTTTCCCAGCGTGGGGTGGCGTTTGCCGCGCTCCTTTCCTGTCCCACCCAGTGTGACACCCTGATACAACAGCACGTCGTCGCCAATCTCGGCCGTTTCGCCGATCACCACGCCCATGCCGTGGTCGATAAAGAACCGCCGGCCGATGCGCGCGCCCGGGTGAATCTCAATGCCGGTGAGAAAGCGCGAGGTCTGCGAGACCAGGCGCGGCACCAGCGGCAAGCCCAAGCGATAAAGCCAGTGGGCCAATCGGTGCAACAGGATAGCGTGAAAGCCGGGATAACAGAGCACGATCTCAATAACGCCCTTGGCGGCCGGGTCCTCACGGAAGATCGTTTGGATTTGCTCGCGGATCGTCGAGATCATGTGCACCCTCAATTATCCTAGATTTCGTGTGCGCCATGACGCGGCAGGCACTTGGCACCGTGCGTGCTATGCTAAACTCTTGAGCGTAAAAAACATTATCGGGTGGATACGTTTCGGCCTGCTGACCAACCCGTCACCGCGTCCAGAAAGAACTCGCTTGACCCGCATCTTGAATCACCGAATTTCACTGACAGCCCTTTTGTTGGTGGCCTCCTCGCCGTCCCTGTTGTTGGCCGTGCCGCGCTTGCGGCTCAGCAACACCGTGGTGGGCCCGGTTACTGTGGCCCCCGGGGCCAATCCCGCTGTGCAGGAGTTGGAAGCCTATAGCGTGGCGGACCGCGAGGCGACGTCGGAAACAGAGAACCTCCGCCTGACGCTCACCTCCACGGCGCCGTGGGTGGCGGCTCGCGCCGGCGCCCTGCGCACTTGCGCCCGGCGGTCTGGCCAGTGCATCCCCTTGCAACTGACGTTTTCAACGGCCAGCCTCGCCGCCGGAGCTTATTCGGCCACCGTTTTGGTGGCTGACCCGAACGCCATCGATGCGCCCCAGCGCATCCTCGTCTCGCTCCAAGTGGGCAGCACGCTGCCGGACCGCGTGAATCTCTACGCCACGCCCAACGGCGGCACCGACGAGTTTGCCTTCAACACCAATTCGAATATTGAAACCAACGCCAGCCCCAGCAACTCGTGGTTGACGGTGATGCAGTTGAGCGCGGGCACCTTCAACTTTGTCCGGCCCTTCCGGATCGCCGCGCGCCAGCAACCCTCCGGCGGGCAGCCCCTTGCAGAAGGCACCTACAACGGCACGGTGCAGATTCGCAACTCCGCGCTCGCGGCCGACAACAAGACGGTGAACGTGGCCTTTCAGGTCACCTCGCAGCCCATTGCGCAGGCGGGCACTGCCGCGTTGCGCGTGCGCATTGCGCAGAACACGCCCAAACAGTTGCACCGCGTGCGCATCAACAATCGTGGCCTCGGGCGGCTTGCCGTGGGCGCGGCGACGGCCTCGGTCACAGGTGGCGGCACCTGGTTGACGGCGGCGAAGCTGGCAGGCTTCGACATCATTGACGTGAACCTCGATCCGGCCAACGTCACTCCGGGCGTGTATCGCGGCAGCGTCGCGGTGGCGCACAACGGCGTGAACTCGCCGCTGAATGTTCCCGTGGAACTCGAAGTGGTGGAGCAGGCCGCGCCCGCGATTCGCTTCCAGGGCATCCTGGACAACGCCGTGTTTGAAGAGAACGACGTGATTGCGGCAGGCGGCATCGTGGCGGCGTTCGGCGAACAATTCACGTTTCAGGAGCCGGCTGTGGCGTCCTCGCTCCCACTGCCAACCGAACTCGGCGGCATGCGTGTTTTCGTGAATGACCGGCCCGCCCCCGCCTACTACAGCTCCTACGGGCAGGTGAATTTCCAGGTGCCATACGATGTG
>VFZP01000334.1 GCA_016871115.1 Acidobacteriota bacterium
CAAATTTGGCAAACTAGGCGGGGCAGGGGCGAGGATGCCGGAGATCTGGCGAGCCGCGTTGGCAGCGTGATCGGAGTCGGGTTCGATCGAGACCCGCGGGCTGAAATGGTACCAACCCAGTGTCAACCCAGATTTTGCACCAGAGCCGCCAGCTCTTCGCGCGAGCCGAACACTCTATTCATGCTTTTCCCCGTTTCCCGCGGCAGCGGTCGCTACAGTACTTCACCTCGTCCCACACCTTCTCCCACTTCTTTCGCCAGGTGAAGGGGCGCTGGCAAACCGCACACGTCTTCACGGGGAGATTCGTCTTGGATGGCTTACGCGGCTTGCTCATCAGTTGCTCAACGAGGCCGAATGGTCACCAAGCCTCCCTCGACATGACCAGTTGACCGCTGACCCAGGCTCTCGCCGAGTCGGCCAACCGTCGATCTAGACTGCGATAGTTGCAGCGCTACCTCATGCCGTTCCCCACCTCCGCTTCTGATCAAAAAAACACGTTTGCTTGAAACAGATGCGCCCGTTCTCCGAGGGAGCGCAATTCTTGTGCCCAGCCACAAGGCGCGCATTGCACCGGCCTGCAACACCTCGCCGAAGCTCCTGGAAGGCGAGGCCTCCTTTGTAAACGGAACGTAACGCACGCTGGCGAACCAACCTAGACCGGGCGTAGGCCAGGAAGCGCCTAGCCACGGCGCTTGCCGAGGCGCGTTTTCATGGCGGCCGGTCCACGCCTCGGCGACGGCCTCCACAATCGGAACGTCAGGGACCGTTGGCGTACCGACGGGCCCTTCCCACCCCATTAAGCGGATGACGCATTCAACGAAACTCGCTGTCTCGGGCAACTCGCCAATCAGCGGGCATTTTCAGAATTCTTACATCCGAGTTCTGTGTGAGTGCATCTCAACTGCATGACGCAAAAAACTGCTGATACCCAAACGTGGCCCGATCTTGCTATCGGCCTCTACGACAAACTCACCGGACGCGGCGCGGAGATCACCTACGAGTTCCAGTCCCTGGAAGTCAGCGTACCCAGCTCGACCTCTCCCGACGCGAAGCATGCAACCTGGCGGATGAGCGGCACTGTCAAGATTCGGACCCGTGATGAAGCGGCTGCTGTCCGCACTTAGCGCGGACTTACTCATTGAGAACGCCGGATATCGTTGCACGCTTTCCGGCGGCAACATGAGTTTCGTCGCACGCTTTCCTTCCCTCTCATCCCTGATCCACTTCGCCCCTCTCTTCTGGTCCCTCAGGAAATATATCCCTCCGGGCCTGACTCTGAGGATTCAGTGGGGTCGTTTGACATGGGTCGTACTTGCCGGCCATCTCGCGGCTTCTGGCGACCCCGCCCCGGCTATCTAAGCAAACCATGTCGACAAGTGACGTCACTCCCAAACGACGAGTAGCGGTTGCCGGAGCCACCGGCTACATTGGTGGGCGGCTTGTCCCTCGACTGCTGGAGGCGGGCTTCATCGTACGGTGTTTAGCCCGTTCGCCAAGCAAGCTCTCGGAGCGGGACTGGATCTCGGACCCCGGCGTCGAAGTCTTTCCGGTCGAGATGTCTAACTCCAGCGCCCTCTCCGAAGCCCTCAATGGAGTCGACTCGGCATTCTACCTCGTTCATTCTATGGCTTCGGCTGGCGCTACTTATGCCAAACGAGACGAGCTCCTTGCCCGGCAGTTTGCTGCTTCGGCACAAGCAGCAGCTGTGAAGCGCATTATCTATTTGGGAGGCCTGGGCGAAACCGGCGCCAACCTCAGTGAGCACCTTTCCTCGCGCCGCGAAGTAGAAAGCGCGCTAGCCTCCGCCGGGGTTCCGGTGACGGTGCTCCGCGCGGCGGTGATCGTTGGTTCGGGGTCGGCGTCATTCGAAATTCTCCGATACTTGGTTGAGCGTCTCCCCGTGATGATCACCCCACGGTGGGTGTCGACCCTGTGCCAGCCGATTGCGGTCCGCGACGTGATTAGCTACTTGCTGGGCGTTCTGGACAAGCCGGAAACGATTGGGCAGGTGTTTGATATCGGCGGCCCGGATGTACTCCGGTATCGCGACATACTGCGAATCATGGCAGAAGAACTGCGCCTTCCGCGCCGGCTGATCCTCCCGGTGCCGCTGCTGACGCCCCGCCTGAGCTCGTATTGGATCCATCTGATCACGCCCATTGGCCACTCGATGGCGAAGCCGCTTGCCGAGGGTTTGAAAAACCCGGTAGTTTGCCGCGAGAACCGCATTAGCGACTTATTGCCGCAGCCTCTGCTGAGTGTGCGCGAAGCAATCAGGGCAGCACTTACTACAGTGGCAGAGAATCGCGTGGCAACCAGTTGGTCCATGGCTGGGCCGATGCCGGGCGATCCGGACTGGGCCGGCGGCTCGGTTTTTCGTGATGCGCGAGAGTTGACAGTGGCTGCATCGGCTTCAGCGGTTTTTCGGGCAGTGTGCCGCGTTGGTGGTGGCCATGGCTGGTACGCGGCGGACTGGCTGTGGAAACTGCGAGGCTTGCTTGACCGGCTCGTTGGCGGGCCAGGGCTCCGCCGCGGGCGTCGCGATCCTGAGTCAGTTGGCTTTGGAGAAGCTCTCGACTTCTGGCGCGTGGTCGGTCTTGAGCGCGACCGGCGGCTGGCGCTTCGCGCCGAGATGAAGTTGCCCGGCGAGGCACTGCTTGAATTCTGCATTGAGGATCAGGGCGACGGACAAAGCCTGCTGCGTCAGACCGCGCTTTTCCGCCCCCGCGGCGTTTTCGGCCTGCTCTATTGGTATGCCGTAGTTCCTCTGCACGGAATTGTCTTCAGCGGCATGCTGAGCGGTATCCGCGCCGAGGCTCTACGCTTGGCCGCCGGTGGCGACCAGCCTCGCGCCTTGTCTGTTGATCTTTGTGAAGCTAAAGAATAATTGAAAGGGGCAATTCGTTGATCGGTAAGGGAGATTGGTTGATTCTGCTTTCGGCTTTTTTGTCGTTAGCGCTTTCTATTTGCCTTTGGTTTGGCATTGGCACGGCTGCCAACAAAGAAGCCGGGCAGTTCGTTGGTCTCTGGGTGCCATCGATCTTGAGTACCGGAGCCTACATTCAAATCGTGATACGGAGAAACTGATCATGTCGGATTCGCTTATTTTCGCGGCAGGGACATTTACGTTTTTTCTGCTGAATGGCGGGCTACTCTACTCGATCCGTGAGGTTCGCAAGACTCTGATCGAAAACCGCAAATCGCGGGGTACGGGGGTACGTTCAGAGTCCGGGATACGAGGATCGTAATGTTCACCCCAGGAGCCAAGTGCGATCCCTTCGCTCAAGTGTGCCTATGACGCCTAATTGTCTAGTCGTGGGTGCCGGCCTCACAGGACTAACTGCCGCGCGCCTCCTTAAGGCGAACGGCTGGCGTGTATGCGTCGTCGACAAAGGCAGAAATGCTGGCGGCCGCATGGCCACCTGGCGCAAAGATGGTCTCGCGTTTGACCATGGCGCGCAGTTCTTCACCGCGCGCACACATGAGTTTCAGTGCGAAGTGACGCAGTGGCTCCAACAAAATTGGGTGGCGGAGTGGTTTGGCGAACCGGGACGCATGCGCTATCGCAGTACGGACGGAATGAACGGACTTGCCGCCCGTCTAAGTAGCGAGATGGATGTGCGACTGTCGACCGCGGTCAGCAAGCTCCACACCGAGGCCGGGCGATGGACAGCCCACTGCGCAGACTCCGAGCCGCTTCAAGCTGATGCGCTGATTCTCACGGCCCCAGTCCCGCAGTCCATAGCGCTCCTGGAGGGTCATCTTTCCCCCGGCCTGCAAGCCGATCTGGCGCGCATCACCTACGCTCCGTGCCTGGCCCTACTGGCGACCCTCGCCGGACCAAGCGGCTCTCCCCCGCCCGGCTATCTTCGCCTAGGCGCGAGCGGCCCGTTGGAGGTCATCTCCGACAACACTCTCAAGGGAATTTCAGATGGACCGGCAGCCGTGACCATTCACTCCACTGCGGATTTTGCCCGCGACCACTGGGATACGGCTCCGGAAACGGTGGCTACTTTATTGTTGCAGGCAGCGCGAAAGTGGCTTGCGTCGCCGGCCGCGGATTGGCAACTACGCCGCTGGCGCTTCTGCGAACCAGTTCATCCCTACCCGTCCGCTTGCCTCACGGTCACAGACGCTCCTGCGCCCCTCGTGCTGGCGGGCGATGCCTTCGGCGGACCGCGCGTTGAAGGGGCCTACCTTTCCGGTTTGGCCGCGGCCCGTTCGCTCCTCAACCAAACTACGGGTGTGGCTCGCTCGCTTCCGGCATCCGCAGGATGATGAGCTACGCACGCAGCCGCCTGTGGTTGGGCGTAACCGGAGTGGGAACTTGGACGTTGATTGCCGCCACAGGCATCTGGCGCGATTGGAGCGCCCCGCACGCCTCTGGTTCGCTTATTCTCGACTTACTCGCGCTCGCCGCCGTGTACGTCGCAATTCAGGCTCCATTCGACTGGTTGGGCGGCTACTACCTCCCCCGGAAGTTCGGCCGAGTGCCAACCGATTTGCCAAGCTGGGCGAGGGGCGTGGTAGTTCAGGTGTTGTGTTGGGTAACAGCCTCAGCGGTGTTGTTGTGCGCCGGCCAAGCCTACGGCATCGCGGGCGCCGCCTTCAGCATGTCGGCGATTATGTTGGTTCTGGTCTTGTTCCAGGCCTCATTCGCACAAGCCGTTGGCTCAGTTCGAACTGTGTCAAAGGAAGCGGAGGCCTATCTGGTCTCGGTAGCCGATCCGGCCTTTGTCGGAGGATGGGTTGGCCTCGGGCCAACAAGGCGTCTGCTGATGCCCGGGAGTTGGCCGGTACAGTGGCGGACGGTGCAGTACACTCGCCGTAGCGGACTGATTGCCAGCGGCGCTCGCGCGGCCGGCTTGGCACTCGCCTTCAGTTTTAATCTCGCCGGCTTGCTCTCCGCGCTAACCTTGACACCGGGCGCAGGATTCTCGAACACGGGCGCCTATCTGCGACTGATATTCGGTTTTACACTTTGGTCGTTTGTGGGCCTACTCATCCTACCGAGCTTTTCGCGGCCCGCCGTATTCACCGCTGACCGGTTCGCCGCGTCGCGCGGTGTCCCATGGCAAACCACCGCGTGGGAGCTAGACCGCCTTCAGGACGACGAGCCTGCACGGCCAAAGTGGATCGAGCGGACTTTTCATCCCGTGCCCTCCTTGACCGCGCGTTTGGAGAGCCGCAGGAGCCGAACTGGCGCTTGGCAGGCCGCGCGGTTGGCGCTGTACCTCAGTTGGAGTGTTCCTGGGCTGCTCGCTCGCTCCGTCCACTGCAACGTCGGACGCCCTGATCTTTGGGTTTTGTTCCCTGGCGATTGAGAACCATTCTAGTGTCGCGCCCTGATTGGTTTACGTACACGTACTCGATTTTGGGCTCTTCAGGCTTTTCAGTGGCTACGGAGCCAGTTCCCGCTCCCCCCCCCGCAATGTAAGTAGATGGCGTCGAGGAGGTTTTGCTTGTTCCGGAAACCGCGGGCCGTATACTTCACCCATTGAATTTTCGAGTTGATCGACTCGCTGGCGGCATTGGTGATTCGATGTCTCAGGTACGTGATGATGTTCTCGAAGCGCCGCTTCATCATCCCCGCCGTTTCAATCATCGGCTTGAGCCGGCTCCGTGTGGCCCAGCCGTGCCACCCACGGAAGTGCTTTCGGGCAGGCCGTTCATAGCGGTATTCGAAGAACGACATTGCCGTTTCTTTCAAGGCCCAGGCGCGCGCCGTTTTCAGCCCGCTGTTGCGCAGTTCGGCGAACTCCTTGCGATCCTTCGGCTCCATCTTCGTCGGGTTCCCAAGCCAGTCGTAGCGCGTTCCTGTCAACCGGTCATCGCCGGCTTCTTTCAAGGTTCTCTGTTCTTTCCACCTCACCTCATCGACCGCCTGGCTCAGATATTGCGCAATGTGAAAGTTGTCGAACACGATCTTGCTGTTGGCTTCCGGCAGGTGTTCCCGCGTGGAGTTAACGTAAGGGTCCCACATGTTCATGGCGATGGCTTCAATGCCCGCCAGTTGCTCCGCCGTCAGCGTCTTCCAGAACCCCTCAAGACTGCTTTGTTCCGGCTCTGCGGCCACGTACAGCACCCTACCTCGCACCAAATCGTTCACGATCGTCAGGTAGTGGTGGCTTTTGCCAAACGCCTTCTCGTCTACACCCACTCGCGAAACCGTCTCCGCTTTGCGTCGCTCCAATCCTCGCTTGACCGCCCGGCTCTGGATGCCGTGGATTTCATCCCAAGTCAGCTTCAGTTGTTCGGACACGGCTTTCTGGCTGGCCACCTTCAGCCATTCGATGGCCATCGCTTCGAACAACTCCGTGAACCGACTTAGCGGCGCGGCATCGCCGGCTCGGCGGCGTAGGACCCGTGGTCGGTGAGTTGCCGAAGCCGGGGCAAGGGCCGCTGCGGCTGGGACTCGGGCCAGCGCGGCAAGATCACCAGACCGATGACGGCCGCCGACGCCAGTATGCCAGCGGCCGGAAGGAGCCAAGCCGGACGCCGGTTTGCTTTAGCCGCCACGGTGTTGACCACGGGCGGCCGCGCTTCTTCGGCCACGGCGTGCTCGAAGTGGGCCACATAGGTCCCCTTGGGAATCGAAATGCGCAGGGTTTCCCCTGGATTCGCCTCGTAGTACTGTTTCAGACGCTGCCGGAGTTTGGTTGCTTCAACCCGGACCGTGGCATCGAGCCGAGGGTCGTATCCGGCGGCCTTCTGGTAGACTTCGGCTCCGATGACCGATTCCTTGATCTGCGATTCCCGGCCGGCAAGCGTATGCTCCACTACAAAAGAGAGAAATCTCTGCAGCTTCGTCGTGTTGGCAAAGCCCAGAGAGCGCAGGATTCTCCCCAGTTGTTCAAGGACGGCCGCATTGTCGACATTCACCATAAAGCGTTGAAACAAATGAACAGCTTACGGTTAGCCAACCCACCGCTGACTCCTTGGCGGGGCGCTTTGCCGTTGTTCCAATACAAATCGGCAGTCGTTCGGAGTGACGGCCTTTGATCGAGTCTACGCCCAATAGATGCGGTTGATGGTTTCTGCCGTGTACTCGGAGACGGGGAAGCTGTTTGCCCACAGTTTCCCCGCCTCGGGATCCTCTAGCAGCCCGTGGCGAATGTCAGTTTGTAGCTTGAGGGCGTGTGCGAGGCAGGCACACGCGGACATGATGTAGGGGCTTACAGGACCTGCCCGGGGTTACCTCACGAGGCGCACTTACTTGGTGCATCTGCATCATCGCCCAATGCAGCAGGCGCAAAAGCAGTTCGAACGCACAGCGCAACCCTTGCCACCCCTTCGGCGTCCC
>VFZP01000335.1 GCA_016871115.1 Acidobacteriota bacterium
TGCTCAACTACTTCAAGGCCAAAAAGGAGTTCTCCAGCGGCGTGATAGAGGGCCTGAACAACAAGGCCAAAGTCGCCATGAGAAGATCGTACGGCTTTCGCACCTATCGCATCCTCGAACTCGCGCTATATCACACACTTGGAAAGCTGCCCGAGCCGCCACTTGCCCACGAATTTTTCTGACGAGCCAGTTGGCGATCAGGTCGTGATAAAAAACGGGGACCGGGTTACCGGCGCCTTTGTAAAGAAAGACGCCAAGACGCTCACGCTTAAAAGTGAATTCTTTGGGGTAGTCACGTTACCCTGGTACCAGATTGATTCAGTGAAGGCCGACACTCCGATTAACGTGGTGCTGCCCGGCAATCAGACAGTAAAGGGCACGCTGGCCACGGCGGGCGGCAAGATTGAAGTGGCTGCCGGCGCCGAAAAACGTTCGGTGGCGGCTGCCGACATTGTCGCGTTGCGCAACGCCGATGAGCAGACGGCGTACGAACGCCTGCTTGCGCCACGAATACAGGATCAGTGGGCCGGCACGGCCAGTATCGGGTGGACCGGCACGCGCGGCAACGCCAAGACCGCGACGTTTGCGACGGCCCTGAATACGGCGCGTGTTACTAACACCGACAAGCTCTTCATGTACTTCAACTCCATCCGCGCGAGCGCGACGGTGAATAACACCAACGCTCAGACGGCGCAGGCGGTCCGCGGTGGTTGGGGTTACAACCGGAACCTGAAGCCGTGCATCTTCTTCAACGGCTTCAACGACTGGGAATACGACAAGTTCCAGAACCTCGATCTGCGCATGGTGATCGGCGCCGGATTGGGCGCGAATGTATGGAAGGCCGAACGCGGCCGCTTCGACCTGCTGGGCGGTCTGGCTTACAATCGCGAAAAGTTCGACCCGATTCGCCCGCTGCGGCCGTTTGTCCGTAATGGCGCGGATGATTACTGGGGCGATGACTTCAACTATAAGCTGAACGCGCGGACTACCTTTTTCCAGAGCTTCCGCATGTTCAACAACCTCCAGCAGAGTGAGCGGTGGCGCATGAACTTCGACATGGGCGCATCGACGCAGTTGACCAAGTGGCTGAACTGGAGTATCGCCCTCAGCGACCGTTTCCTGAATCTGCCTGTGCCCGGCCGCAAGAAGAACGACTTCATGTAAACGACCGGCTTCGGCATCAGCTTCGCGAAGTAAGCTGCGCAAATCCTCACTTACCGCCGCCCGGTTGCCAGTGCAGCCGGGCGGCTTTTCTTTGTGGCCCCTACTTCTGTAGCAGGAAACTGCCGGCGAACATCGCGTCGATGCCTGAGGAATAGAAACTGCGGACGGCATCGCGTGGGGTGCACACCAGTGGATCGCCGAAGAGGTTAAAGCTGGTGTTGTAGAGCACGGGCAGGCCGGTGGACTTGCCAAAGGCGTGCAGTAGCCGCCAGTAGAGCGGGTTGTCCTTCTCCGTAACGGCATGCACCCGTACGAAGCCGCTGCCGAGCACCGCCGAGGCGAACTTGTCGCGGTGCGCAAGCTTGACCTGGCCCACCGTCGCGAGGAAGCGCGCGTTGGGGCCGGCGTCGAAGTATTCGTGCGCGAGTTCGGCGGGCACCGAGGCGGCGAACTTGCGGAACGGCTCGCGGTGCTTGATATAGATATTGAGGTTTTCCGTTGAATACGGATTTTGCGGCGAGGCCAGAATGGAGCGGTTGCCGAGCGCGCGCGAGCCGAACTCCATGCGGCCCTGCATCCAGGCGACGATCTTGTCTTCGTTCAGCTCCTTGACCGCGCTGCCGATCAGTTCGCCTTCGGTGAGCAGGTAGCGGAAACGGAGCTTGCAGTTTTCGAGTACACGCTTCACGTCTTCGGCACTGAAGCCGGGGCCGAGGCACAGCGTGTCGAACGAGCCACGCTTGCCCTGGCCGGCGGTAACGTGCCAGCCGTGCAGCGCCGCGCCGATGGCCGTGCCGGCGTTGCCCGAGGCGGGCTGCACGAATACATGCTTCCAGCGGCCCGAGGATTCGAGCGACCGCACGAGCAGGGCGTTGAGCGCGAGGCCTCCGGCGAGCGCGAGGTTCTCGCCTTCGCCTGCCATGCGGAGCACAGCGCGTTCGATGGCGTGCTGCACGCCGGCGGCAACGTTAGCCTTCAGCGAAGCGGGCACTTCGGCGGCGTCGGCAATATCGAGCGCCCGGTAGAACTTCGGCGCGAAGTGGCCATTGGTGGCACGGCGCTGATCGAAGTAGCTGTGGTCCTGCCGCGGCCAACCGGTGGCGGCGACGCCGAGGATTTCCTCAAACAACGGGACGAAGCGATCATCCCCCGCGGTGGAGAGCCACTGCACCTTGTGCTCATCCGCATTGGGCGCGTAGCCGAGCAGGGCCGTCACGCGCGAATACAGGTCGCCGAGCGAGTCCGGGAAGTAGACTTCGCGTTCCAGCGTCAAATCGCGGCCGCGGCCTTGCCAGCGTGCGCCGCAGCGCAGGTCGCCCTGTCGGTCGAGGGTGAGAACGGTACCCTCGTCAAAGGGCGCGGCGAAGAACGCCGAGGCAGCGTGCGCGGCGTGATGATCGAGTAATACCACTTGCGCTTCCGGAAACAACTCGCGCAGTTCCAACTGCAGGCTCACGTCGCGATTGCTGGACCACGGCCGCACGACGACGACATGATCGATGTGCTTGCGCTCCAGACGCGCCGCCTGGAGGCAGCCGTCTACCGCCGCCAGCGGTAGTTCGCCGGGCTGCGTGTAGCGCGCGAGTTTCTTCTGTTCGGCCGCGGTGACGAGCTGGCCGTCTTGTACCACGGCCACCGCGGCGTCATTCTGAATTCCACCAATTCCGAGAATCACCATGCTGTTGCGTTATACCTTCTTCAATCTTTGGATGGCCCGTTCGCGCCCCACCGCGATATACACGGCAAACGCGCTAGGACCGGCGGTCTGCCCGGTGAGCGCCGCGCGCGAACCGTTGATGAGCACGCCGGCTTTGACGCCGCGCTCGGTGGCGAGGCCGCGGAGTTGCTTCTCGACGGACGCCTCAGTGAAATCGGGGTCCGCTTCGAGGCGCGCGCCGAGCTCACGCAGCAATTCGCGGGCTTGAGGGACGTTCAACTTTTCTTCCGCTTCCGGCGCCACCGGATAGTCGTCGGCGAAGCAGCAGCGGCCGCGCCCGGCGAAATCGAGGAGCGTGGCAAAGCGGCTACGGAGGATCTCGATGGTTTGTTCCAGGCGCTCGGGCGGCTCCTGCGCGGCGAGCCCCGCGGCTGCGAGCGTCTGGCGCACAAGCGGAGCGAGCTCAGCGGTGGTGACGGTGCGCAGGGTCTGCGAGTTCAGCCACAGCGCTTTGGGATCGATCGGGTCGGCGTCGGTGAATGTGATGACCGCGTTTGAGCGGTTGACGCCGGACAACGTGAAGGCGTCGATCAATTCCTGGCGGGTCATTTGCTCGCGGTCGTTTTTGGGCGACCAGCCGAGCAGGCAAAGAAAATTGATGTAGGCGTGCGGGAGGAAACCCGCGTCGCGATAGGTGGTGACGCTCACCACGGGACCGTGTTTGCGCTTGCTAAGCTTGGCGCCATCCGGAGCGATCAGCAGCGGCAGATGCGCGAATTCGGGCGCAGGACCTGAGCCGAGCGCCTCGAAGATCAGCACGTGTTTAAAGGTGTTCGAAAGATGATCCTGGCCGCGGATGATGTTGGTGATGCCGAGGTCCGCGTCGTCGGCGCAGGAGGCCATGTGATAGGTGGGCAGGCCGGAGGAGCGGAGGAGCGCGAAGTCCTCGATGTCGTCAGCTTCCTTGGCTTGCGGACCGTAGACGCCGTCGGCAAAACGAATGGTGCGGCCAACGCCGCGCGGCACGCGATAGCGCAACACGAACGGCTCGCCGGCGGCGGCGCGGCGGTCGCTTTCCTCGCGCGAAAGCTCGCGCATGCCGGGGTTGAATTGCCAGGATTGCTTCGGAGTATCGGCGCCGGCCTCGACCGGGTCGTCGGGGCTGGCGTGCGCGGGCGTAAAGTCGCGATAGGCGAGATCTTTCTCAAAGATGGCGTAGGCGAGGCGTTTGTGCAGATCCAGCCGTTCGGATTGGCGATAGTGTTCGTCCCAGCCAAGGCCAAGCCAGTTCAGGCCGTCGTAGATGGACTGGAGCGAGGCGTCGGTGTTGCGGTCGACATCGGTGTCGTCGATGCGCAGAATCATCGTGCCATGATGCTTCCGGGCAAACAGCCAGTTGAATATAAAAGTTCGTGCACTACCAATATGGAGATAGCCAGTAGGCGAGGGCGCAAAGCGGACTCTCATCATGGGTGGACCCTCCATTGTAGCGGTCCGCGTTATCCTGAATGTTCATCATGCGCATTGTTTCTCAATCTCCATGCCGTGTGGACATGGCCGGCGGGACGCTCGACATCTGGCCGATTTGCCTCTTTCACGAAAACGCGACGACGGTGCATTTCGCGGTGTCGCGCTACACGCACTGCGAACTGGCGCCGCGCCAGGACTCGGCGATTGTGCTGCGGTCTCGCGATCTGGGGGTTGAGGAGACCTACCCTTCGCTCGAAGCGCTTATATCGGCGCCGAAGCCGAAGTTGTCGCTGCATGCCTGGCTGCTGCGCTATTTCCGGCCCGAAGGCGGGCTGGAGATGACGACGCATTCAGAAGCTCCGGCGGGCGCGGGCATTTCCGGCTCATCTTCGTTGATGGTGACGGCGGGTGCGGCGTTGAGCAAGCTGACCGGGCATAAGATGACGCTCGAGAAACTGCGTGAGACGGTGCAGAACATCGAGGCGCAGGTGATTCGCGTGCCTACCGGGCCGCAGGATTACTATGCGGCGATGTACGGCGGCGTGGGCTATATCAAGCTGACGCCGGGAGGCATTACGCGCGTGGGCTTGGGTGTGGATCTGAACGATTTCAACTCGCGCGTGGTGCTGGCCTACACGGGTATTCCGCGCAACTCCGGAATCAACAATTGGGAAGTGATGAAGGCTCACATCAACGGCGACAAGAAGGTGCAGCGCAACTTCGATCAGATCGCCGCGATTGCGCTGGCGATGCGCGACGCCGTGGAAAAGCGCAGCTGGCCCGAGGTGGGCGAGCTGGTGCGGGCCGAGTGGGAACACCGGCGGAAGAACATTCCGACGATCTCCACGGAACTGATTGACCGCATGGTGGCGCGCACGCGGCGCATCGGGGCGCTAGGCGCCAAGGTGTGCGGCGCGGGCGGCGGGGGCTGTGTGTTCTTCTTCGTGGAGCCGGATGCGAAAGCTCGTGTGGAAGCGGCGATTGCGGCCGAAGGCGCCGAAGTGCTGCCGGTGACGGTGGCGCCGCAGGGCGTGAAGGTATCGGTGAAGAAGTAGCAAGAACCGCCCACCGAAGCCGAAAACGGGTTTCTTCGGCGATGCTGGCCGCGTTCGCGTGCGGCGCGGTCCAACTTGCGAATCTCATTAGCACGGCCGCAAAAAAGAAGCGCCGATGACTGCCGGGCTAGCTGGTTGGGCTGGCCAGGGTGCGGCAGTCACCGGCGCGAAGCGGAGAGGGAGAGACGGGTTAGTTGCTGCGGGCCGGCCGGGCCGGAGGCGGCGTACCAGCACCGGCGGTGGCACTGGCGCCGCGGGCGGACGGCGGGGGAGTAGCCAAAGGCGCTGCGGCGGCTGCCGGGGCATCCATCGGCGCGGCCGCTGCCGACGTCATGCCCAGCGCTTTGCGGACCTCCTGGTCGATCTTGGCGAACACATCGGGGTTGTCACGCAGGAACTGCCGCGCCGTCTCGCGGCCCTGGCCGATCCGGTCTGCCCCATAGCTGAACCAGGAGCCGGACTTTTCGATGATGTTGTGCTGCACGGCCAAGTCAAGCAGATCGCCTTCGCGCGAGATGCCCTCGCCGTAGAGAATGTCGAACTCGCATTCGCGGAACGGCGGCGCGAGTTTGTTCTTGACCACTTTTACCTTGGTGCGGTTGCCCACCACCGCTTCGCCGTCCTTGATGGCGGCAATGCGGCGGATGTCGACGCGGACCGAGGAGTAGAACTTCAGGGCGCGGCCGCCGGTGGTGGTTTCCGGGCTCCCGAACATAACACCGATCTTTTCACGGATCTGGTTGATGAAGATCAGACAGGTTTTGGACTTGGACACCGCGCCGGTGAGTTTGCGCATGGCCTGCGACATCAGGCGCGCCTGCACGCCGACAAAGGTGTCGCCCATTTCGCCGTCCAGTTCGGCCTTGGGGACGAGGGCGGCGACCGAGTCGACCACCAGCGCGTCGACGGCGCCGGACTGGATCAGCGAGGAAGTGATTTCGAGGGCCTGCTCGGCGAAATCCGGCTGCGAGACCAGGAGGTTATCTACGTCGACGCCGAGCGCCTTGGCGTAGATGGGATCCAAGGCGTGTTCCACGTCGACAAACGCTGCCACCCCGCCGGCGCGCTGCGCCTCGGCAATGGCCTGGAGGGCGATGGTGGTTTTGCCCGACGATTCCGGCCCGTAGATCTCGCTGATGCGCCCCCGCGGAAAGCCGCCGATACCCAGTGCGTAATCCACGGAAATGGAACCTGTGGAAACCACTGAGACCGGCAGAATGGCTTCTTTTGAGCCCAGCCGCACGATGGATCCCTTGCCGAATTGCTTTTCAATCTGCCCCAGCGCCGTGCTGAGTGCTCTTGCCCGCTCTTTTTCGTCCATGGACTTCACTATAGCGGGTCAGCAAAACGAATACAACAAGAAATTCGCTTTTTGTTCGCCATCGGCGGAAGTGTAATAAATCTTACTGTTTGGTGGGTTCCTGGCTCGCGCCTCCGCCGTTGAGGATGACGACGTCCACGCGCCGGTTTCGTTGCCGGGCTTCGGGGTCGTTATTGCCGGCAATCGGCGCTCTGTCGGCGTAGCCGGCGATGGAAAAGCGCGCGGAGTCGAGATCGCAGCAGTTGGCAAGGGCTTCCATCATGGCGATGGCGCGGGCGGCCGAGAGTTCCCAGTTGGAGGCAAAGCGCGCGCTGCCCTTGATGGGCTGCGAATCGGTGTGGCCTTCAAAGCGTACCGGGTTGGGCATCTGTTCAATGACCTCGGCCACTTTGAGAATGATGTTGTAGTGCTCCTCGGAGACCTAGTGCTTAGTTGCATAAAGTAATAAGAGTATTTCGCAGCTGGCTTCCCTTGACCTCACGTTTGCGCCAGTGAAAAGGCTTGGGGTGTTCAGTGGTCTTTGCGATGAATGCTTCTGGTTTTGGCGTACACTTGCCCGGTGGCGATCTCCAATGCGGCGAATAGATTCAAGGTTCCATTGCGT
>VFZP01000336.1 GCA_016871115.1 Acidobacteriota bacterium
GCTTCGCAAGCGACCGGTCCGTCAAGTGCTCCAGCAAGCCATCGACGACGACGAAGGCGGGCCGCTCCTGCGTGGCGGAGTTGACGAACAAGAACAACGATCTTTCGATGCGACGTGCCCTAAGCTACGTCGTTTCCTCAGTAGTTCGGGTTAGCCCAACTACCCACAAATTCCTCCGACGAGGCTCTTAACATTGTTAACTCTGATTTTACCCGAATTATCCTCGCCGTAGGCGCAATTGCAACGGCGCTGCGTTAGATTTGAAGAGGATGATTCAGACTGCCGACAACGCTGGAGGCCGGTTCTGGTGGCTGCTCGCCATGGTGCTGGTCCTATTGTGTGTGGCGTTGGGCGTCATCCAGTACCGCTGGCTCGGCGAACTCAGCGAAGCCGAGCAGCAGCGTATGCAAACGGGGCTGGGCCTCAGTCTTCAGCGGCTCAGCCGCGACTTCAACACCGAGATCAATGCCGCCGCCGGCGCCATTATGCCGCGCGCGGGTGCGGAGCCTGAAGCCGACCGCCAGGCAGAGTACCAGGCCCGGATCGAACGCTGGCGCGCCAATGGGCCCGCCGCCGAACACCTGTTTAAGGCGATTGCGATTGCACAGCCGAACGACGACCGCTCGGCGCTCAACCTCTTCCTCTACGATTTGGAGGCGCGCATGTTTCGCCCGGCAGAGTGGCCCACAGCCTGGGCTCCGTTGCGGGAACGGACACTGGCGCGGCTGACCGGCCCGGGCTTTGGCCCTCCTCCCCCAGGCGAGCAACCAGATGCACCGCTGATTGAGTTGCCGCGTTTTCATGCGATCGAGCCTGGCCAGCGGCGCGAGTCCGAATGGTTGCTGCTGGAACTCAACCTCGATCATGTCCGCACAGCGATGCTGCCGGAACTTGTGCAGCGCCACTTGGGCAATGGCGGAAAGCTCGACTATCAGGTGGCGGTTTCCTGGCGGAACAACCCCAGCAATTTTGTATTCCAAACCGAGCCCGGCTTCACCGGAGACGGCGCCGATGCGACGATCCCTTTCTTCGAACCGTCGTGGGAACTGGCAATGCGACGCGGCGGCTTTCGACGTGCGGGAGGGATTGGCGGCGGCGGTGGCGGCCCAAGAACAATGGGGAAGGGTCCGCCTCCACCGGGCTTCGGTGGGCCGGGCGGCCCTGGTGGATTTAGCGGAGGGCCCGGCGAACGCGGCGGCTATTGGAATCTGGCGGTTCGCCATCGCGCCGGCTCGCTTGAACACGTGGTTCAGCATGCACGCTGGCGGAATCTTGGCATTCTGGCCAGTCTGTTGGCGTTGATGCTGGCAGCGCTCGCTGTGCTAATCCGCTTCACCCAACGCGAGCGGCGGCTGGCGTGGTTGCAGATGGATTTTGTGGCCGGTATCTCCCATGAGTTGCGTACGCCGCTCGCGGTGATCCGCACGGCGGGCCACAATCTGCAAGGCGGACTGGTTACCAACCCGAAGCAGATTCAACGCTACGGCGCCCTGGTGCGCGATGAGAGCGAACGGCTGACAGGCATCGTGGAGCAGGTGCTGCGCTTTGCCGGTGCACAAGCGGGCCGCGTGATTCAGAAGCGCGAGCCGGCATCGGTGGAGACGATTATCGACGAGGCCCTGGCGGCAACTGCGTGCGTGACCGAAGGCGCGGGCTGCATTGTGGAGCGCGATCTGGAACCGAACCTGCCGCGCATTCTCGCCGATTCGGCGGCACTGCGGCAGGCGATTATCAACCTGATCGGTAACGCGGCCAAGTATGGCTTCAGCGGCGCCTGGATCGGCGTGAAGGCGTCGGCCACGGCCGATGGTTTTGTGGAGATCAAAGTTGCCGATCACGGCCCGGGCATTCCCGCCGCCGATCTGCGCCACATCTTCGACGCCTTTTACCGCGGCAAGAGCGCCGTGGCTGACCAGATTCACGGCACCGGCCTCGGCCTCAATCTCGTCAAGCGCATCGCCGAGGCCCACGACGGCAAGGCCTCGGTGCACAGCGAACCGGGACAAGGCACGGAGTTTACCCTGCGCATTCCCATTGCGCAGATCGAAACGAAAGAACATGAGTTCGAAGATTCTGTTAGTTGAAGACGAACCCGGATTGGTGCTGACGGTCTCTGACCTGTTGGCATCGGAAGGCCACGATGTGGATACGGCGACGGATGGCCCCAAGGGCCTGCACATGGCGCTCAATACCCGCTATGACCTGATTGTGCTGGATGTCATGTTGCCGGGCAAGAGCGGCTTTGACGTGTGCAAAGAGATCCGCCAGGCTGGCCGCGACGTGGCAATACTGATGTTGACCGCCAAAACACAAGTGGTGGATCGCGTGGCGGGCCTCAAGCTGGGCGCGGACGACTATCTGGCCAAGCCGTTTGACCCAGCAGAACTGCTGGCACGCGTGGAAGCGCTGCGGCGGCGCGTGTCGAAAGAAAAGCTGACCCCGTTGATGCGGTATGAGTTCGGCAATGTGAGCGTGGATTTCGACCGCGCCGAGGTGATCAAGAACGGGCAGGCGATTAGTCTCGCCGGACGCGAGTTGCAGTTGCTGCGGTATCTGGTGGACCATCGCGGCAAGGTGGTTTCGCGTGAAGAATTGCTGCGCGATGTGTGGGAATACCAGGCCGACGTTTCCACGCGCACCGTGGACGTGCACATTGCCTGGATCCGCCAGAAGCTGGAAGACAATCCGCAGTTTCCGCGTCACATCCAGACCGTGCGCGGCTCCGGGTACCGCTTCGCACCGTAAGGGCCGCGCTGCGCGACAATAATAGGTCCGCGCCCTATGCAAGCCCTGGACCGCAAACTGTTCCGCGATCTCTGGGCCGTGAAGGGCCAAGTAGCCGCGATTGCGTTTGTGCTGGCGGCGGGCATCGCCACTTATGTGATGGCGTCGTCCACGCTCGGCACGCTCACCAGCACACAGGCGGAACTCTACCGGCAGTTTCGTTTCCCCGATTTATTCTCGGCGCTTAAGCGCGCGCCGGAGCCTGTAGCCGGTCGAGTAGCGGCGATTTTGGGCGTGACGGCGGTTGAATCGCGCGTGTTCGCGCCCGCCAACATCGAACTGCGCGGTTACTCGCAGCCGGTGTCCGGGCAGATGGTCTCGCTCCCGGCGGGTCCGCCGATTTTCAATCTGCTGCATTTGCGCGCGGGCCGATTGCCAGAACACGGGCGGGATCGCGAGGCGGTGATCAGCGACGGGTTCGCGGCGGCGCATAAGCTCGCGCCGGGGTTCACGCTCGCGGTGACAATCGCGGGCCGGCAGCGGCAACTGGAGATCGTGGGCGTGGTCTCGACGCCTGAGTTCATCTATCAGCTTGCGCCGGGTTCGATTGTGCCCGACTTCAAGACCTACTGCGTGATCTGGATGCACCGGCCACAACTGGAAGCGGCGTACAACATGACAGGTGCGTTCAATCAGGTTTTTGCGACTCTGTCGCCGGGGACGCGGATTGAGGATGCCGTGAATGCGCTAGACGCGGTGCTGCGGCCGTATGGAGGCGTGGGCGCGCATGGGCGGCGCGATCAGGTTTCGCACCGCTACTTAAGCGAAGAATTCAAGCAGTTGGGCGTAATGGCCACGATGTTTCCCACCATCTTTCTTTCAGTGGCGGCGTTTTTGTTGAACGTGGTGATCGGACGCCTGATGGCGACACAGCGCGGGCAGATTGCGATTCTCAAGGCGTTTGGCTACACAACCACGGACATGGTGGTGCACTTCATGAAGTTCACCGCGATCATTGTGGTGTTGGGATTGGTGCTTGGCGTACTGGGCGGCGCGTGGCTGGGACGCGGGTTGTCGCTGCTCTACATGGATGTGTATCGCTTCCCGTATCTGCACTACTCGATCCCACCGCGCGTGATTTTAAACTCCGCGCTCATCAGCCTGGGCGTGTCCGCCGTGGGCACGTTGTTTGCGGTGATTCGCGCGGCGGGCGAAGCGCCGGCGGTGGCGATGCAGCCTGCGCCGCCGGGCAACTTCCGCATGAGCATCTTTGAGCGCGTGGGTTTGGGACACTTCTTCTCGCAGCCCACGCGCATGATTTTCCGGAATCTGGAACGGCGGCCGGTGAAGTCGCTGCTGTCGGGCGTGGGCGTGGCGATGTCGGCGGCGATTCTGGTACTCGGGAATTTCTGGGGCGACGCGGTGGACTACATGGTGCTGGCCCAGTTGCGGCGCGCGCAGACCGACGATCTGACGGTAACGTTCATTGGCCCGGTATCCACGCGCGCGCTCTATTCGCTGGCCTCGCTCCCCGGCGTTACGCATGTGGAGCCCACGCGTTCGGTGCCCGCGCGATTGCGGTTTGCACAGCGCACCTACCGCGCGGCGGTGCAAGGCTACGAGCCGGGCGGCGTGCTGCGGCGGTTGCTCGATAAGAATCTGGAGCCGGTGCCGATCCCCGACGAAGGAATTCTCCTCACTGACCACCTGGCGAAAATGCTGGACATCACGCCGGGGCAGATGCTGACGGTGGAGTTGCTCGAAGGCTCGCGCGCGGTGCGGCAAATTCCCGTGGTGGGCATGGTGAAGGAGTACATCGGCGTATCGGCCTACATGCGGCGCGATACACTCAACCGGTTTCTGCGTGAGGGCGACAGCATCACGGGCGCGTATCTGGCGGCCGACATGGCGCAGTCGCGCACGATTTTTGAGCGACTGAAAGCGATGCCCGCGGTGGCCGGCACGACCGCGCGCATGCAGATGCTGAAGGCGTTCTACGAGACGCTGGCGCAGCAGATGCTGACGTTCGCGCTTATCAATACGATCCTCGCTTCTACGATCGCCGTGGGCGTGGTGTACAACACGGTGCGCATTGCGATGAGTGAACGGAGCCGTGAGCTCGCCAGCCTGCGCGTGCTGGGCTACACGCGTGGCGAGGTGTCGTATATCCTGCTCGGCGAGATCGCGGTGCTGGTGTTGTTTTCGATTCCGTTTGGTTTGGTGATGGGATACGGTCTGTCGGCGATCATGGCATCCACGGCGCAGACCGAGCTATTTCGCGTGCCGGTTGTGCTGGAGCCGTCCAGCTATTCGTATGCCGCGTTGATTGTGCTGGCGTCGACGATTCTGTCAGCGTTGACCGTAGCTCGGCAGATCAAGCATCTCGATCTGGTGGAGGTTTTGAAAGCCCGTGAATAGTGGGAAGGTGCTTGAATGAAACGCTGGCTCTGGATCATTGTGCTGGCCGCGATTGCCGCGGCGGGAATCTTCTTGGGCTTCCGTCCGCAACCCGTACCGGTGGAAACGGCGAAGGTGACGCGCGGGCCGCTGCGCGTGACGGTAGAGGAAGAAGGCAAGACCCGCCTGCGTTCGCGCTATGTAATTTCGGCGCCGGTGGCGGGTGTGATGCCGCGGCTGAAGTGGAAAGCGGGCGATACGATTCGCGCCGGGGAGTTGATTACGGCGCTTAATCCGCCGCCGCCGGTGGTGCTGGATGCGCGAACCAAGGACACGTCCGCGGCACGCGTGAAGTCGGCAGAGGCGGCCCAAGCGGTGGCTGTGGCGCGGGTGCGCGCGCTCGAAGAGCAGGTGCGGGTGGCGCGGAACGATCTCGAGTTCTGGCGGCAGCAGCGCGAGCGCGATGAGAAATTGCGCCAAACCGGCGACATCCCGGCGGAGCGCGTGGACCGCAATCAGACGGAGTTGACGCGCGTGGAAGCGGCGATTGCCGCGGCCGAACGGAACGTCACCACGGCGCGGGCGGAGGTGGAGAGCACGAAGGCGGAGGTGGACGCGGCGCGCACCATGCTGCGAATGACCACGTCCGGCGCGGCCACGGGCGAGCGCATTTCGATTGTGGCGCCCACGGGCGGGCGCGTGATCAAGGTGATTCGCGAGAGTGAGGGACCGGTGGCGCCGGCCGAACCGCTCCTGGAGATTGGCGATGCACAGGCGCTGGAAGTGATTGTCGATTTGCTGTCGGCCGATGCGGTGCGCGTGCAACCGGGTACGCGCGTGCTGCTGACGCGGTGGGGCGGTGAAGCGGCACTCGAAGCCCGCGTGCGTGTGATCGAGCCCGGCGGCTTCACGAAGATCTCGGCGTTGGGCGTGGAAGAGCAGCGCGTGCGCGTGGTATCGGACCTGGTGACTCCGGCGACCGAGTGGAAAGCCCTGGGCGACGGCTATCGCGTGGAAGCGGCGTTTGTGTTGTGGGAGTCGCCTTCGGTGTTGCAAGTGCCCGCCAGCACCCTGTTCCGCGTGCAGGATCAGTGGGGAGTCTTTGCCATCGACGCGGCCGGCTTTGCGCGCCGGCGCACGGTGCAACTGGGCCATCGCAACGCACTCGCGGCCGAAGTACTTTCGGGGCTGGAAGAGAACACCTTGGCCGTCACGCATCCGGATGAAACGGTGAAGGACGGCGTTATGGTAAAAAAATGAGACCTATGCTGATTGCGATTGCCATTACGGTGATGTACGCGCTGCACCAGGATGTCTGGTTGTGGCGCACGGCGCGCCCGCTGCTGTTCGGCTTTTTGCCGGCGGGCTTGGCCTACCATGCCGGCTATACGCTGGCGTGCGCGGTGCTGATGGCAGTGGTGGTGCGCGTGGCGTGGCCGGCGCATGTGGAGGGCCGCGAGTCTTGACCGGCGCGTTGTTCGTCGGTCTCTATCTGCTGGCCGTCCTCTACGTCGGCATTTTTGCGTTTCGCATTAAGACGGGCGAGGGTTCGGCGGAGAACTTCTTCGTGGCGAACCGTTCGCTGGGCACGGCGGTTTTTGTGCTTTCGCTCTTTGGCACGCACATGACGGCCTTTGCGATTCTCGGTTCATCGGGCCACGCGTTTCGCAACGGTATCGTGACGTTCGGGCTGATGGCTTCGTCGTCCGCGTTTGTAGTGCCGCTGCTGCTGTTGTTTGTGGGCACGCGGCTTTGGTCGGCAGGGCGGCGTTTCGGACTGATGACGCCGGTGCAGATTTTTCGCCACCGTTGGGAATGCGGCCACATCGGCACGTTTATCTTCGCGGTGCAAGCGCTGCTGTTGCTGCCCTACATTATTGTGGGTGTGATGGGCGGCGGCACGGCGATGCGCGCGATCACCGGTGGACTGGTGCCGTTCTGGCTCGGCGGGCTCGTCGTGGCCTTGGTGGTGATGAGCTACGTATTCTTTGGCGGCATGCGCGGCACGGCGTTCGTGAATGCGATGCAGACGATGCTGTTTATTTCGTTCGGAACGATTGCGGTGGTGGTCATCGGAGCGGAGATGGGCGGATTTTCTGAGACAGTGGAGCGGCTGT
>VFZP01000337.1 GCA_016871115.1 Acidobacteriota bacterium
CGGTGCTGGCCGAATCTGCGGCGCCTGAGTTTTGGTCGGGCGCGAACGACGAAGACGTCCACACACTGGTGATCCGCAAGCTGGGCGAGAAGACGCCGCTGGCGGCGAAGATCCACACGGGCCGAAGCCGCAACGAACAGGTATCGCTCGACACGCGCCTGTGGTTGCGCGGCGAGATCGAACACACGCAGAAGCTGCTGGCCGACTTTCTCTCAGCGCTCCTGGCGCTGGCGAGCAAATACCCGCACGCTGTGATTGCCGGCTACACGCACTTGCGCCGCGCGCAGTCCGTGCTGTGGCCGCACTACATTCTTTGCTACTTCGAGATGTTCCTGCGCGACTGGGAGCGCATGGAGCAGGCGCGCCAGCGCGTGAACGTGATGCCGCTCGGCTCGGGCGCAATGGCGGGCTCCGGCTTTCCGTTCGACCGCGAGGCCATCGCGGCGGACCTCGGCTTTGCCGCCATCACGCGCAACAGCATGGATGTTTCGGCCGATCGCGACTGGGCCCTCGATTACCTCTATGCGGCCTCTGTGACGATGATTCACCTGAGCCGCCTCGCCGAAGACTGGATCATTTATTCAAGCGACGAGTTCGGCTGGATCGACCTCGCCGACGGCGTCACCAGCGGATCGTCGCTCATGCCGCAGAAGAAGAACCCGGATTCGCTGGAACTGATCCGCGGCAAGTGCGGACGCGTGATCGGGAGCCTGAACTCGTTGCTCGTCACTATGAAGGGGCTGCCGCTCACCTACAACCGCGACATGCAGGAAGACAAAGAGCCGCTGTTCGATGCAGTGGATCAGACGGCGATGTCGCTTGAAATGGCGCGCGTGGTGGCCGAGTCCGTCACGCTGCGCGAAGCGGCGCCGGCGGCCGCAGCTGAAGAAGGCTGGCTGGTGGCCACCGATCTTGCCGAAGCGTTGGCGCGCGCGGGTACGCCGTTTCATCAGGCGCACAAGATTGTGGGCCGTTTGGTGCTCACCAGCGTGCAGCAGGGCAAGAAGCCCGGCGATTGGACGGGCGAGGCGCTCGCAGTGTTCGCGCCGGAATTTCACCCGGAGATGGCTGCGTTTCTGAAACCCAGCGAAGGAATGAAGACGCGCGAATTGCCGGGCGGCACGGGGCCGAATGCGGTGGCGTCCGCGCTGGCCGAGGCCGCCGCGCGGCTCGACCGGATCCGGAGGGCTTGACCCGTGTCCACCAGTTTCCGCCAGGCGCAGATCCTCAAGCTGGTGCGTGCCAAGCGCATCCATACGCAAGAGGAACTCGCGCGGGAACTCAAGGCGGTGGGCATCAATGCGACGCAGGTGACGCTGTCGCGCGACATCAAGAAGCTCGGGCTGGCGAAGACCGCCGATGGCTACCTGCCGCTGGCGTCCGCTGCCGCTGCGCCGGGGCGCGACGAAATGGCGTGGGAAGTGTTGCAGGACGTGCGCGTAGCGCAGAATCAGGTGGTGATCAAAACGCCGCCAGGCAAGGCCAATGCGCTGGCGGTGGATCTCGATCGCGCGAGTCTGCCCGAAGTGGTGGGCACCATTGCCGGCGACGATACGATTCTCGTCATCACGCCGGACAACACCGCGGCGGCGCGGCTCCGGCAGAAACTGCTGAGGTTGGTGAAGTGAACTTTTGTGAGAGCGAGGAGTCGCTGGCGGCTTTCATTCGCGGTTTTGAGGACGGCACGTTTCCCAAGACGCAGTGGACGCATCAGGCGCACGTGGTGATGGCCTCGCACTATCTCACGCTACATCTGGTGGCCAAGGCAACGCGCATTGTGCGCGAGCGCATTCCGGCGTACAACGTGGCGCAGGGGGGCGTGAACACGGCGGACTCGGGGTATCACGAAACGCTCACCGTGTTCTGGATCGCCGTGGTAGCGGCGTTCCTTGCGGCGCAGCCGCCCGGGACGCCGCGCCTCGCCATTATCCATGCGGCGGCGGAACACTATGCGGGCGAGAGCCGCCTGCACCAGCGCTACTACGGCTACAACGTGATGGCGGATTCGCGGGCGCGGCGCGAGTGGGTGCCGCCGCCGGCTTGGGTTTGAGCTTCGCCGGGGCGCTAACATTGTAGTTCGTCCATGAACATCTCTTCTCTGCGGCCCACGGCCGTGAATGCCGTCCTGGCGAAAGTGCGTGAGGTGACGGCCTCGGGCCGCGCGGTGGTTTCCCTGATGCGTGGTGAGCCGGATCTCGCGACGCCCTCGCACATCGTCGAAGCCTGCGTCACCGCGCTACGCAACGGGCGCACCGGGTATCCGGACAATCGCGGCGAGATGAAGCTGCGCGAAGCGGTGTGCGAAAAGCTCGCGCGCGACAATGGGCTCCGCTATACGCCGGCCGAAGTGCTCATCACCAGCGGCGCCACGTTCGGTATTTACGCCGCGCTGGCCGCCGTGCTCACCGAAGGCGAAGAGGTGATGCTGCCGAACCCAGTCTACGATGCATATCATTCGCCGGTGTTGTTGTGCGGTGGACGCATTCGTCAGGTGCCTTCGCAGATCGCTGACGGGCGCTTCACGCTGACGGCGGAGGCGCTGGAACGCGCGTGGAATCCGGCGTGCCGCGCGCTGATTCTCAATACGCCGTGGAACCCTGTGGGAACGGTGTTCACGGAAGCGGAAGCGCGCGCCATGGCCGAGTTCTGCGAGCGGCGCAACGTGTGGCTGCTCAGCGACGAGATCTACGAGACGATTCTGTTCGATAGGCGGCGTCACTACTCGCCTGCCGCGTACTGCCGTGAACGCGCCATCGTCATCAATTCGCTCTCGAAGACCTATTCGATGCCGGGCTGGCGTGTTGGTTACTGCGCCGCGCCGAAGCCTGTGCTGGACCGTATGTTCATGGTGCTGGCGCAATCGAGCCGTGGCCCCGCGACGTTTGTGCAGGATGCGGCCGTGGTGGCGCTCACCGGTCCGCAGGATTGCATCGCGGCGATGCGTGAGGAGTACGCCGCGCGCCGCGCCCAGGTGCTGGATGCGTTGCGCGCGCAGGGCGCGATGACGCCCGAGGGTGGGTTCTTTGCGATGGTGGATGTGCGCGCCACTGGCCTCGCGTCGAATGAAGTGCGGCGCCGTCTACTGCAGGAACACGGCGTGGTAGTCATTCATGGTGCGGCGTACGGAGAACAGGGCGAGGGCACGCTGCGCGTTTCTTTCGCCAGCGGAGGCGCGAACCTCGCGCGCGGGCTCGAGCAGCTCCGGGCGGGTCTGGCGGCGCTATGAGCCTGGTGCAACTGTCTCCGGCGGCGAGCGCGCTGGAACGCGCGTTGCGCGCTGCGCCGATCGATGCGGAGATTCGTTTTGACTCGTTGACGCGCGCGCTGTATTCCACGGACGCAAGCCCCTACCAACTGCATCCGCAAGGCTTGGTGCTGCCGCGTTCACGCGAGGCGCTCATCGCCACCGTGCGCACCGCCGCGCGGCTCCGTGCGCCCATCACGCTGCGCGGCGGCGGCACGTCGCAAGCGGGGCAGGCGATCGGAGAAGGTCTCGTCATCGATACGTCGAAGTACTACAACAAGGTGCTGGAGGTGAATGCCGCCGAGCGTTGGGTGCGCGTCGAGCCCGGTATTGTACTTGACGAATTGAACGCGGCGCTGAAGGTCCACAACCTGCGCTTTGCGCCCGATATTTCTACCGCCAGCCGCGCCACCGTGGGCGGCATGATGGCGAACAACTCGGCGGGCGCGCGTTCGGTGCTCTATGGCAAGACCATCGATCACGTGCTGGAGCAGACCGTGCTGCTGTCGGACGGCTCCATCGCGCACTTCGGTCCCACGACGGCGGAGGAGGCGGGCCGTGGCGACACATACGCGGCGCATCTGGCGCGCACCGTGCATCGCATCGCCACGGACAACGCCAGCGAAGTGGAGCGGCGCTTTCCGAAAGTGCTGCGCCGCGTGGGCGGCTACAATCTCGATTGCTTCGTACCGCAGGCCGGGCAGCCGTTCAATCTCTCGAAGCTCATGGTGGGCTCGGAAGGCACGCTGGGCGTGGTGCTCGAGGCCAAGCTCAATCTGGTGCCGCTACCGAAGCACAAGAGCGTGCTGACGATTCAGTTCTCGCGGTTGCTCGATGCGCTCGGTGCGACGCCCGCGATCCTGCAGCACAAGCCGTCGGCCGTCGAGGTGATGGACGCGTTCATTCTCGACAACACGCGCCAGAGTCCGCGCCTCGAAGAGATCCGCCGCGCGTTCATCCAAGGCGAACCCGGCGCGCTGTTGTGCGTCGAGTTCTATGCCGACCGCGCCGAAAAACTCGCCCCGCGCATGCAGGCGCTCGAAGCAGACCTCCGCGCGCGCCAGACCGGCGATCACTTCTTTTACGCGCTCGATCTCGCCACGCAACAGAAAGTGTGGAGCCTGCGCGAAGCCGCGCTCGGGTTGTCGATGGCGCAGAAGGGCGACGCCAAGTCACTGTCGTTCGTCGAAGACACGGCCGTCGCGCCGGAGCGCCTTGCCGAGTACATCGGCCGGTTCCTCCAGATCATTCGCAAACACGGCACTGTGGCGGGCGTCTATGCGCATGCTTCGGTGGGTTGCCTGCACGTGCGCCCGGTGGTGAACATGAAGACCGCGGCGGGCGTGGCGAAGTTTCAGGCGATTGCGAACGACGTGGCGGACCTGGTGCTGGAATACGGCGGTGCGCTCTCGGGCGAACATGGCGATGGGCTCGTGCGTTCGCCGTTCATGGAGAAGATGTTCGGCCCGCGCCTGTACGCCGCGTTCGGGGACATTAAGCGCGCGTTCGATCCGCACGGCATCTTCAACCCCGGCAAGATTGTGGGTGCGCCGGCGCTAACGTCGAATCTGCGCTTCGGCGCGGGTTATGAATCGCCGCGCCCGGAGACGCACTTCGATTATTCAGACTACGGCGGCTTCGGCGGCGCGGTGGAAATGTGCAGCGGCGTGGGCGCGTGCCGCAAGAAGCTCGACGGCACGATGTGCCCGTCCTACATGGCCACGCATGAGGAGACCGATTCGACGCGTGGCCGCGCCAACGTGCTGCGCCTCGCGCTGCTTGGCAAGCTCGAAGGCGAGACGGACGACGCGGTGTATCGCGCGCTGGACCTGTGCCTCGAATGCCGCGCCTGCAAGTCCGAGTGTCCCGTGGGTGTGGACGTGGCGCGCTTCAAGAGCGAGTTTCTCGCGGGCTATTGGGAGCGGCACGGCGCGCCTATCCGCGAGCGGCTGTTCGCCCACGCGCACAAGCTGGCGCGGCTCGGCAGCACGTTTGCGCCGCTCAGCAATTGGATCGCCGCGGCCCTCCCCGCGCCCGGCATCGCGCGTGAACGGCGCGTGCCGGCCTACCGCCGCCAGACGCTGGAGCGCCTGTTCACCGACGCCACGCCGGACGCGCCGGTGCTGCTGTTCAAAGACACGTTCACCAATCACTACGCGCCCGAAGTGGGGCTCGATGCCGCGCGTGTGCTTCGCGCCGCGGGCCATCGTGTGGGCCTCGCGCCGAACTTGTGCTGTGGGCGTCCGCTCATCTCGAAGGGCTTTCTGGGTGACGCGCGGCGGCTGGCCGAAGAAGCCACCGAAGCGCTCTATCCGCTGGCCGAGCGCGGCAAGCGGTTTGTGTTCTGCGAGCCGAGTTGTTTGTCGTCCGTGAAGGAAGACGTGCCAGCGTTGCTGCGCGGCGAGATGCGCCGGCAGGCCGAGGCCATCGCCGCGCGGTGCACTTCATTTGAAGAACTCGCACTCACCGCGCTGCCTGCGTTCACGCCCGGGCCGCGGCGCGTGTTGTTGCACGGGCATTGTCATCAGAAGTCAATGGGGCTGCTCGCGCCGGCCAAGGCGCTGCTCGAAAAGATTCCCGGCGCGGCGGTGCAGGACCTGGATGCGGGTTGTTGCGGCATGGCGGGCTCCTTCGGTTACGCCGAGGAGCATTTCGACGTCTCGCGCAAGATCGCCTCGCGGAAATTGCTGCCGGCGGTGCGCGGGATGCAGGCAGGCGATGTGCTGGTGGCGGCGGGGACATCGTGCCGGCATCAGGTCGAAGACCTTGCCGCGGCCGAGGCGATACATCCTGCGACGCTGCTTGGTAGTCTGCTCGCGCGTTAGGCGCGGAAACTTTTTCGCCGCCGCGCGTGTCTTCTACAGCATGAGAGCGGTGATCATACTCGCGTTGGCAGCGTTGGCTATACAGGCTGACGACGATGCGTTGCGGGACTGGCACGAAGGAAGGTCTACCCAAGCCGAACAGAAACTCACCGTCGCGATGGCGGCGTGGGATGGCCCCGAGGCATTCGCCGCGTTGGCCCGCGCCTGGGCCGCGATGGGCCGCGAGCGCATGCTGCTGAAACTGGTGGACGAAGGGCTCCTCCGTACGGCGCATCTGCTCGACGATGACCCGGTGCGCCGCGCGATTCGCCGCGCCGGGGCGGAAAACATGAAGATGCGCCCGTAGCGCGGCGCGGAACTCTGGCGCAAACTTGTGGCTTCGTACTGGATGCCTGGAGATCTGAACGCGCGTTCCGCGCGAGAAGGACTTGCGGTAGCGCTGCAGGCCCAACACAAGACAGACGAAGCGATCGCGCTGTTGCGCGCGATCTATGCCGATCATCACGACTCTGCGGCGGCCCGGCAACTCACGGTTGAGTTGATGCCGCGCGCGACGGACCGCGAAGAAGCGGAAACAATCGCACGCGAATGGTTCGCGCGTTCTGAACCAGGTATCCTGCGCGCGGAGTGGACCTCGCTGCTCGCGGAACTGCTTTACCAGCGTGGCCAGTTGGAAGAGTCGCGGCTCCTGCGAGAACAATCAAGGATGTTCGGATCGTGCGGAGGTGTGGCGCCCATTCAGATCTCCCTGCCAGAGGATGCGCCTCTTGGGCAGATCGTAGAATCGCTGTCCGGCCCCGAACGCATTGCCTTTGACGCACTCTTTCGCGCGGTGCAACTCATCGGCTCTCTCGAACCGGCCCTCGCGCAGCGAATGGCGCAAGAGATGGCGGACGACCTTGCCGCCGCCTTCTCTCGCACCTACACTTCAGTGCATCCGCTTTGGGCGATCGATGTGGCCGTGCTACATGCGGACCAATTGGCCGCGCTCGGCCTCGCGCAGTCCGCCGCCGAGATCGCCCGCCGCGCCGAGGCGCTGCTCATCGAGCATCAAGTCGAAGATTCGCCCCTCTTTGAAGATGCGCGCGTCCGCCTCTCCCGGTTCAGGCCGAACGCCGCCGCCGCGCCCAGCGCAGCATGGTGAGG
>VFZP01000338.1 GCA_016871115.1 Acidobacteriota bacterium
GAGCCAGGGTGCAGCGGGCGAATCGGAACTACGCGGGGTTGTGCTCGCTGGTGGACCAGGCGCTCGGCCGCATCCTTTGGTCCCTAGAAGCGTCAGGGCAAGCGGACAACACGATCGCGGTGTTCACAAGCGACCACGGCGAGATGATGGGCGCTCATTCGCTCTATGGCAAGCAGGTGATGTACGAAGAGAGCGTGCGGGTTCCCCTGTTGCTGAGGATTCCCTTCCGAAGGCAGCGCCCGATGCGGGTAGCGCAGCCGGTCAGTCACATCGACCTGGCCCCAACGATGCTTCACCTGTTGGGACACAAAGATTGGGGGGATCTGCCGGGCTTCAGCCACGCCGCGAGACTCGAGGGCAAGAAGTCTGGGGACGGGCATGTCTCGATCGAGTGGACGTCGGATGGCCAGGGTGTGCCGGATGCCCGAGCCGTGATCAGTCCTGATGGATGGAAGTACGTGTTGCATCAGAACGACAAGCCAATGCTCTTCTACCGGCTTGCGGACCCGCTGGAGATGGACAACCGCCAGGCTACGGACCAGCGCAAGCGCACAGAGCTCCATCACCGGCTGGACCAATGGAGCAAGCGGGTTGGGGACAAGCGGAACTTTTAGCGATCCACCGTCGCGAAGGGCAGAACTGGGCCTCCGGATCGCGAATGGAGTCTTCCGGAGTCACCAAAGAAAACAGAAGGGAGGAGATCGCGCCTAACACGCAAAAATTAAAGGTTGTGTTGCAAAGATTCGCGGAGAAGCGTGGCGCACGGAATTCGGTGTCTCTCGTCGGAAGCTCAAGCGGCCAAACCGAACAGCTTGTGCATGAACTTCATCTGTAGCCGGGCATCGTCGCCGGCAATCCAGCGTACTTGCCCTTTCCTCATCATGTGCATGGCCTCGTAGCCTTCGACCGTCTGCCGCGCCGCGCCAAACGCGCGAAATCCTTGCTTGGCATGCACCCGTTTCTTGATTGCTCGATGATCCTGTTCAATGATGTTGTTCAAGTACTGCACGGGTCGATGTCGGCAGCGCCGCCGGATCACGCCGGTCCGCTGCAAGTCGGGGATCGCCGAGGCGTAGGTGGGAGCCAAATCCGTGTTGATCACCCGCGGCTGCGGGTGTGCCCCATCCCGGAGCGCTCGGCGAAACAGGCTCTTAGCTGCCTCCAGATCGCGAAAGGCCGACAGGAAGAATTCAATAGTGGCGCCGCGCGAATCGATGGCGCGATACAAGTAGCACCAGCGGCCCTTGACGCGGACGTAGGTTTCGTCGACGCGCCAAGAGCGGTTGGTGGGCTTCACATGAGGACGCAGGCGGAACAGCAGTTCCGGCGCAAACCGTTGAACCCAGCGCCAGATAGTGGAGTGATCCACGGAGACGCCGCGCTCGGCCAGCAACTCTTGGACATCGCGATAAGAAAGGCTGAAGCGCAGGTACCACCGGACCGCACAAAGAATGATTTGGGGCTCGAAGTGCCGCCACTTGAAGACGAGAGGGCGCTGCCTCGGCTTAGCCATCTGGGGCCAGCCTATCATGCTGATGTTCTTGCAACACAACCTTTAGAAGAGCCCGGTCACGGCAGGCAAAGACATCGTTCCCCTGAGGGAGGCTCATTAGTTGCCTCGCCCGAGTGGCGCTCAGGTGGTGGGTCTCGTCCCGCGGATCGGTTGAGGACCGCGCGATGAATTGCGCGTGGGCCGGATTAGGCACCGTGATCGGCAGCCGAAGCTCCGCCGCAGCGCCGCCGAGGTATTTGTAGAAGCTCGACAAAGATGAGACCCGGCTGGAGGCCGAGGCCGCGCTCGCCGAGATCCTCAGGCCCATCAATGCCGCCGCCGCCCAACCGGGCAAAGTGGTATTCACCTTCGGGAAGTTCGTGGAGGAGGTCTACTTTCCCGTCGCTCTCCGGCGATGGAAGAACTCAACTGCGAGCACCGAACTGAACCGCATCCGCGTGCACCTCGTCAGCCCCTTGGGCGAGACGTTCATGAAGGAGATCGCACGCGAGGAGTTGCAGATGCTGCTTGACCAGCAGGCCAAGACTCTCGCGCGAAGCGTAGTCGATCATCTCCGCTTCTGGCTCCGCTCCATCTTCGAGCTTGCCGTCAGTGAGGGAGTTTTGGACCGGAACCCGGCCAGGACGCTCTTCACCCCTCGGCAGTGCAAGGAGGGCCGGGCGAAGCTCGTGCTCACCGGCGAGGAAGCCCTGAAGGTCATCACAGTCCTCGACCTTCGGGAGAAGCTCATCGTCCGGCTTGGCATTTGGGAAGGTATGCGACCGGGCGAGATTCTCGCCCTCAAGCACAGTGACATTGACGGAGACTCGGTTTGGGTCCGCCGCCGCCTCTACCGGGGCGAGGTGGATTCACCGAAGACTCGCCGCTCTTCCCGCCAGGTTGCTCTCACCAAGACGACCGCCGACATGCTGAAGAGCTGGGTGGAGGCTACCTCCCCCGGCGACTCAGAGGCTTGGCTCTTTCCGTCGGAGAACCCGACGACTCCGATCCGGCGTGACAACGTCTGGCGGAGGAGCATCGAGCCGAAGCTCAGGAAGCACGGGCTTCAGTGGGCGACCTTCCAGGTGATGCGCCGGACGTTCGCCACCTTGTCGAAGCAGGCCGGTGTGGATGCCCACACCCGGTCGGCCCAGATGGGGAACACGGTGGACGTGAGCGAGAACGAATACGCATTGCCCCGGTTCGAAGATCAGCTTGCAGCGGTTCGCCGCCTGGAGGCTGTCATCCAGTAGTGGAAATGGGGAACTCTCGAAGTCTGAGACTCTCCAAGGTAGTGGTCAGTGGGGATGCGAGGTTCGGATGGGCCGAGAAGCCTTAAAGCAGTAATCGCAGTAAAGCTGAGCTGATGAACTCTTCCAAGTTGTTGAAAGATGGAGCGGGAGACGGGGGTCGAACCCGCGACGTCCAGCTTGGGAAGCTGGCATTCTACCACTGAATTACTCCCGCTCGGGGATGACTAATATACCCTCCAGTGTACCACCACCACCCACTCCCCCCGCAATGCGTACAAAAGGCGAAATTGCCCCACGGGGCCCCGAAATCTGCTAAGCTATAAGCTCCCCCTGTTCCCCCACCATCGAAGGAGCAAGTGTTTGGCAGACAACGAGAAACCGCCCCAGGGCCCGCCCGTTCAACAGCTTCCCCTCGGTGGTGACGCCAGCGGCAAGAACGTAATTCCCATCAATATCGAAGAGGAGATGCGCCGCTCGTATCTCGATTACGCGATGAGCGTCATCGTCAGCCGCGCACTTCCCGACGTCCGAGACGGCCTCAAGCCCGTTCACCGCCGCATCCTCTTCGGCATGGACGAGATGGGCCTCGCCCACAACAAGCCCACCAAAAAGTGCGCCCGCGTGGTCGGCGACGTCATGGGCAAGTACCACCCGCACGGCGACTCGGCCATCTACGATGCCCTCGTCCGCATGGCGCAGGACTTCTCGATGCGCCACCCGCTTGTCGCCGGGCAGGGAAACTTCGGCTCCATTGATGGCGACCCGCCAGCCGCGATGCGGTACACCGAGTGCCGCCTGTCCAAAATCGCCGCGGCGATGCTCGAAGACATCGACAAGGAAACCGTCGACTTTAAGCCCAACTACGACGACTCGACGAAGGAACCCGAAGTCCTTCCCACGCGCGTTCCGAATCTGCTGATCAATGGCAGCTCGGGCATCGCCGTGGGCATGTCCACCAACATCCCACCGCACAACCTCAACGAGATCGTCAACGCCACGATCACGCTCGTGCAAAACCCGAAAGCTACGCTCGCCGACCTCATGTCTGGCGAAGGCGCCGTGCAGGGCCCAGACTTTCCGGGCGGTGGTTTTATCCTCGGGCGCGAAGGCATCCTCAACGCCTATAAGACCGGCCGCGGTACCATCAAGCTGCGCGCGAAAGCGGGTACCGAAAAACTCGGTAAAGATCGCGAATCGATCGTCGTGACCGAACTGCCGTACCAGGTCAACAAAGCCCGCCTCATCGCCGAAACCGCAGCCATGGTGGGCGAAAAGAAGATCGAAGGCATCTCAGACATCCGCGACGAGAGCGATCGCGAGGGCATGCGCATCGTCTATGAGTTGAAGCGCGGCGAAAACACCGAAGTGGTGCTCAACAACCTGTATAAGCACACTCAACTCCAGACCAACTTCAGTATCATTACGCTGGCCATCGTCAACGGCCAGCCGCGCGAACTGGGGCTGATCGACTGCCTCAAGCGCTTCATCGACCATCGCGGCGAAGTAATCCGCCGCCGTACTGATTACCTGCTGCGCAAGGCCCGCGAACGCGAGCATATCTTGCTCGGCTTCCAGCGCGCGCTGCAGAATATCGACGAAGTCATCCGCATCATTCGCGCGGCTAAGAATCCGGCCGAAGCACGGCAAGGACTGATGAACTTCATCACGCCCGCCGAAGCTGCCGCGTATGCCAAGCTCGTGGACGCCGACCCTCGCGGGCCCCGTTTCACCGAGCGCCAGGCGCAAGCCATCATCGAATTGCAACTCCAGCGCCTCACCGGCATGGAGCAGCAGAAGATCATCGACGAACTCGCCGACATCCAGCGCCTCATTGCCGAGTACCTCGACATTCTCGGCTCGGAAAAGTCGCTGAAAGCCGTCATCGTCAAAGAGCTCAAGGAAGTCCAGAAAGAATTCGGCGACGCGCGCCGCACGCAGATTGTGGACGACCCGGGCGAGATCGTGCTCGAAGATCTCATCCAGCAGGAAGACGTCGCCGTCACCGTCACGCGCGGCGGCTATCTGAAGCGCACGCCCGTTGACACCTATCGCCGCCAGTCGCGCGGCGGAAAGGGACGCATCGGCATGGGCACGCGCACCGAAGACGTGGTGGAGCATCTCATCATCGGCTCCACGCACAGCTACCTGCTGATCTTCACCACCAAGGGCCGACTCTACTGGCTGAAGATCTATCATATCCCCGACGTCGGCACCGCCGGCAAAGGCAAGAACATCTCGGGCCTCATCAACCTCCAGCAGGACGAAACCGTCAAGGCATTCCTGTCCGTCGCCGAGTTTGTGCCCGGCAAGTACATCGTGATGGTCACCAAGGAAGGGGTCATCAAGAAGTGCGAACTCACCGAGTTCGACAATGTACTGCAGCGCGGCATTATCGCGCTGTCGCTCGACGAAGGCGACGAACTCGTCTCCGCCCGCCTGTCCGACGGTAACGATCAAATCTTCATCGCCACCCGCCAGGGCATGTCGATCAAGTTCAACGAATCGGACGTGCGCCACATGGGCCGCCCGGCCCGCGGCGTGCGCGGCATTTCGCTCGAGGAGAACGATTACGTAGTCGCCGCCGAAGTGGTGAAGGAAGATGCGTTGATGCTGGCCATCTCGGAGATGGGCTACGGCAAGCGCACCAAGATCAGCGAGTACCGTGCGCAGTCACGCGGCGGCAAGGGCGTCATCAACATGAAGACCACGAACAAAACCGGTTCGGTGGTGAGTGTGTTGAACGTGCGCGAAGATTCCGACGTGATGTTGATCACCAAAGACGGCAAGATCATCCGCATCGAGTCGGCGCAGATCCGGCAAGCCGGGCGCTCGACACAGGGCGTGCGGCTCCTGCGCGCTGAGGAAGGCGATCAGGTAGCCGCGGCGAGCGTGGTGCCCGACGAAGCCGCGGCCGATGAAGGCCAAGCGAAGTTGATTGAGGAGTAAGCGCGAACCATGAAGATTGACGTGATCGCTCACATTCAAGCCAAGCCGGGCAGGGAAGCCGACGTCCGCGCCGTGCTGGAGAGCTTTGTCTCCCCCACGCGGCAGGAAGACGGCTGCCTCCGCTACGATCTGTTTGTCGACGCCGACGACGCGGCGAAGTTCACCTTCATCGAAGAGTGGGCCAGCCGCGAGGCGCTCGACAAACACTCGCAGTCCGCGCACATCGCCGCGGGCCGCGCCAAAATGACGGCGGGCGAACTGCTCGCCGGGCCGAGTTGGGTCCAGGTCGCGCACCGCATCCTATAGATTCACACCGCACATAGATTCACACCGCACAAATACTGCACGCACTGGCGAACGCTGTCGAGCGGTTCGCCGGGCGTGAAGTCCATTTCTACGAAGTAGTGCTCCACGCCTGCCGCTCGCGCTGCGCGAATGATGCGGGGCCAGTTGAGCGTCCCTTGCCCCAGCTCGCGAAATGCCGTCGGCGGAATGTCCGTTTCGGCGGAGACGGACTTTGGCGCATCCCTCGCCACATCCTTTAAGTGGACCGACCGCACGCGCCCCTTCCACTGCTTCAGCACGGCGTCCGGCGCGTCGCCGCCCACCGCCGCCCAGAAGACGTCGAGTTCGAGGCGCACGCTCGGGGCGAGTTCCTTCCGCAGGCAATCGAGATAGCGAGACCCGCGTGCGCCGGCAAAATCTCAGGCGTGGTTGTGATAGTAAAACTCAAGGCCCGCGGCGGCGCATTGTTCGGACGCGCGGTTCAATTGTGGAATCGCACCCGCGCGTTCGCCGGGCAGGAGCATGCTGGTGCCAATCCGTTGCACGCCGTGCGCCTTGGCCAGATCGATCATGTCAGCCAACGTGGGCCGCCGCGCCGGAGCAGGCGGCGCACCGATCTTGTAGCGCGCGGCCATCGCTGTCATGAACGCCTGCCACTCGTCCCACGCGCCGGTCACGATGGCGGAATCGATGAACATGTGCACCGGCTTGAGCCCGGCGTCGCGCATCATGGCCGCATGCTGCTGCAAGTTTGGCGGACGCAATTCCAGGACCTTGACGCCAGCTTCGGCGATGCCGCGGTACGTCTCTGCCGGTGCCTTGGCGAGCGGAGTGCGCACGGTGAAGAGGTTCAACCCAATGGGTTGCGAAAACGGCTTGGCGGCCGCGGTGGCCGTCCCAGCGGCGACCTTCAGCAAGTGCCGGCGTCTGAGCATCCCGACATGGTAGCGCTTCCTCAGGGGCAGTCCGGCCTCGCCTAAGAAGAATCGCCCGTAGCGGATGAACGTGTGGAGGCCGAATCACGATGAGGGGAATCCGTTTTCGACCGCCGATTCATTTTGGTGCTGCTCGTGTCGCTGTTGTTTGCGGCGGGCACTACCGGTCCGTTTGCGTGTATGAGCGGCCAACAGCGGCGACTATGCGGGTGTGCTCAAGGCGGCGCGCGGGTTGGGACCCAACCTCGCCTTCAACCAGCACGGCGAATTGGCCACGCTTGCCGA
>VFZP01000339.1 GCA_016871115.1 Acidobacteriota bacterium
GGGCACGTGAAAACATCCCTTGTAGCTGTTGCCTTTCAGCGTATGTGTCGGCTTGCCCGCGCGGTCGCAATATCCGAACCACTCGCCATACTGCGGATCGGGGAACGTGCGATACGTATACTCGTCGGTGACTTCCAGCCACCGCAGCCACTTCGCATCGCGCGTCTTTTCATAGGCGAGCAGCAGCGCGTACAACGCCTCGGTGTGCGGCCACCAGAGCTTCATCGATGCTTCGAGTTGCAGCGTCGGCCTGCCCTCGATGTCTACAAAGTAGAGCAGCCCGCCGCCGCCCTCGCGGTCCCACCCAAACTCAAACGCGCCCTCCAGGATCGCCAGCACATCCTCAATACGCCCGGCATCCGGCACCGCGTCGAGCAGATGCAGCAGGAACCAGCACACCTCCACCACGTGACCCGGGCTCACCAAGCGCCCCTCGGGCAGATGGCTGTGCCGCGTGCCGTCGGGGCCTACGTTTTCCAGCAATACATTGTGCCGCGTGTCGCGATGCCGCATGGCCGCCGGGTAAAGTTCACGGAGCAGCGAGCGCCATTCGGGCGCCGGGTCCACGGCGGCTACTTCGAGCACCATCGAGATCTGCACCATGATGTCGGCGAGCTGTAAAAACGCGGGTGCTCCGGCCAGCGCGGGCCGGCCTATGAGCGCCGGCTGCGCGATCCATTCCCGAATCTTCTGCAGCAGCCCCAGCGACTCTGTGCGCGCCCACTCTTCGCCGGTTGCCAGCGCATACTCGTGCCAGCCCAGCATGATGAAAACCGCCGCGTATGGCTTGCGCTGATACGCCGCGGGACGCCCGTCGCGCGCAAGTGAGAAGTAGCAGCGGCCCTCCGCGTCGCGTGAATGACGGCGCAGGAACCCGGCGCCGCCGCGCGCGGCCTCGATCCAGTCCTGGCGCTTTTCCACCGTGTTGTAGAGCTTGCTGAGCGTCCACACCTGGCGGCCGTTCAGCCACATGTATTTGCGGTCGTCATACAGCGCGCCGTCCCGTTCGAGGCAAGTGAAGAATCCGCCGTGTTCACGGTCAATCGAGTGCTTCATCCAAAACGGCAGCACCGATTCGTAGAGATCCTGCCGGTAGCGCGCGGCTAGCTCTGAGAGTTGCATGAAGAGAAGATCCGTTCGAGGTTTTCACCGAGAATGAGACGCGCGGCCGGCTCGTCCACACCCGCCGCGTCGAGCGCTATCAGTTGCGCGTCGACCACGGCGCGGTGCCAGCCGCGCGGGAAGAACGAGGAGTCCGTGCCGAACAGGAGCCGCGACGGTCCGGTGACGGCCAGCGTGCGGCGGAAGACGGATACCAGGTCGCAGCCGGTTTCCTGGTACCGCATCCAACTGTTTGAGCTTGACGTGTCGAGGTAGACATTCGGGCACAGGTCCGCCAGCATGAGCGCTTCGCGCAGGAAGCCCGCGCCGAAGTGCGGCACGATGAACGGCGTGCGCGGGTGGAGCAGGGCGATCGCGTGGAGGTCGAGCGGATTGGAAAAACGCATGTCGAACGGCGACGGCAGCCCGAGCTTGGCGCGCACGCCCACCGAGAGCAGTCCGCAGTGCACAAACACCGCCGCGCCGCGTTCGGCAGCCTGGGCAATCATCGCCGTGGCGCGGGGGTCGTGCAGCGAGTAACCGTGCATGGCTGGAAAGAAGCAGTAACCGCCAAGGCCGCCGGCGAGCGCGGCGTTGGGCGCGGCCGGGTTGACGATGGCCATGGAGAAGAACCGCTCCGGGTGCGCGGCCGCCGCGGAAAGTACCGACGCTTCGTCCCCCGGCAGGCTGGCGATCAGCACTGCGCGGGCCACGCCGTGGCGTTCGAGTTCGGCGGCCCACTCGCCGGCGAACGCGCGCGGATCCTCCGGCGGCATACGCCAGCCCAGGCGTTCGCCGATATCAGTGACGGCGAGCTGCGCGGGCGCGCCCAGCATGGTGAAGAAGCGATGCGAAAAGAAGTGGACATGCGCGTCGGCAACGCGAAGGTTTCCCCAAGGTGTCTGCATGATTGGCCGTCTACTACTTGCGGAGGCTCACTTGGGTGGGGGAAGGGAAGTCGGCCGGGGCCTTTTGCGTTACCTTGCCTGTGGCGGCCCATTCGGTGCCCCGTTGGAAGGTGGTAATGAAGCCCACGCACTGCATCGCCAGCGCGTGATGGCAGAGAATCGTGTGGAACACGCGCCCCTTGCCGTAGGCGATCGTCATCAGCGCCGGCTCATGCTCGCCCGTACCGCCCGTGGCTTTGTCGGCGAACGCAGTTGCCAACACCGTCACATTTTCCGCCGGGCTGCGCAGGGCGTCGTAGAGTTCGTCCTCGGTGTGCAGCCACGCATCGGGCAGACCCTTCTTGATGGGGTGGTTCTTCACGTGCGTGGTGGCGGCGTCTTCGTGGCGCCGTCCGTGGTGCCCGCCCTTGCCCGGCGTCATGTCGCGGACGATCTTGCCGTCGCGCCAGCGCAGCATGGGGCCATCTTTCTCGGTGCGGCCCTGCCAGCCGCCCACGCCGATCATGAGGTTGAACTCTTTGCACTGAGGAAACGCATTGTCGGCCGCGTGCACGGTGACGAAGCCGCCGCCGTTGTTGACGTATGCTTCACAGTCCTTCTGCAGCGCGGTTGACCACACACCGCCGCCGCCGTAGTCCGAGTAGTTGGACACAATCACGGCGTACTGCTTGAGATCCGGGTGGAACGCGGTCATGTCGGCCCCTTTGGCGGGTGAAGTGGCGACGTCGACACGGAAAAGCTTTGTGTTCTCAAGGGCCTTCTTCAGCAGGGGCGTCGTGACCTGCCACTCGTGGTTGTTCTGCCCGTCGATGATGAGGACCCGCTCGGGCGCGGCCGCGGCGAGCGAACACAGCAGGACGGCCAGGAGGGAAATGCGCATTGGTAGATGTTAGCGCGGTACCGGCTTACGCCAGCCCGTTTCTAAGCTCCCCTTTCAAACCGTGCGTGCCGTTTTCCGGCACACGGCTTACCGATGATCTTCTTGGTGTGGCTTGCGCCGGGTACTTCACCGTGCCCATCAACTTGTGCAGACCCATCCCGTGTAGCAGTTCGCCGGTGAATGGCTCCCGCTTCGTCGGCCGTTGCCCGCCACGCCGGTATTGCCAGCGCCGCAGACTTCTGACCACAAAGCCGTCCATCTTGTTGAACTCCCGGTCGGCATTCCCCGTCCGGAAATAGTTCCCCCAGCCGCGAAGCACGGGCGTCAGTTCAGCGATGATCTGCTTCACATCTTTCCCGCTTCGTTTCTTGCTGGTCAACTCTCGCACGCGGTCCCGAAGCTTCTTCGTCGCCTTCGGGCTCGGCCACCGTTGCAAGAAATACTTGTCCGGCGCCCGTTGAATGCTCCGCTTCTTGCGAAGCGTGCAGACCAAAAACACAAAGCTCTCTCTCCCTCGCCTTAAGTCCACCAGCCGCGTCTTCGCCGGATGCAGCGTCAGTCCGAACCGGTCCATCACCAGCCCAATCCGCCGCAGTGCCTCTTTCGCTTGTGATTCCGTCGCGCAGAGCGCGACGAAATCATCGGCGTAGCGGACCAGTTCTCCGAGCTGGCTACAGCGCGCCGCCCAGATCCGGTCCAGCTTGTTCAGGTAGAGGTTCGCCAGCAACGGTGAGATCACTCCGCCTTGCGGTGTTCCCGCCAGCGTTTCCCTCACCGTCCCGTCTTCCATCACCCCGCACTCCAACCATTGCCGGATCAGTTTCAGCACCCTCCGATCCGAGATCCGCTCCTTCACCAACTCTAGCAAGGTGTCTTTTTGGATGTTGTCAAAATAGCCTCGAATGTCCGCATCCACGACGAAGTTCAACCCCCGGTTGCTTGCCTTCCGGATCGCTTCCAGAGCCTGGGTCGCACTCCTCTTCGGACGAAATCCATAACTGAAACCCTGGAAGTCCGCCTCGAAGATCGGCTCGATCACCAGCTTCGCCGCCAGCTGCACCACTCGATCCCTTACCGTCGGTATCCCCAATGGCCGCTGCTTCCCATCTGCTTTCGGTATCCACCGCCGCTTCACCGGGGAAGGGCGATACTTGCCTGCCCGCAACACGGCCTGGATTTCCCGGACAAACTCTTCCGCGCCTCGTGCTTCGATCGCTTGAATCGTCTCCTGGTCCACCCCTGCCGCGCCGCCGTTGCCGCGCACTCGTCTCCATGCTTCCCACAGAACGTCACTTCTGTAGATCCGGCCGTACAGCGCATGGAACCGCCGCGTCCTGCTCTGCTTGGCACACACCCATAGCCGGTTCTGGAGTTGTCGTACTTTTTCTTGGGGGGTGTTGGTCATTGCTGACATGCCCTCGCACTTACCTCCATGGCCAGCTCGTTCAAAGCAGGGCCCCTTCCCTCCACCGTGTTGTCTTGCACGGCTTCTCAGGTGCTACCGGCCCCTCGGACTCCCTCCTGGCTCCGTGTGACTTCCGCCTTCCGGCTTTATACCCACGGTCTTTGCCTGACTCGGCGGCCAGGGAGGGTCTCTCCTGCTCCGCGTTGCTCTTTCCCGACGTGCCACCGCCTGCGACCCCGGGAAGGTCCAGCACCCGCTTCGCGTTTCCAGGGTGCTGTCTGTTGCCTTCGCCGTGAAATGAGCGGCTCGGCCCTCCCAAACACCTTTCGGCTGAGAATTTGACCAGGCTATTGCGTTCACTGATTGTTGCGGCCCGCCGGTTTGCTCCCTTCTCTTTCAAGGGCTTTCGACACTCCGCTCAGCTTGGTCGGATTTCTCCTCCCCGCTGGAGTCTGCTTCCGGGCGCTGCGCTGCTTACCCGGTCGGGACTTTCACCCGCTAGAACAACGCGTCTTCAGGACGCACCATCCCTCCCGAGTCTAGCGCGCGCGCTGCCCGCCCCTCGGTCATCGATATAATAGCGTGTTTACAAGGAGCTTCCATGTCTGATTCAACCACCGGCCGCCGTGGATTCGTCGCCAAAGGCGGAGCCGCCGCCTCGCTGCTCATCGTCAAGCCGCAGACGGCCTTCAGCTATCAGGCCAACTCAGCGCTCACGCTCGGCATCGTCGGCGTGGGCAACCGCGGCACCTACGTGGCGGGCAACATTTTCGCCAAGCATGAGTTCCTTAAAGTCACCGCGTTTGCCGACATCTATGAAGACAAGCGCAGCGCGGCCAGCCAGAAGTTCAGCGGCGCGCGTGCGTTCAAGAATCATCAGGAACTGCTTGCCGCGCCCGAAATTGACGCGGTCTACATCGCCTCACCCGCCTACCTGCACCCCGAACATTTCGAAGCGGCCGTCGAAGCGAAGAAGCACATCTTCATGGAAAAGCCCGCGGGCGTGGACGCCGCCGGCTGCCATCGCGTGCTCCGTGCCGCACGCAAGGCCGACCCCGCCAAGCGCATCTCCGTCGACCTCCAGCAGCGCTACGGCAAAGACTACCGTAAGGCGTATGAAGTGGTGAAGTCCGGCCAACTCGGCCTCATCAAACAGGTGCGCGCCGCCTGGATGGGCGGCGGCCCGGCCATCAAGTCCGGCCACGCCGAAAGCGAAGAGAAGGTACGCAACTGGTTCTTCTATCGCAACCTCTCGGGCGACATTCTCATTGAGCAGGACTGCCACAACATCGACGTCGTCAATTGGTTCACCGGCCGCCACCCGATCCGCGTTTCCGGCTACGGCTCACGCCAGATCCGCCAGTACGGCGACATCTTCGACAACCTCTCCTGCACGTTCCAATACGAAGGCGGCCTTGTTTTCAGCTACTGCGCCAACCAGTTCGGCAACGGCCCGGCCTGGAGCGATGTATCGGAGACCTTCATCTGCGAGAAGGGCTCAGTGAACGTCTCGCGCCGCGGCTACACCATCTACCGCAATGGCCAGCAGCCCGAAACCGCGCAAACCAAATACGACATCACCATGGACGCCGTGAACGAATTCATCGACGGCGCACTGACGGGCAAGCTCGAAAACGCCGCCTTCCACGCCGCCGAAAGCACCCTCACCGCCGTCATGGCGCTCGAAGCCTGCGTCGAGGGCGACGTGATGACCTGGAACCGCGTCCGCGAAGTCTGATCCGCTTAACGCTTGGTGCTCAGAGAAGTTTCTGGCGCCAGCAACGCCGCCCGCGCACCGGCTTCGCCACGGTGGCTGCTCCGATTCGGTCTACCGTCATCGCACCGGCGCCTTAATGCTGATTGACCGCGAGTTTTCGGTCATCTTCACGATACCGACGGATTGAATCGGGAACAGGTAAAGGCCGTCATCGAGTTCGCCGCTCGCAGTCTCGATGCGCCTCCAGCCCTGGTCCATCGCGAAGAAACGGGGCGATGAAGATCCTCTTTGATCGCGGCACTCCTGTGCCGATTCGCCGTTTCCTCGAAGGGCATGAAATCCGGACCACGGCGCAAGAGCGCTGGGACACACTCCGCAATGGCGATTTGCTGGAAGCTGCCGAAGCCGTACTCACCACCGACAAGAATTTGCGCTACCAGCAGAATCTATCCGGCCGCCGAATTGCGATTATCGGCCTGGGAAAGCAGCAATGGCCGGACCTGCGCCCGCACGTGAGTCTTGTAGTGGATTGCCGTGAACGGGTCTACCGCGGGCAGCTTCGCGAGGTTGAAATACCGGACTGTCGTTGAGCGTGCCGCAGTCGTGACCATCGACGAGATGCAGCGGTCTGGCTTGGCGCTTCTATCGGCGCGCGCCAGGCTTGAGCTGCTGCGGCCGGAGACATTTTCGCGCGATCCCGTGAGTGGGAGAAAGGGTTCCCTTTTGGTGCATGGCCGGGAGCCCTTGGAGGCGTGACGACCACCATTCCACCAACGTGCAGTTGGATTGAGGTATGTTCAAGAACGTGGCTGTCTCCGTTCTCGTCAATCCCGCCATCTCGTCCCTCGACCTCAAGGCAAATTACGAGTTTAGGGGAGTCAAGGGCAGAGACAGGGCCATCCGCGCAGCGCTAAGGATCTGTCTAGAAATAAGATATTCAGTGCGATGGATTGCGGGGCTGGATTTCGTAGTTCCAATCGCCATGAAACTTGTCGCGGCGGATCTTCACCTGGGCCAGTTCTGCATCGGAAACTTTGATGCCGGATGGATAGGTTTCGGTATTCAACTCGGCATGAACTTTGAGACCCGTCTTGGTGGTAGCCGCCGCGATCAGATTGACAATGGTCTGGAAG
>VFZP01000340.1 GCA_016871115.1 Acidobacteriota bacterium
GAATTGGGCTCGACTCGGAATTTGCACCAGAGCCGTTCACACTATGCGAACCTTGCTGCTCTTCCTGCTGCCGCTGGCGGCCGGCGCGAAGCAACTCGGCCTATTCCCTTCGCCGGCAAACTCACCGCGCCGCCGGGCCACCACCCAGCAGAAACGGGCGGCTCAGCGTCGTGAATGTTACAAACTGACAGCCGTCGCTCACGCCGCGTTCCCAGATCACGCCCGCGCGCCCGTCGTCGAGCATGGTGAGGTCTGAGTACGCCGAGGGTCCGCCGTAGATCACGCGCTCGGGCGCATGTTCCCACGTCTGCCCTTCATCGAAGCTGACGCGCGCCACCAGCCGGCGGCGGCCCGGGCCAGCGGGCCCGGTCCACAGCAGCATGTCTGGCGCAAAGCGCTCGATGCCTGCGGCGATCGCACCGGCGCGTTGGCCCATGGCGGGCTGCGAGAACGTCGCCCCGCCGTCCTGGCTGATCATCTGCCAGCGGTGATCGCCGTTGCCTTGCCGCGCATCCATCATCACCGCGCCGTCGGCGAGTTCGACGAGTTCGTTCTCGTTGGTGAACGCCCCCACCGGTTCGCCGCGCTTCCACGTCTCGCCACGATCGTCGCTGTAGAGCGTATAGGCGCGCAGCACGCTGATCGGCAGGTCTGCGCCGCTGACCGAAGTCGTCACTGCATACGACTTGCCGAACTTCATTGCCGCCGGCACGATCAGCCGCCCGGTGCGGGTTTGGATCGCGCCGCCCGGCCCGAGAAACACCGCGCCCCAATTGTCCACCTCGCGCGCCTGCCGCGTCAGGTCCTTTGGCGCGCTCCAGGTGCGGCCATGGTCGTCGCTCCACCGCGCCCACACTTGGTTGTTCATGACGCCCGGCATTGAGGACACCGTGCCGTGGCCAGGCTCCCAGCGGTTAAACAGCACCCACAGGCGCTTGGTATTGCGGTCCAGCACGGGCGTGGGGTTGGACGCCGCCCATTTCACGCCGGGGTCATCCAGCACCTGCATGGGTGACCACGTCTTGCCGCGATCGGTGCTGCGGCGGAGCGCCAGGTCGATGTCGCCATACCCCGGGTCGCCGCGATTGTCCTTGCGCGCCTCGGCGAAGACGATCAGTGAGCCGTCGGCCGCGGTCACGATCGTCGGGATGCGATACGAGTGGTAGCCGCCCTCGCCTGCACGAAAGACATCCACCTGTTCGGCGGGTTGTACGTAGGCTGCCGTGGCCGCCATGGAAGAGAGGATCAAAAATAGTCGCATGGTCTATGACTCCATATCGTACTTGTTTGCGCACTACTCATTGGAAAGGGACAGTATCGAAGGCATACAGAACTCAATCACTCCAGACTCATGAAGCCGGCCCACTCTCCTCCCGGGCCGGCTTCCTGCTTTTGGGGTCAGAGTTCCAGCGAGCCGAGGTACGTCATGTCGCGCAGCTTGAAGCGCTCGCGAAACGCGAACAGTTCCGCTTCGCCTGAGCATTCAATCTCGCCGTCGGCAGCGCTCAGTGGCGCGTCGCCGCGCGGGAAGAAGACCGACACAGACAACGCTTCGCCGGAGAGTGTGGCTTGGGCGCGCTCGGCCCGCCGCACCACGCCCGCCTTGGTGCGCAACACGGCTGACTTCTGCAGCCGCGACGACAACGCCTCGGCCCCGGCGTGGCCCGCTTCGATGGGCAGTCCGAAGATCTCCAGCACATAGCCCGGTGCGGGGCGAGCTTCCACCATCTCTGTTGCCTTGGCCGCGGCGCCCTGCTGCCGCGCGCGGAACAGCGCCTTAGCCTGCCGCACGGGGAGCGCCGATGACCAGCGGAAAATGAGATCTACGCCTACGGGCAGTTTGTTGCGCGCTTTGCCGCTGCCGATGCCGCCAACGGGGCTCCCGCCGGGCGCGGTGGACGAGGCCGTCACAGCTGGGTTGGTGCCGGGGATGTCGCGCACGGTGATCTGGCGTGCATCTTCGCGCCAGCCGTACCAGGAGAATTTCACTTTGCGCACGCGCGCCCACGGCGAGTCAACGAGCATACGCATCACGCTGCCGTCGTTCCAATTGGGGAACGGGCGGGCCTTCCAGTCTGCCGCGGGCAGAAGGGCAACCGCTGCCATCCCGAGAAAGGAACGCCGCGCGAGCAACAACTTACCCGCGCTGTTCGATCGCCACGTAGTCGCGCTTGGCGGGCCCGAGGAAAATCTGGCGCGGACGCCCGATCTTCTGGTCGCCATCGCACAGCATCTCTTCCCACTGCGCCAGCCACCCGATGGCGCGGCCCACGGCAAACAGCACCGTGAACATCTCCGTGGGGAAACCCATCGCCTGGTAGATGATGCCCGAATAGAAATCTACGTTTGGATACAGCTTGCGCTTGATGAAGTACTCATCTTCGAGCGCGATCTTTTCGAGCAGCACCGCCATGTCGATTTTCTGGTTCTTGCCCGTAACGGCAAACACCTGGTCTGCCGTGCGCTTGATGATCTTCGCGCGCGGGTCGTAGTTCTTGTACACGCGGTGGCCGAAGCCCATCAGCCGGCCCTCACCCGCCTTCACCTTGGTGATGAAGCCCGGGATGTTGTCTACTGAGCCGATCTCTTCCAGCATCCTCAGCACGGCTTCATTGGCGCCGCCATGCAGCGGGCCATAGAGCGCCGCCGCGGCCGCGGCCATGGATGCGTACGGATCGGCTTGCGAACTGCCCACCAGCCGCATCGTGGAAGTGGAGCAATTCTGCTCATGGTCCGCATGCAGGATCAACAGAATATCCAGCGCTTCTTCCAAAACCAGATCCGGCGTGTAGGGGCCGTTGTCCTTGGCAAACAGCATGCGGTGGAAGTTGCCCGCGTAGGAGAGCTTCGGGTCCGGATCGATCATCGGCAGGCCCTGACCATGGCGGTAAATGTAGGCGCTGATGGCCGGCACCTGCGCCAGCAGACGCATGGCATGCGACAGGCGATTGGCGGGGTCACCCACCTTTTTGGCGTCCGGGTAGACCGAAGACAGCGCGCCCAAGGCCGAAATCAGCATCGCCATCGGGTGCGCCTTGCGATCAAAGGCGGCAATGACGCGCTTCACCATCTCCGGCACGGGCGGCTGCGCGGCATACTGGGCCGTCCAGACAGCCAGTTGCGCCGCATTCGGCAACTCGCCATACCAGATCAGGTAGGCCGTCTCCAGGAACGAGGCTTTTTCGGCCAACTGATCGATGGGGTAGCCGCGGTATTCGAGAATCCCCTTGTCGCCGTCGATGAACGTAATGCGGCTCTTGCAGGCGGCCGTGTTCATGTAGGACGGGTCATAAGGCATCAGGCCGAAGTCCGAAGGGTCGGTCTTCATCTGGCGCAGATCGGTGGCCTTGATGGTCTCGTGCGTAATCGGCAACTCGTAGGTCTTGCCGGTTCGATTGTCGGTAATAGTGAGCGTCTCGCTCGGCATTCTTGCTCCTGAAACGTTGGGGGCGGAAACCACCATCTTATATGAGTCCGCACCTGCCATGGCGAGCCTTGCTTGTTTTATCGGCTGGAAGAGGAAATTCGATACAGATGTGTAGCGCTGCGAAGGATGAGCGCGTTGCCGGAAACCGCGAGCGAGGCAAAAATCGGCGCGTCCACGGTGTTCTCGGCCACCTTCTGGAGCGAGGCGCCCTGCGCAATCACCGTGGTCACGCCCGCTTCGCTCGGCCAGTAGATGCGCCCGGCGGCCGCCAGGGGCGAGGCGGAGAAGTTTCCACCCAGCCGCTCCTGATAATGCTGCTTGCAGTCGCGTGCATCGAGGCACGACAGAATTCCGTTGTCGGACACGTAGTAGATTTCGTTGCCCACCACCACGGGTGAAGGCGTCAGCGGCACGCCGCGCTGCGCGCGCCAGGCGATGTGGGTGGCCGTGACGTTGCCCGCGGCGTCTTTCGGCGGACGCACGGCTAGCAGTTCCGGCTTGTAGAAGCCCGTGCACAGGTACACGAAGCCGTGCGCGTAGACTGGCCGCGGCACGTTCGAAAAACCGTCGCCATACTCGACCCACCACAGCGGCTTGCCGGTGGCGGGCTCATAGGCAATCGTGCGGTGGGCGCTAGGGGCGATCAACTGCGTGCCGCCGCCATCGGGCAAGTCGATGATAAGGGGTGTCGAAAACGACATGTTCCCGCGCGGGCGCTCCTGCTTCCAACGCACTTCGCCGGTGGCTTTATCGAGCGCAATCACGTACTGCACGTCGGTGCCGTCGCACATCAGAATCACCAGGTCGCGCCACACCACCGGTGAGCCGCCGTTGCCGTGCACGTGCTGATACGGTGGCAGGTCGGCCTTCCACAACACTTCGCCCGTCGACGCGCGCACGGCCGCCGCACCGAGATGCCCGAAAAAAGTGTAGACAACGCCGTTCTCTAGGATGGGCGTGGGCGAGGCGTAGCTGTTCTTCTTGTGCTGGCCCGGCAGGCTTTCGAGTTCAAACAGGGCGACGTTGCGGCCGGACCGGCCCGTGGCCTCGTCATAGGAAAGCAGCCGCAGCGTGCGGCCGCCGCCAGAGGCGGTGTCGGTGGCGGTGGTGAGCCAGATCTGGCCGCCGCCGATGACGGGCGACGACCAGCCTTTGCCCGGCACCGCCACCTTCCACTTGACGTTCTTCGTGTCGCTCCACTCAGTGGGCAGGCCCTTGGCCTCGGCATGGCCCTGCCCGCCGGGTCCGCGAAATTGCGGCCAGTCTCCGGCGGCACGGGCCAGGGTAGCGGCGGGTAAAGCGGCAAGCAGGTTTCGGCGGCGCATGGATGGTAGATTCCAGCATACTCGCCGGGGCGGTTGCGCTACGATGGGTCGATCCGTTGTGAAGTATCTTACCTACTCCGGCAACAACATTCTCAGCGTCGATCTGCCCGCGAATTCGCAGATCCTCTACACGCCGCCGCCGATTCCAGGCTACAAGAAAGAGCAGTATCCGGACCTGGTGCGGCAGGCGTTTGAAAACCCGAAAGGCATGGAGCCGCTGCGCGCGCTCGTCAACGGCAACTCAAAAATCCTGATTGCCTTTGACGACAACTGCCAGCCGTTTCCGCCCACGGCGCAGCCGGACTTCCGGCAGATTGTGCTCGAGACGCTGCTGCCGCTGCTGTACTCCTATGGCGTTGAAAAGAAGAACATCCACTTGATGTGCGCCGTGGCTCTGCATCGCAAGATGAAGGAGCACGAGTTGCGCTACATGGTGGGCGACCAGGTGATGAGCGAGTTCTACCCCACGCAGCTCACGAACTTCGACGCCGAAGCGCCGGAGGAGATGGCGAACCTGGGTGAGACCGATCATGGCGAGGTGGTGGAGATCTCGCGCAAGGTGCCCGAGAGCGATCTCGTCATCTACGTGGATTCGATCCAGATTCCGCTCAACGGCGGGCACAAGAGCGTGGCCGTGGGACTGGCCGGCTACAAGACCATCGCCTATCACCACAACCCGCATTGCACCGAGCACACGCCGCACGTGATGCAGCCGGACGGGTCGAAGATGCACGACTCAGTGGAGCGTATTAGCCGCGTGGTGATGAAGCACGCCAAGATCATGGTGCTGGAATTTGCCATGAACGGCGCCACGTATCCGTCGCACTCGGCGTATCTCGGCAAGCCCGACGCGCAGTGTAACTTTGCGGAGAAGGGCCTGAAGGCGCTCACGCCGCTGTCGATGAAGCTGCTGCCCGAGGTGGCGCGCAAAGGCATTCTGCGCAGCGTGCCGGGCGCGTATGAGCCGATGTCGATCGCGGCGGGCTCGATTGACGCCGTGCATCCGATCACGCTCGCCAAGCTGCGCGAGCAGCAGGTGGTGGACGTGCCGCGGCAGTACGACACGCTTGTGTTCGGGTTGCCTGATCTTTCGCCGTATGCGATCGATGCTCGCGTGAACCCGGTGCTGGTGGTGAGCGACGTGCTCGGCTACGTTTTCAACTGGTTCTACAGCAAGCCGCTGGTGAAGCAGGGCGGCTCGGTGATCATTCTGAATCCGGTGGATGAAGTGTTCCACCCTGAGTATCACGTGGCGTACCGGCTCTTCTATGACGAAGTGCTGCCGGCGACGACGGACCCGTTTGAGATGCGCAAACGTTTCCAGGACAAGTACGCGTATGACCCGCACTTGCGCGACTGCTACCGCAACCGCTATGCGCACCACGGCTTCCACCCGTTCACGGTCTGGTATTGGGCGACGTATCCGCTGCGGTATTTGTCGCAGGTGATCATGGTGGGCCCGAAGGATGACCGCTCGGCGCGGCGGTTGGGTGTGAGCTGGGCCGCGAGTTTGAGCGACGCGCTGGCGACGGCGCGTAAGAACAGCGGGCATGATGACGTGGTGGCGCTGACGATTCCGCCGTTCTTTTACGTGAACGTGAAGTCGTAGGACGGGTGCGCTCTTCTACAGCAGCTTGTCGTACTCGCTGTGTGGGCCAATCGAGATCCAGATGATATCGTCTCCATTGAACTGCCCGAGCGCGCGGTAGCCGATCCCGACGCAGGCCGAGTAGATGCCGCTGGCCTCGTCAACTTTCTTGAAGTGCAGTCCAGGGTGGCCTGGATTCAACCGAAATAACCGATAGGCGCGTTTGGCGCGCGAGCGCGCGTCCTCGGGCAACTTGGCGTACATCTCGCGGAACCGCCGGGAGGTGAACGACCTCAAGAAATAAGCTCGTCCAGTGGCCGGGTTTCGCCACGCCGGTGTTCTTCCAATGCCTCACGCCCCATCTGGCGCAAGCTATCGGGAAAATGCCCGAACCGTTTCTCTCAAGCAACTTCGTCGTCAAGCGACTCCAGGATCTGCGTGGCGATCGCGTCCTGTTCCTCTTGCGGGAGGGTCTCCACGCGGCGCAAGGCTTGCTCCAGTAGCACCGTCATAGCTCCATCATAGACCCACGCGGCGCGCCAGCAGTCTCTCGCGCAGTCCCTTGGGTGCCCAGGAGTCTTCATGAGCAGAGAGCAGTTGAGCAGCATCCTGCTCGCGCGACTCGACGTAGGGTTCCAATTCGGCGGCATGCTGGAAGTAGTACCCAATCGCCTGATACACGCCGGCCAGTTGCAGGCTGGGGAAATCGAGAGCGATTTCCTCCGCCGTTGCGCCGCGTTGGAACGCTCGTACCAGAACATTTAGTGTGCTGTAGTTCAATTGCATTCAAATAACGGCGGAACT
>VFZP01000341.1 GCA_016871115.1 Acidobacteriota bacterium
AGTCACGGATGCCCAAATGCGACGGCTCAACCTCGTACTCCACGACACTCTCGGCAGATGGAACTACACCTTGCATCCGAAACAGATTGTGAACTAATTGTTGGATGGCGCCTTAGCCGCGCCGGCCAGCAGAAACTCACTCCGGTTACAGGTGCTGAGGATGATGAGTTCCCCGGGCCATGACCGGGTAGACAGATGCGCATAAAACTCGGCACATTGCGCGGGCGTGAATGAGAGACCCTCGCGGACCTCCGGTAAGGCCCGCGAGTAGTCTATGCCGAGCAGCACAGAGCGCCGCATGGGTGAGGGTGGAACTACAGCCGGAACCGGCCGACAAGCGTTTGCAACTCGGCGGCCATCTCGCTGAGCATCCGCGCCGCGGTTTGCGTGTCGCTTGCGCCGCGCGTTGTTTCCTTCGCTGCGTTGGCCACGTCGGAGATGTTCTTGGCGATACTGATCACGCCGCTCGAAGCATCCGCCAGAGTGCGGCCGATTTCGTTGGTGGTAACCGTTTGTTCCTCCACGGCCGAAGCAATGGAGTTGGAGATCTCGTTCACGCGGTTGATGATCTCACTGATCTCGCCGATGGCTTTCACGGCCGCACCGCTGTCGGTTTGAATTGTCTCAATCCGCTGGCTGATTTCTTCGGTGGCCTTGGCGGTTTCCTTGGCCAGCTTTTTACTTCGTTGGCCACCACGGCGAATCCCTTGCCCGCCTCACCGGCGCGTGCGGCTTCGATCGTGGCGTTCAAAGCCAGCAGGTTAGTCTGCTGGGCGATGGAGGTGATCACCTTGATCACCTTGCCGATCTCCTGGTTCGAATCGCCCAGCTTGCCGATGTTGCCATTGGTCTGGTCGGCCATGTCGGCGGCGTTGCGCGCCACGCGGGCGCTCTCGGCTGTGTTCGTGGAGATTTCCCGGATCGACGCGAGCATTTCCTCAGAGCCGCTGGCGGCAATCGCAACGTTCTTTGAGACCTCGTCGCTCGCGCTAGACACCACCGTGGCCTGCTTCGCCGTCTCCTCAGAGGTAGAGGACATCTGTTGGCTGATGGCCGTCAATTCTTCTGACGAAGCTGCCAGTTGTAACCGTGCGCGGGCGTGCCGATCTCAGCGGCGGAGTAGATCTCGGCGAAGCTCATCAGCTTCGGCGAGGCACCGGGGCCCGCAGCCGCTGCGGGGGGAGGTGCGGCAGCAGCGACTTTCCGCTCCATCGCCGCATCCGCCGAGGCCGCCGGCGCGCCCATGTTCAAAGACGCCGCGATGTCGGCCACGGCGCACGCTGCGTCATCCGGCGGCGGGCCTGTGGGCGTGCCCTGCGACGCGCCGTCGCTCTCTACCGAGACGGAGAGATCGTACTATTTTTTCGACATTCGTTCGATCCCTCTCTTCCAGAGTCGTCACCAGCGCGGGCCCGAGCAACTCTTCGAGCAACGGCGTCACCGGATACGGGTGCATTTTGTACTGCCGGAAGCCTTCGCCGAAACGCATGCCGGCATACTTGCCCACCTGCGCGGACCAGGCTTCCATCGTCTCCAGATAGTTGTCCATGCCGTGGTGTTCTTTCAGCCACAGGCGCTGAGATTCGTGCGCGGCCAGCATGTCACGCTTCTTCGAAAGCGTGCTCTCGATGTCCACCACAAAGTGCGGTATGCAGGGGCGCGAGTCGCGATCGGTGCCCTCGGCCGGGTCGGCGAAGTAAATGTGCGGGATCGCCTTCATCACCGGATAGTCGCCATAGGCGGACGCATCGTAGTTGGGCGCGGGCGCGGCAAACGCGGCGTCGCGCACCAGGCGAGAGGTGGCTTCATGGTCGCAGTGATAATCGATCGGCGATGCGGTGATGACCAGGTCCGGCTGCGTGCGGCGCAGGATACCGGTCACCCGGCGGCGTGCTTCGTCGGTCTCAAAAATCGCCAAGTCGCGAAACTCCGCGCAAAAATAGTCAGCCCCGATCATAGCCGCGCCGTCTGCCGCTTCCTGCCGGCGGATGCGCCCGATCTCTTCGGGCGAGTGGTGATTGGAACCGCAGTCGCCCGGCGTCATAGTGACGATGGTGACGTGGTGGCCCTTTGCCACCAGGTGCGCGAGCGTGCCGCCGCAGAAGATCTCGGCGTCATCGGGATGGGCGTGGATGTGGAGGATACGCATGGCTGATTAGTGGATCGGTCCCGAGGGTCCGTTGGGCGCGAGGTTGGCGCCGGGCACGGGCTCCAGACGAATTTCACCGAACGCTGCTTCATACTGCGCGATGTTCTGATTGAGCAGATTCGACAGCGCCTTGGCCTGCTGCGGACTCAGGTACACGCCCTGAAAATTCAGCAACGACATTTCGTCCGGCACGGTCTGTTGCACGGTGCCGAACATCAGAAAGAAGTCCCACAGGTTCACGCGCACTTGCACGCTGTTGGCGTAGCCTTCGCGGTAGTCCTGTGTCTGCACGAGATGGATCTTGGGCGGTTGGCCCAGCGGGTTGTTCATGTTTTAGCTTTCCACGCGGCGCGCCGCGTTGTTCCACTTCAAGCGCCGGCCCTGGCGGAGTGAATCCATCGCCATGCAGAGCACGATGTTGGTAGCCTGTCCGGCTTCCACCGGCGCATTGGGTTCACGGCGGCTCTTCACGCAGTCAAGAAAATTGCGGATGTGCTGGCGCGCGGCCTGCCCGAAGCTGTTCACGCGCACCGCTTCCTGCGACGGTTTCATCGGCTCGGCCTTGGTGTTCTCTGGGTACAGCGCGTATGACTCGCGGGCCACGTCAAAGCGCGCCTTGCTGCCGTGGAACTGCTTCATCTGGTCGTTCACGCCGGCATAGCGCATGGCCTTGTAGCCGAGCGTGAACACGGCGAGGTAGTTCTCGGGAAACTCTACCGTGAGCACGGCGGTCTCGGGCACTTCCCACTCGCTTGCCTGCGGCTTGTTGCCCACGCAGCAGACGGCCAGCGGGTGGTTCGACTTCATGAACCAGATGATGGCGTCCATCACGTGCGCGGCCTGGCCCACCAGCAGCCCGCCGGAGTAGTCGAAATACCAATACCAGTTGCGGAAGCGGATCGGGTCAAAGTCGCGCGGGGGCGCGGTACCCAGCCACTGCTTCCAGTCCACTTTGCCATCGATCTTCGGTGGCGACGGCTTGCCCACGTGGTTGTACCACCAGGAATTCACCAGTTGCACGTCGCCGGTGACGCCCGAGTCCATGATCTGCTTGGCTTCCAGAAACAGGTCGAAGCTGCGGCGCTGCGTGCCGATCTGCACAATGCGCTTGGTGCGGCGCACGGCTTCGATCATCGCAAAGCCTTCATCGATCTTATGCGCCATGGGCTTTTCGACGTAGACGTCCTTGCCCGCCTCGACGGCGTCGATGGTCATGCGCGCATGCCAGTGGTCCGGCGTGGCAACGATCACTGTGTCGAGGGATTTGTCTTCGAGCAGGCGCTTGTAGTTATCGAAGGACCTGGCGCCGGTGGAGGCGGCCTTGAGGCCGAGTGCGAGGTTGCCTTCGTAGACATCGCAGACCGCAGCCATCTCCGCGCCGATCTCTTTGAACTCGGCCGTGAGGTAGCGGCCGCGGCCGCCGGAACCGATGATGCCGGTGCGGATGCGGTCATTCGCGCCGGGGATGCGTTGTGCGGAAAGGGCCGTTGAGGCGGCTAGGGCGAACTGTCGGCGGGTGGGCATAGTGTAGAATTTCCATTGTACGCGCGCGAGAGTAGACTGGGGATATGGAAGTGAATCTGACGCCGGAGCTTGAGAAAGAACTGGCCGATTTGGCCGTCTTGAGCGGGCGCCCCGCGGACGAACTGGTCCGGGAAGCGGTGTCTGGATTTGTGGATGAAATCGCTGAAACGCGACGGATGCTGGACCGCCGGTACGACGAGATCGAAAGCGGCAGTGTAAAGTTGATTCCCGGCGATAAGGTCGAGGCCCACTTTCGCGAGAAGAGTGCTGCCGCGCGGCGTGCGCAATCCGGTGCATGAGTGGATACGGCTTTCACCCGGAGGCCCAGTTTGATCTCGATGAGATCTGGGCCTACATCGGCGCGGACAACATTGAGGCAGCCGGTCGGGTGGTGGAAGACATACTAGCCGCGGTTCGAGCCTTGGTGTTGTTTCCGCGCCAGGGTCAGAGGCATCCTGAGTTGACCAGCCGTCCATTGCGCTTTATCCGTGTGCGCAACTACCTGATTGCCTACGCACCCGAGCAGACTCCACTCTGGGTAGTCGCCGTAATCCACGGTCGTCAGGATCCTCGCGTGATGGCGGCGATCCTGCGCGGACGAGAGTAGCGGGCTCGGAGGCGATCTTGGGAAGTGAGGTCTTGACGCGCGAGGTTGGCGGCGGGCGCCTACGAACCGAGGCGCTTGAGGATTCCGGCACGCCAACCCTGCGCGGTGCGGATGTGTGGGTGCTGCGCCGGTAGCGCCTTGCTGAAGGTAACGAAGGCAAGTTCGGTCTGCTTAAGGGCCTCTTGGTGGTCGCCGAGGGCGTCGGTGAGGATAGCCGCCAAGTTAACGCGAGTGATGCCGATCGCTGGATGGTCCGGCCCGAACTGCCCGAGGTCCGAGTCGAGCGCCAGTTAGATCTGCTTGCGCGCGGCCGCGTGTTCCCCCGGGTCTCCCAGGATGTTCGCGAGGCTGGACCGGTGCGTGGCGACGTTCGGATGGCCCGGCCCGAACTGCCGGAGGTCCGATTCGAGCGCCAGTTGGATCTGCTCGCGCGCGGCCGCGTGTTCCCCCAGGTCTCCCAGGATGTTCGCGAGGCTGGACCGGTGCGTGGCGACGTTCGGATGGCCCGGCCCGAACTGCCGGAGGTCCGATTCGAGCGCCAGTTGGATCTGCTCGCGCGCGGCCGCGTGTTCCCCCCAGGTCTCCTAGGATGTTCGCAAGGTTAGACCGGCTGATGGCGACGTTCGGATGGTCCGGCCCGAACTGCCGGAGGGCCGAGGCGAGCGCCAGTTCACAGTACTCCTTGGCTTCCTGATACAGGCCCCGCAGCCTCAGATACAGCGAGGCCTGATTCAGCAACAGGCCCACTGAGTCAATCTCTGCGATCCGCTGCCCCGCCTCCGCGCGCACGACCCGCGTATGCGGCATCAGCGCTTCCGCAGCGGTCCAATGCGGCGGCTCATCGCAATCGAACGGGCGCGCCTTCGCCAGCACATCGCACGCCCGCACCAGTCACTGCCACCGCTCCGCGTCATCCCCCATCCGCCCGCGCACCACCTGCTGCACCACGCGATGGACGTAGTAGGCCGCCACCAGGCCGTCTTCCCCGCGCTCGCGGCGCACCAGCGAATAGCGGGCCAGCGTCTCGATCACGTCGGTCCAACGGTCATGCTGCGCGAGCGCCTCGCGAGCGCGCTCCGGCAACGCCTTCGCGCCGGCCTCCGGCAACTCGCGGCGGGGAATGCGGTCCGGCGCGAGGTACGCAAACAGGCATAACAACTCGTAGGCGGCGGGGGACTCCTCTCGCGCCCGGTCTGGCGAGAGGCCCAGTGTGGCGGCCACCGAACGGGGATAGTCCGCCCCGCGCGGCGGCATGGCCGCGAGGCGCGCGCGCCACTCCCGCAGATAGGCGGCGAAGGCAGGCCGTTGCCTTGGCGCATGTACGCGGCCGCGTGTTCCAGCGCGAGGGCGAGGCCATCGAGTTCCCGGGCGAACGCGGCGGCCGAAGCGCGGTCCGGTTGGTTCGTGCGCGCCAGCAGGAAGCGGACAGACTCCTCCTCGCTCCACTGCGTGACGCTGACCGCGGCGGCCACGCCGTCCCACTCTTCGCTGCGCGACGTCAGCAGCAGATGGCCGGGCGTGGGGGCGGTCTGCAGCAGGTCTACCCAAGGGCGCACAGCGTCCGCCGTGGGCGCGTTGTCGAGAATGACAAGGCGGGGGGGAGCGGTGGCCGAGGCGCTCCGAGGGCGTGGCGGGCGAGTTCCAGTTGGTCCGGGTGTCGGGCGTCAAGCCTCAGCGGTTCGGCCAGCACGGCGAGGCCGGCGATGAGCGAGGCTTCGGTTTCGGCATTGAGCCAGACGCCAGCAGCGGCGTAACGGTCGCGGCGTTGGGCCGCATAGGCGCTGGCGAGTTGCGTTTTGCCGACCCCGCCGAAGCCGTGGAGCGCGGTGAGCGCGGTGGCGGACTGCGGGGCGGTGAGTGCGGCGTCGATGGCGGCGATGATGTGCGGGCGGTCCTGGTAGTGGCGGGTGGGCGGTGGGATGGTCCAGAGGGCGGCGTCCGCGGCGAGCGGACGGTGCCGAAGCAGATTCTCCATTTCTTCGAAGCGGCGGAAGAAGGCGCTGTAGATCCGCTGTTGCTGCGCGATCCAACTGCGGCGCTAGTTCTCGTCGCGCAGCACATGGTCATGCGCGCGCTCGATCGCTTTGGGAAGGTGGGTGCGGAGGTACGCCGCGAGTGGTTCCTCCATGCGGGCGTTGTCGGCCAGACGGAGTTGCTCGTGGTTCGAGCCTTCCGCCGCGTGCCAGCGCACCAGGAGCGGCTCCATGCGACCCCACCAGTGGGCGCGGAACTCAGCCTCGTCCGATTCGAGATGCTCCAGGTCCGGCGAGACGGATTGCGTGAAAAGCTTCTCGGGCAGCGTGCGCTCGATGTGATCGCGCCAGGTGTCGAACCAGTCGCCGTGCCCTGGGGGCGCTTCGGCGCGGAGGGAAGCCAGTGCGGTTGAGGCAGCGGCGTAGAGCGAACGCTCAAGGTCTCCATTGCGGCCGTCTGCGCGGAAGCCCTATATGGCGCAGCCCAGGAGCTCCGCTGCTTTACCGCCGACAAGTTCCGTGAACGCCTCCGCGGCGGCTTTCGCCGTTTCGCTCTGCGCGAGGACCTTCGCGGCAAAGGCTCCGCCGCCGAAGAACGCCGCGCCGGCCAGCGGACCGAGTTGCGACATCGCCGCGAGGCGCACGGCGCGGACGTCCACTTTGCTGAGGAAGTTATCGGCACTGGGAGCTAGTGCTTAGTTGCATTAAACTATTAGTATAATAGAATGTTTGGGAGATGCCCAGACACGCGGCACCCCTCAAGTGTTCGGCGGAAGTTCGCGCAGAGTTGATGGCGATGAGCAGAAGCCGTAAAGAAGAAGCACGGATGGTGGAGCGCGCCCGCATTGTGCTGGCTTGCTTGGATGGAAAGGAAATTCAGC
>VFZP01000342.1 GCA_016871115.1 Acidobacteriota bacterium
AACCCAAACTGATGACCGGACCGATGACTGGCGCCTTCGGCGCCGATGATGTCGTCGCCTCCGGCGCAATGATCAGAAAACTACGTTTTCAGATGATCGCCGACAGCCGGAGCCTGATGCTCGGCGAACACTGGCTAAGGGCCATCGATGCGGCAATCGAATTCAGCCGGTTCTTCATTGCGGGCCTATCCTCGCGCAGCGTGGATAAGCGCAGCCGTTTTCAGGCCGAACTCCGCTACGCGCTCGATTGCGCGGCGCTCCTGCCGCCCGGCGACACCTTCTTCATCCCGGTGCGCTTTGACGACTGCCGCGTACCGCTCACCATCGCTCGCACCATTCCATACGTCCACCTGTTTCCGGATCGGAACCGCGGACTGCGGCGGGTGTTGAAGACGGCGTGCGAGCAGCTACTACGCGACCTGACTCCGGAGACAGAAAAAAGGGCCACCTCGGCTGAGCCGGAGTGACCCCAATTGTTGCCCACAAATGTTGTCGAGGAGGATTAATTCTTGAGCGCGCGCGGCTACAGGTGCGCTTCGAGCAGTTCCTTCAAATCGGCTTTGCTGACGGCGCCCACTTTCTGCGCCACCACTTGGCCCGCCTTGAAGACGAGCAGCGTGGGCACGCCGCGAATGTTGTACCGCATGGCGGTGCCGCCATTTTCGTCAACGTCAAGCTTGCCGACCTTGACCTTGCCGGCGTACTCGTCGGCCACCGCATCCAGCGTTGGCGCCATCATGCGGCACGGGCCGCACCAAGTCGCCCAAAAATCCACCAGCACCGGGGTCTCCGAGCCGAGCACCTCGGCTTCCCAGCCGGCATCGTTGAAGATGAGAGTGTTCTGTCCTGCCATTGTTCTTTCCTGTTTCCAGTCTATATGATGCGGCAGAGGCGGAAAGGTTTCTCAATTCTCCAACGCCCGGCGAGCCCGTTTACAGGCAGGCCGGGCGCTGTTCATTTTGCTTCCGGCATCATGTTGCCGCCGGACGGCACATCCAGCACACGCGCTGCGGGACGTTTGCCGCCCAGCTGGCAACCTGCGCCTCGCGGCGGACGCGCAGGAGCCCGACGAACACGCCGCCGAGGCCGATCATGATCAGCGAGCCCGGCTCCGGAACCTCGCCCACCACGGAGGTGAGCTCTGTGTATTCGTAGGTGACCGTCACGGTGCCCCCCGCTCGTGTTCAACGAATAGCCCATGATGCTTGCGCCGGTGAAGGTTGAACTGGCCACAATGTCGAAGGGCAGATTCAAGCTGCCGTTGCTGCTGAAGAAGGCGAAAGAAGCTCCATCGTTGAGCGTTACCGACGAGTTTTCACTGGCTGTCTCGTCCAGGTATGTACGGCCGGACGCACCGGCGAAGTCGCGATTCCCGTCGAAGCCGGCCACGCTCTCCCCGCGTTCGATCCTAGCCGCCACGGTGTGCAGCGGTGTGTTGTTCGGCAACCGGAGCGTGGCGGTGGAGGTGATTGTGCTTGTGACCATGTCGGCCAAGCCGCTGAGGTTCTCAAAGCCGTAGTCAGATTCCAGCGCGACTGACAGATCGATGCGGATCCCGGTGAGCAGGCCGAGGGCTGGGTTGAAACCACTCAGCAAAAACCCGGTGTTCACCGGCAGGTTCGCTGTGGATGGGACAGTGAAGTTCTGGATGATAATGGCCGCCGAAGCAGGCGTGATCGATAGCAGGCCCACCAGCAAGGCTCCCCCAAGCCGGTGCGGCGATAGCAGACGTAAAACGCGTGTTTTGTCCATAACCGAAGCTTACGCGACTGCCGCCTTCGGTGAAACCCAGCTTACTTCTAAAGTCAAAAATATTTTGTACTTAGCCACCTGAGACGAGAAGTCCCGGTTCCAGAACTGAAGTCCTGGAACCTACATCACGCGCGTTCTATAGCTCGGGCTTGCTAAACTGATCGCCAGATGTCGTCTCTCGCCCGCTTTCATCGGGCTCCCCTTGAGGATTTCCACGCGCAACTCCAAGCTCAGGCCACTCCACTTGCTGGCGGCCGATTCCAGCTCTTCGCTGCGATCGATCCGTTCACCGAAGAGGATCTGCGCGACTACGTGGAGGACCCGGTGGCGGCTCTGCCTCCGGCGCTTCTCACTTTGCTGCCGGCCAAGGTGTACATCTACCTGGTGCCGTACCTCGATCAATCGAACGGCAAGGAGAAACCTAAGCCGGAGACTCACGCCGCTAAGCGCACCACCGCGCCGCGCCGCAGTGCGCCCATAACGGCTGAGCAAGCCGCGCTGCCACCGGCGGGTACGGTGATGATGCAGAAGCCGGGCGACAAGACATTCTGGCGCGGCGTGCATTGGCTCGACGGGGCCAGCGCCGTGGTGGTGTTGGCCACCGGGTCGCAAGAGATTGCCGATTATCACTTTCAGTTCTACCGGCACCTGGCGATGCTGGCCGGCGAGATGGCGCCGCCGGAACAGATGGCGGCGTATCAAGGGTTGATTCGCGAAGAGCTGAATCTGCAGGTGCACGGCGAGGTGGAGGACGAGCGCAGTTGGCAGTTGAAGCAGGCATTTTTACGCCGCCGCAGCCAGGTGAGGCGCGATAGCAAAGAGTTTCGCGAGTACGCCATGCAGTCTTACGTGGACACGCTGACGCTCTATCTGCACGGCATCTGCTGCGACATCGATGTGGAGCCGGGGCCGCGCCAGTTGCCCAGCCGCCATCTGCGCCGGCGTCTGAAGTTATTGCGCGAGCAATTTCCGCCGCCTTCGGGCTACGCGGTGTTTCCGGAAGAGCTGGACCGGATGGCGCCACCGGCCTCGTCCAGCGGCGACGACAGCGACTGCCCCTTCTAGCCGCCGCTATTACGGATGGCGGTCTTCGCAGAATCCGCCCGGCGCTTGTTTAGCCTCCCGCACTTCCCATACGGGGCGTCCCAGCACCACGGCGGCGGCATGTCTGTACACGTCGACGCCGTATGGTCCTCGGCAGGCTATGGTGAGCGCTTCGTCTTCCCGGTGCTGGTCTGCATAGCGCAGGAAGTTCTCCGTGGGCGCGGCGCGGCGCTCATACTGTGGCAACTTCTTCACCCATAGATAGCCGCAGTTGTGGACGATGACGGCGGCGGCCAATGCCGGCATGAGCCACCGTGGGCGCTGCGTCCAATGCGTGGCAATGCCGTCCCACGCGAGGCCGATGAGCAGCGCCAGGCCCACGGCGGCAAAGTAGGTGTGGCGGCTCGGCACACGGTTCATGTAGAGCAGGAACGAATACGGCAGCAGCGTCGACACCATCCATACGGCGACGAATGCCAGCGGCCGCCGGCGCGAGGCCGCGCCCCATGCGCCGTTGGCGGCCACCGCCAGCAAGCCCCAGATCCAGAACATGCGGAGCAGCGAGTGCGGCAGCACCAGCCAGAACGGGGCACCGAGCGAGAAGGTGCCGTCGTTCAGGTGCAGGTGCGAGTTCGATGCCTCGAAGATCGCCAGCGTGTAGAAGGCGGAGATCACGGCGAGTCCGCCTACCAGGATCCACCGAGCGCGCCCCGCAGGCCGGCCCGTTTCCCGCCACGCCAGCCAGGCCAACACCGGCCCCAAGCCCACGGCCGATTCCTTGGAGTAGAGCGCCAGCACATAGCCCGCCGCCACCAGCGCCGCGCCGCACAGGCCCGTAAATCCCACGCGCGACCACTCGATCCAGGCATGCAAGGCAATCAGCGCAAACAACACCATCAATAACTCCGGCAGCGCAGCCACCCAGACAATCGCCTCCTGATGGCCTGCGTGGACGGCAAAGAAGGTGGCGGCGGCCAGCGTGACGCGATAGCTCAGCAGCGGCCAGCGCCCGAGTGCGAAGATCAGCCAGGTATTGGCGATATGAAGGACCAGGTTCAACAGTCTGTGCGCGACATGCCAGTCTCCAGCCAGCGCATCGACGAGATGCGATGCCACCAGGGAAGTGCTGCGCGAGCGGTAGAGTACGTCGTCCCACAATGCCAGCCAGCCGTCCGGGGCGCCATAAACACGGCTGAGGAAGATCTGCGTGTACGCATCGGAAATGAGGGGCAGAGACAAAAATGGCGCGTAGGCCACAGTGGTAACAACGGCCAGCCAGACAAGCGGCAGCAGGAAAAGTTTCACCCAAACTCATCCATTGTGCGGCAGCACCCTTGCGATGCGCCGAGGTTTGTCCAAGTGTACCTTAGTTGTCTTCGCCAGGGGGAGCCGTGTTTACCATCCACATGGAGAAGCCCGCGAGAAAGGCACGGAACGTAGGCAGATGTTCGGCCGGGAACGCATAGTTTTGGGTGGCGTTTTCCAGCACCCTTTCAAAGCAGGCCAGCCAGACGTCGCGCGACGCCGGGTCGATGACGAATTTGGCGTGGCGCGCGCGCATCATCGGATTGCCGTAGCGTTCGAGAAACAGCGGCGGGCCGCCGAGGATCGTCACAAAAAACGCTGCGGACTTCTCTGACGCCGCCTGCATGTCTTCGGGGAACATGGCGCGGATGGAGGATTTTTCGAGCTCGGCGTAGAAGTCGGCGAGCATGCGGAAGATGTTGGCCTCGCCCATGACGGCGTAGACCTCGCGCGGCGGTGGCGGCACGTCGCGCGGGTCCATCGGGGGCACCCAGAACTGTCTTGTGGTCACTTCTTTTTCAGTGTAGCGGCGAGGCAGCAGGCGAGTGCGGAGAGGAGTCCGGCGGCGGTGAGCGCGGCGCCGAAGTACACCGAGCGCGGGCGGTAGCGGAAGTCGATCTCATGGTGGCCGCTGCCGACGACGACGCCGCGCAATGCGCCGTACGCCTCCCAAATGCGCGCGCCGGGCTTGCCGTCGATGGAGGCTTCCCAGCCGGGGAAGTGCGTGTCGGCAAGGATGACGAGGCCTGGACAGGGCATATACGCTTTGATGCGCACACGGTTGGGTGCATAGGCGAGCAGCTTTGCAGAACCGGATATGGCGCAAGGGGTGAGGTCGGCCAGAGCTTCGTTGCCGACGATTAAGGCGGTCCTGAACAGATCGGAAGAGGCTTGGTCGATGCGCTCCGCGAGGTGGCTGGTCGTGGGCACGGTCTGCACGCTATGCACCACGCGTACCCGGGGCAGCGTGGCGGGGTTGCGGTAGACGCGAATGCCCGACGCGGCGCTGGTGAAGACCACGGGCCAGTCGGCGAACTCCGCTTCACGGCCGACGTAGTGCGTGACGGCCAGCAGGCTCTGCGCGGCGCGCAGATGGCGGCCGAAGCGATGGAGGTTGCTGGTGACACCGGCCGAGTAGCCTTCGTGCATGTCGATCGAGTGGAGTTCGCCGAAGTTGAGTGGGATGTCGGCTTCGCGCACGCGGACACGCGTGGGGCCGGGCTCGCGGCGCAGGAACTCCACGATGTCGCGATGCTGCGTGAGCATCTTCGCGTACGGCTGGCCCTTTTCGTCAAAGCGGCTGGACCAGCCGCGCGTCAACGCCGTGTTCATCTCCGTCAGCATGAATAGCAGTGCCAGCGCCACGTGCGGCGGTCGCGGGCGGAAGAAGATGAGCGCGCACCAGGCGAGTGAGATCCAGGCGGAGAGCAACAGCGCGTCACTGGCCCCGAGCTTCCAGCCGAGCGCGCCCAGCAACACGCACAGACTGGCGAGTGAGAGCAGCGCGGCGATGCGGCGCGTCCACGGGGTGCGGTGCGCGCGGTCGAGCCCGTAGGTGGCGAGTACGGAGCAGCCTAGGTGAAAAAGCAGCAGCGCGCGCACGGGCACGCGGGCCTTGTCGAGCCCGGGCACGAGCGATTGCACCACGCCATGCACAGACGTGAAGTCACCCATCGAGTAGATCAGCGACGCGCCTGTGAGCGCGGCGAGCCAGCGCACGGCAGGATGCCGCCAGGACGAAGCGAGACCGGCGAGCGCGAGTGCCGCGAGGACAACACCGAGGAAGGCGGACGAATCGGCATTGGTGCCTTGGTCTGGAAATACAATGCCCAGCATGCCGCGCGGCGTGAACGAATAGACCGACGCGGACAGGTACGGCGCTCGGTCGTTCCATGCCACGGGGCCGCCGGCGGGTCCCCAGCGCAGCGAGAGGCGGCCGAATTCGATGGTGGGCCACATCTGGACGGCGGCGACCAGTGCGCCGATGATAAACGTGACGGCGGCATAGGGGAGCAGGTGCGCGCGCCGCGTGGCGGCCCACGCGATGGCCAACGCGAGCGAGGTGAGTAGCGGGAGTTCATGATGGCCGCTGAGCCAAGCGAGGCCGAGGCACACGCCGCCCAGCGCCGCGCTCATCAGCGGCTGCACGCCGCGCACAGCACGCAGAAAGAACCACGCAATCCACGGCGCCCAGATCGCGCCGCACAGCACGTCGAGCCACGGCACACTGCCCGTGAAGCCGCCGAGTGAGAACGCGCACGCGCCGAGCAGCGCCGCGCCGCGGCTGCGCCGAAGTTCGCGGCACAGCGCGTAAGCTCCCAGCGCGGTGAAGATGTGCAGCAGCACGAAGTAGTGATTGAGAACGCCCGTCCGCAGATAGCCCGCGCCGTCGAGCGGCCACGCCATCATGAGCAGGTTGAACGGATTCACCGGGCCGGGCTGCGTAAGGCCAATGAGCGGCTGGCCCATCCAAGTGTGCGGATTCCACAGCGGCATGCGGCCCTGGTGCAGTTCGCGCGCTTCGAAGAACAGGCGCGGGAGTTCGAGGTAGACCATATCAGGATGGTCAAACCACACGTACTCGCCGCGCGTGAACGTCAGCTTCCAGTAGAAGCAAACCACGAGCGTCGAGACGGCGAGCAGGGTGGTGACAGCGCGGATCACTCGAACGATAACCAGCGGCCTATGCTAGCATCTGCACCGCATGAAGGGCTTGCGCATGAGATCCCTTACGCTTGTCTCATGGGCCCGGCAAGCTACACTTGCCGCCATTCGCTTTGGTGAAGCGGCTCCTTGCCGCCGCGCAGATTAACGGTCCCCGCGCAACCAGCACGGCGACGCATCGCAGAATGCCCCGCGTTCGTTGCAGCTGGGGTTGAAGCTAGTGTCTTGTAATGGAATTAGCCTGCAATAGCGGCAGCCAGGGATTCCCGCGCCCTGGTGATCTTTCGGAGGATGTCTTGGCCGTTGGCTTTCCATTTATATGGCTTCGGGGTCTCGGCGCGAACGGCCAG
>VFZP01000343.1 GCA_016871115.1 Acidobacteriota bacterium
GGCCGCGACGTTTTCTACTATCTGACCGTCACCAACGAAAACTACGCTCATCCGCAGCCCCCCGCCGGCTGTGAGGAGGGGGTGCTGCGCGGCATGTACCGGCTGCGCCAAACGGGTAGCGGAACGGAAGGTCCGCGCGTGCAGTTGCTTGGATCCGGGCGAGAACGTTAAAGGCTCGCTCGGCGCGCGCGGCCTCTCGAACGCTGCCTGCAAGTTCGACGTTCCAAACACGCCAAGCCATCCTCAGCGTATCGGGCCCGGCATCCGGCGGGCAGCCCAGGATGTCATATAGGGAGACGGATCGATCGAGGAGATAGAAGTATCGCCTGAGGGCGTCACCGGCGATCAGGAGGACTTTGGGTGACGCCGTCGCCCCGGACACTTCCGCGCGGACCAGCCACTCCCCGTTCTTGCACAGCTTCGGCTGAGCGGCATAGCCGATCGCCGCGTGCAGGAGCAGGGACTTTCGAGTATCGCCATTGCGGGCGATGAGGAATTCCGTGGGCCCGAACTCGGCCAAAGCATCGCCCGGCTGAAGGTATCCGCTTAGAAATGCCGGCACTCGCGTCACACCGTCGCCGGGGTGCAGGCACGAACACGTGTCGCGCCCAGGCTTCACCGCTCAGACCGGGCGGAACACGGACGCGGGAGTCGCAGCTGCAGTCTCCACGGAAGCAGGTTACAGCAGGTTTGGAGGACTTCCAAGCGAGTCGCCGACACCCTCTGACGGCGGCCACTGTGCCGTGTGGCGTGGTCGGTTAAATCGCAGGGATGCGGTGGCAAAACTGTGTCGGAACCCCATCGTTTTGACACAGATGGAGATCTAGTTTAAGTGAGGGCAGAATCTCCAAGTGATTGAAAAAAAACACAGACTGCGTAGTCCAGATCGGGCTCTTGGAGTCGGCGACCGTTCTCCGCCACTGGCAGGCCGCTGGGCCCGACGGGAACCGGCGCAACGCGGCTTTAGCGGCGGTGACACGGCGTCCCGGAACTCCTTGCGCGTGCTCTCCCACGAGTAGCGACTGCCTCTGATTCGCCGCTACCTGCTCGTGTCGACACTGCGAAGCCGCGCACTGACCTCGTTCAGCCGCCGCAACGCGTCTGCGGGAATTTTGATCTGCGTTCCTCGAAAATTATCGTCCACGTGCTCGGGCCGCTCCGCGCCCGCAAGCACGCACGTCACTTCCGGACGCGTCAGCACCCAAGCCACGCATATCTGCGGCCTGGTGGCGCCGAGTTGCCTGGCCACTTCGTCCACGGCGTCGGCTACCGGGGCCCACGGCTTGGTGCGATCCAGCGGGCGTTCGGGCGCAAGCCGCCCTTCGCCGATGGGGCTGAACGCCATCAGACCCAGCCGGCCGCGACGGATCTGCGGAAACAACTCCCGTTCCATGAAATCGCCCCGAGTGCCGGCGATGATGTTGTAGTAGTCCTCGAGGCCAGCGATCGGCGCCTTGCCCTTCCGCTTGCCTAACTGCACCAGTTCCGCCACCTGCTTGCCAGAGAAGTTGGATGCGCCCCAGTAGCGGATCTTTCCGGCGCGCACCAGCCTGTCCATGGTGTCCGCCAGTACTTCCGCCGGAGTGACGTTGTCGGGGTTGTGATACAGGTACAGGTCGATGTAATCCGTTTGGAGACGCCGGAGACTGCCTTCCACTTCGCGGAACACGAACTCACGGCTCAGGATAGGCTTTTCCGAAGTCCCCGGCGGGGCGTGCGGCGAGACCTTAGTGCAAATCACCGCCTTGTCGCGCAGGCCAGCCAACGCCTTGCCCAACGCGGTTTCGGCGCCGCCCCAGCCATAGGCATTGGAGGAATCGAAGAAGTTGATCCCCAGATCCAGGCAACGGCGCAAGACCGCCTGCCCGCCCGGGTCATCACCATCGCGCTTGAGCTGGCGAAACGCCGTTCCCTGACAGAGTCGTGACACGCGCAGGTCCGTGTGGCCAAAGCGGACCAAGTCTGACGAACCGGCACTTGCTTGCGCACCGAGTGCCACGGCGGGGATCTTCAAGAAGCTTCGACGGGTGGTACTGCTAGCCCGCATTTCTCACACGCTTCCTACTGCGGCGCACGATAAGGCCATGTCTACGTCGTTGCGCTTGCTCACCGTGCTCAACATACTGTCCAAGTATGCCTCCGCGCGCTGAGCGGCGCGCGCCTCGTATCCACGGCCTTCTCCTGCGCCTCGCGACGGAACCGTGTGAGAAATGCGAGCTAGTCGGATTCCGCATACTTTCGTGCGATCTCGGCCAGCTTCGGCCGGTCTTCCTCCACCACTTGCGTGCCTGGCGGACGGACGGGTCCGCCGGCGCGGTTCAATGATTCGAGCGCCGCTTTGATACCGCTGATGCCGTATCCCGGGCGTAGCGAGCGCACTCGCGAGATGGGCTCCAGGCGTTCGGCGAACACGCGCCGCATCCCCTCCTGGTCTCCCGCCGCTCCTCGCTTCCAGAAATCCAGGCAGGCGCGCGGGACAAACGCGGCCAACGCGCTGGTGTAGGCGCGCGCCCCAGCTGGCAGCGCCTCGAGCGCATGCGTTTCGCCCTCGGCCACCCACACCAGGCGGTTGCGAATGAGATCGCCGAGTGCCCTGCCCATGGCCACTCCGCCGCTGGGATCCTTGAACCCGATCACGTTCGGCAACTGCGCCAATCGTGTGATCACCGATGGCCAGTAGTCATCCGAGCCTCGCGGATAGAGCACGATGCCGATGCGGACCGACTCGCACACGTCGCGAAAATAGCGATACGCCCCATCGGCGGATTCGCTGCCGTAAGGGGGCGAGAAGACAAGGGCGGCGTCGGCCCCTGCTTTTTCGGCGTTCTCCACCATGCGCAGCGCGAGCCTGTAGCCCCCGCCGGCGCCCACGATCACCGGCAGCTTTCCCGCCGCACCGGCCACCGCGGCATCGGCCATCGCGCGCTGTTCGCCGGCATCCATGGTGAACAGTTCACCCAGCCCTCCGCCCACCACGATGCTCATCTGCTCCACGGGGCGGGCAGCGTGGAAGGCCACGTTGCGCCGCAAACCATCGGCGTCGAGATCATGATTCTTCCGGAACGGAGTCACCAGGAAGTTGTGAACTCCCCGCAGCGCCTCGCGCAATTGCCCGATGTCGCCGCGCGGAGCCGCGTAGGCCGTGGGGCGGATAGCGCCCACCGCGGCGAGCACTCCGGCATTGCGCAACAGATCTCTTCTTGGAACGGTCAAGTCCAGTTCTTTCTTCCGCCCACGGCCGGGCCGTCGAGATTTGGCGGCTGGGCGAGCACGGAACTCGGACGATACCACATTCACCGGGAACCAGGCAATCGCTCGCGCGCGCTGATTCACCGGCTCCCGTACGTACCCGTGCCTGTGCGCCGATAACCGCTCGCCGGCGCACGTTCTACCAGTAGCCCCGCCAGCGTCCTTCCCAGAACGCCGCGAGCCATGCCGTCAGGCTATCGCCGTCAACGAACTTTGACTCCACGGCCCACTGCTCCACTGTTTCGCCCGCGCCCGCCCATGGTGGCTTGGTTCCGGGCCGCACGAAGCGGAAGGTATCTACGTCGAGTTTTTCCAGAATCCGGCGGCCCAGCGAGGTCATGTCGACATCCGGGAACCAGCGCTGCGCCGAAGCGGAGCCCATCGCGACAATGGCGGATCGTCCGACGTGGTTCGGTTGCGTTCCGTCGGGCAGAATCTCGGAGTTCTTTCGAAAAGCGTTGAGCATCATGCTCCGCCAGACGCGATGACGGCCCGGGTCCATTTCCATCATCAAGGAAGGCAGGTAGATATCGCGGTGCGCCCCTCCCTCTTGCACCTGCTTCCCGTCACAGGCCTCGTACCACCGGCGGGTAGCTTGCAGAAATCGCTCGTCGCCGGTGGCCTGCCAGGCGAGATACAATGGCGGGAGAAAAACCGTGGCGTAAGACCAGCTGGCTTTGCTCCACTTGTCATCGCCGAAAATTGCGTCCCGCAACGTCTCCTGCGTCCAGCCGAAGTAGCCGTGCGGGTCGATGTAGCCGGTCTTGATGTTGTAGCCGGCCGCCTCCTTGACAATCCTGTTCCATTCGGCCAAATCCGCGGGCGGTGCGATTGCCCGGTACGCGGCCAGGCCCCACAGGACGCACTGCGTCTGGTCGCCAGACGATTGGTTGCTCCAGACTCCTCCGTAAGGTTTGCACAGACGCCCCGTCTCGCCCTTGGCGGCCGTCAATCCGAAGATGTACTTCAGGGCGGCGAAGCCGCGGCGGGAAATCGCGAGATCCCTGGGATCGCCCGTGCAGCGGTATTTGTAAGCCGTCGCGGCCAGATAGTAGGCCACATCCGTCGCCGTATTCTCCCACGCGCGCCAGACGTGCATCGGAGCCATGCCGAGTTGCTCTTCGCTTTTGCCCTTCAGGTGGCGGTGCCGGTAAGCCCCCTTGTAGTCCTCGGCGATGGGCAGCTTGTAGTCGCTCGCCCGCACAAACATGGGAATCAGGCCATGCCGCTGCACGATCCTGGTTTCGAGCAGATGCTCGATGCGCCGCGCCTTCTTCTCCAACTCCGCATTCGTCATGTCCGGAGCGGCCGAGCCGGAGAGGCCCCCCATCATCCCAGCCAGGGCACGTGCGGCCATCCGGCGACTGATGCCAGTTTGCAAGTCGGACATTGGCCACGCTCGGCGATCATTCATACCTTGCCTCTCCCTTTTCCGATCAGAACATGTATTTGAGTGCGAGTTGCATCGCGCGGGACTCTCCGGCCCACGTGATTCGCCCAAAGCTCAGTGACGTGACCGTGGCGGCCGGATTGCATGAGTCTACCTGATTCGAAGCGGAAGGGTACATTGATATGGAATCATGTCAAGTAACAAAATTGACAACCGCGACTGGAGCGCCTTGACACTTGGAGAGCGAATCCGCCAGCTCGAAGTGGAGGGTTATCTGGTTCTGCCTGATCTTCTGGACGCGGCCCAGGTGGCGCGGCTCAAGCGCGAAGTGAACGAACTCCCGCTCACCGCGGTCGACTACAGTCCGCACCAGAGGAATTCGCCCGGAATTCAATTCCGCGGCGGCGATATCACACAACTGATCGCGCATCCTCCCACGATCGCGTTCCTGCGTGAGTTGTTCGGCGGCGAGATCGTCATGATGTCTTATGGCTTCGCCCGGTCGGAACCGGGACACCCGGGCATCAGTCTTCACGCCGACGGGCAGCACTGGGGATCGAAGATTTTCGGTTTCGAGGGAAGCTGTCCATCGCTCGTTCGCGTGCTTTACTATCTCGACGATCTCACTCCCGAAGTGTCGCCGTTTCGCGTGGTGCCGCACTCGCACATCTCGCTACACGCCGATGCGAATCCTTACCTTCGCTACGCGAGCCATCCCGAGGAAGTGATGGTGCCCGTGAATGCGGGGGGAGCCGTGCTGATCAATCATCGTGTCTTCCACGGCAATTTTCCGAACACTGGCGATCGGGCGCGCGACCTGCTCGCGATCGCCTATCGGCCGGGGTGGGCCGGTCCGATGCAGCCGGTTGACGAGTGGGATCCAGCCGATCTCGCGCGGCTGTCGCCGGAGGTCCGCGCGTTGTGCGGAGACCGCAGCAAGCGCCGCTGGATGTTCGAGGGTGCAAACAAGCCGAAGGGCATGGCCTCGAGCGCGCCGGGCATCGATCCGTCGCGATGGGATCGCGCCTGACCGTAGCCCGCATATCTCACAGGCTTTCTGCTGCGACGCGCGATAAGGCCGCGTCTACTTCGTTGCGCTTGCTCACCGTGCTCGACAGACTGTTCAAGTATGCCTCCGCGCGCTGAGCGGCGCGCGCCTCGTATCCACAGCCTTCTCACACGTCTCGCGACGAAACCCCGTGATATATGCGGGCTAGAACCGGGCAATGGGTTCAGAACTACCTGGGAAGAGCCCGCGGAGCGCCGGAGGACCGGGTTTCGCCCGTGGCCTTCCGGTAGACGTAGAACGCCGGCAGACGCACGCCGGCCGGCACGGCCTCTTTCAGTTCATCGATCCACACGCGAGCAAGAGGATATCCCGCCGGCAAAACCGGCCTGAGATCTTCCGTCACGAACAGGTACCCTCCCGGCCGCAGCAGGCGAGTCAGGTTGAACACGGCCAGCGCGGCCTCCCTCGCATCGAAATACAGCAACAGATTGGTGGCAACCGCGAGGTCATGGGTTCCGGCCTCCGCGAGACGATCCGTCACGATGTCTCCCCGGACCGGTGAAAACTGGCGCAGCGCCCGGGCGCTCACGGCGATCTCGCGAGCGTGGATTCCTTCGGGTGAGAACGTCAAGCCGCCCGCGGAATCCATCCCAAGCAGCGGGCTCCGCGGCGGACCGTTGGAAAACCATCGGCCCGCGCGCACGTCCAGACGATCGAGATATGCGCGCGTCATACGGCCGACCTCACCGTGGACCTCGCCCGCCAACAGATATGCGAGCAGGTGGTACGCGGAAGATCCACTGGCTGCCCGTTTCCAGTGCGCGATCACTTCGCCGTTGAGGTCCACCAGATCGAGGCGCGTGCGTCCATCGGCGAGGCCGCGCGCCAGCAGGCTCTCGAGCACACAGATGGGCTGCGGAGAAGAGACGGGAACTTGCGTGCCCAGGAAGGGATCGACAATGTTGAGGCCGGGGCCCGCCACCAGCACGCGCCGCACCGGCTGACGATCTGGCTGGCGGTCCACGTATGCCACCAGGCGATCCAGCCGGAACGCGGTGTCGAAGATTGAAGTGACGAAGAGCCCGGAGTCCCGCCGGAGTCCGAGGCGTCCAGGTCCGCCCGGACCCGCGAGTTGTTTCTCCTCGCCGCGAAACTGGCGGTCAAAGGCATCCGCGGTCTTTTCGATCAGCTCCATCACCTGCCGCGGGTTATTAGAGCCGGAAACGCCTCGCGCGGCAAGAAAGCGCCGCCAGATTGGTGTTCGTTCATCGTCCGGGCAGCCGGCGCCCGTAAGCGCGCGCCATGTTCCCTGAAACCGGAGCTGGTATGAGTTCGCGTCCAGGGTTTGCCGCGCCTGGTTGAGAAACGCGAGGCGATCCGCGGAAGCGACCGCTCCTTGCGAGGCGGCCTGAGCAAGCAGGTAGTCGTGGAAGCAGTTCCCCGGCGT
>VFZP01000344.1 GCA_016871115.1 Acidobacteriota bacterium
GCTCCTGCATGTTCCACAGCAGGCTCCCCACACGGTCGCCCGGGCGGATGCCGAGACTGCGCAGCACCGTGGCAAGGCGCAGCACGCGCGCTGCGACGTCACCGAACGCCGTGCGCCGCAGCGACTGGCCATCGAACGTCGAAACAACGCTGCGGTGGTGCGGCCCCGCGCCCTGGCGGAAGAGCAGATTCACAGACAGGGGAAACGATTGCATCGTGTCAAGCATGGGAGTTGCGTTGGTATAACTCCTGCCACGGTGCGTCCTGAAAGACGCGTTCTTCTCGCGGGTGCAAGACCCGTCCGGGTAAGCGCCAGTGCGCCCGGTAGCAGACCCAGGCCGGAGGAGAAATCGACCGAGCCCGAGCCGGGTATCAAAAGCCTGTGCAAGCAGGGAGCAAACCAGCGGGCCGCAATCTAATGAACGCAGTAGCCTCCAGGAACTGGAACGGGTGTGGGTGTGGGATCTCTCCGCGGTAGAGGGCGGTGGCACGTTGGGACAGAGGAGCGTGGAACAGGAGAGACCCTCCCTGGCAGCCTGACCGGGCAAAGACCGGGCGTATAAGGCTGGAAAGCCGAAAGCGCACAGAGCCTGGAGGGAGTCCGAGGAACTGGTAGTTCCGAAGAAGGCGTGCAACCAAACGCGCTGGAGGGAAGGGGCCCCACTTTGATCGAGCCGAAGTAGAGGGGTTGTGTCATGGAGCCAGATTCAGCGATCAACCAGCAATGGCAGGAGTCGATGAACGAGGCGAAACCGTATCATATCTCCAAGTGGGAGGTTTGGGAAGCGTATCAAAGGGTACGAGCAAATCAAGGAGCAGCAACGGTTCCGCTTGCGCGACCTGTTGACCTACAATCTCCGGACCGTCCGCGCTTACCTTCTCAAGGAAGACTCGCAGCAGTTCTGGGAGTACAACTCGCCCACTGGGCCGGGAACTTCCTGGACTTCTAGTACCGGGAGGTTATGCGTTCCCCGATCGAGCCTCAGATGAATAAAATGGCGCGCACGCTGCGCGCGCAGCGGGAGCTTTTGCGCAAATACTTCAAGGCCGAGAAAGAGTTCTCCAGCGGCGTGGCGGAGGGCTTGAACAACAAAGCCGTCAACGCGAGAAAATCGAGGCGTAGGCCAAGTGCAACATCGAGCGATCCCATAACCCGTCGTGGGAACTCAGGTCTCGAGCATCCAGCAGCGCGTGGATTTCATCCGGATTCAGGTATCCGACGATGACCTCGTCGGCCTTCTTCACCGGAATTGCCGGGATTCGCCGGGCCTGCTCAAGGCAGGATGGCAACTGGTACTCAAGGAACTTGAAGAAGGTCTTGATGGCAGCCAGTCTCGACTTCCGCTCGACGAAAAGTTCGGATGGAGTGACCTTCAGTCTCTTGGCGGCGAAGCAAACCAGCAGTTGGAAGGCCTAGGCATAGGTGTCAGCGGTCTGCACGCTCATTTCCCGCTGGCTGGGCAGATACTCACGGAGGAAGGCGGTCAGATGCGAGCCAAGCGGTGTCATCGGTCACATCGATGGCCGGCCTCGGCAGCCGTAGCGATGTCGCCCAGCAGCTTGGGTGTGGCTTGCAGATACCAGTACGTATCGGAGACATGCGCGTGGCCGAGATAAGTGCTCAAGGCGGCCATGTGCCGCGCCACTGCACGGCGGTCACCAGGGCATTGTTCGAGTGACCGCACGGCAAAGGTATGTCCGAGATCGTGGAGGCGGCAGCCTGGCTGGCCTGGGCTGCCGCGCAAACCAGCCGCCCGAACCAGCAGGAGAAAAGTTGTGATGACGGCCGGATAGGGGAGCACGCCATCGCTCCGGGAGACGAAATCGTGGAAGCGGTTGGAGCAAACCGCCGCCGTGCGGCAAGGTCTTGCTGCAAGGCGTAGCGCGCGGTTTGATGCAAACGAACGAGTCGGCTCTTCTGGAACTTGGCCGCTCGAATCACCAGCCCGTCTTCGGTGAGATCACGCAGTTCCAACTTCATGGCCTCTGAAATCCGGAGGCCAATGCATGCCAGCAACGACAGCAAGGTGGCATACGTGATCGGGCGGATCGAGTTGCGAGGCGCCAAGCCGGACGCGGCTCCGAGGAGGCGACCGATTTCATCCGGGGTGAAGATATGGCATGATCGCGACCGTCTCGGCGCACCGCCGAAGGCTCCGGCGGGCGGCACTTCATGACGCTGGTCTTCGGCCTTGCGCGCACAAGCAAGACGAGGCACGATATGGAGGCGGTCGCACCGCTGGCGGACTGACGGCGCGATTCCTGCCCATTCGAGAACCGAAGCGGTTCGGATGAACGCCTCTGATCGCTGTCCGGCAAAATCGGCGAAACTGCGGAGTGCATAGGCTTGAATCCGATACTTGAATCCCAGGTTCCGGTAGAGCTCGATATGACGATTCACCGCTTCTCTCAGCATCTATCTACCCTCCTGTTGCCCGGGCCAAGGTTGCGCGATATGCTGCAGCGTAGCGACATCGGCTTTGCCGTAATGCGCGGCCGTGTCCGGCGGCTGGTGCCTCAGACAGGTTCCGATTTCATCCAGTGTGGCGCCAGCTCGGAGCATGCTGGTGGCGGCCGTGTGTCGAATGAGATTGGCTCCGCGAGGTGGCGGGTTCTCGATCCCAACCTTGCGGAGAGCCAACCGGACGACATCGGAAACGGCACCGCCTGAACGCAATGCCCGGAAGGGGGCCTTCGCGCAGAGAAAGACGCGGTCGATCATGACGGCCGGGCGCTCGTCTTGCAGATAATGCAGCACTGCGTCGCCTGCATCTTGTGGCAGAGGCATAAGTACATCGCGCCGCCCTTTGCCAGGCACCAACAGGGTGGCCTCCTGCCAGTCGATATCGGCAGGACGCATATCAGCGATGTCCCCGGCACACAGCCCTAGCCGAAGCAGCAGCAACATGATGTCTCGATCCCGCAACGCCAAGGGGCCATTCTTGCGGCACGCCTCATTGAGACGAGTCACTTGCGTGGAGTCGAGGTAGCGCGGCAGCGAGGAGAGCCGCCACTCCGCAATCGTGGGCACGACTTGGTGCAGACCAGGTTGACAGGCACCAGCCGTTGCCAGGAATCGCGGGTAGATGCGCAACGCACCGACGAACGTCTTCGCGTGGGCGGGCCGACTGCCGCGGATCTGGTCCAAGATGACTGTTCTCACCGTAGTCGCCGCGTACTCGCTGGCGTCAGTACCCAGTGCCGGCAACATCAGCTTCATCAAGCGCCCTGGCGACCGAAGACGCCGGAGTTTCCGGCACTGTGTTTGCAACCGGGCCGGTCACTCCCCGTCTTGCGAGATATCCCGCAAAACGCTCGACTCGTGCGAGGTAGTGGCGGGAAAGGCGCTTGTGACCGCGATGACCGGGGCATTGGCAACAATGTGCTCCAAACGCCTTCACCGTGTTCTCATCGATGTTTGAGGGGCTCACCCCTTGAGCCTCCAACCAGCCGCCGAAATGAATCGCCGAGTGCATGTAGCCAGCGATCGTGAGTTCGGCAAAGCCCGCGGAGACCATCTCAGTGACGAAGCGCCGACACTCATGCCGTGCGGGCGTGCCAGAAGCTGAGCAATATTCATAACAGGTCCTCTCTGGTAGCCGGTCTCGGCGATCAAAGGGAGCCTACGTTATGTGCAGTCCGGCGTGCTGGCGTGGCGATCTCTGCCGAGACTATTCAAGGTTTCCACGTAACGATGGATGGCACATAATTCCGTTTATGTGCTGCAGCACATAAACGGAAGGTCGCCGATAAAACGCCACAGCGCATAATGTGCCGTCCGTTTGGATCGTCGGCTACCCGTATAGAGCTCTGATCGAGTTGACACGATCACGGGTCCCGGTCTAGCCAGTTGCAAACGATCGGCCGCACCCGAGACGCGACCTCTCTCGACCGGGGTTTCTGTGGCCTACGCTCATCTTGGCGCCGATGGGAACGCGCCCGGCCCGATGGCGATGCGCTAAAATCATGCGAACCCCATGAAATTCGCAGACCGCATGTCCCGTCTGGGCACTGAAACCGCCTTCGAGGTCCTCGTCAAAGCGCGCGCCCTCGAAGCCCAGGGCCGCAACATTATTCACCTGGAGATCGGCGAGCCCGATTTCGATACGCCGCGCCATGTCATTGAAGCCGGCAAGGCCGCGCTCGATCAGGGCTGGACCCACTACGGACCGTCACAAGGGCTGCCCGAGTTGCGCCAGTCGATCGCCGCGTATGTCGCAAAGACACGCAACATCGATGTGGATCCCGCGCAGGTTTGCGTGGTCCCCGGCGGCAAGCCCATCATCTTTTTCCCCATCATGGCGTTGCTGCAGGAAGGCGACGAGGCGATCTACCCGAACCCGGGTTTTCCAATCTATGAGTCGATGATCAACTTCTCGGGCGCCACCGGCGTGCCGATCCCGCTGGTGGAAGAACGCGGTTTTTCGTTCGATCTCGACGTGTTCAAGAAGAGCCTGACCGCCAAGACGCGCATGGTGATTCTGAACTCGCCGCAGAACCCCACCGGCGGCGTAATCCCGGAAGAAGACATCCGCGCGATTGCCGAACTCGTGCACGACCGCGACCTCATCGTGCTGAGCGACGAAATCTACGAGCGCATGAGCTACGGCAAGCGCCCGCTGTCGATCGCCTCGCTGCCGGGCATGCAGGAGAAGACGATTATCCTTGACGGCTTCTCGAAGACCTACGCCATGACCGGTTGGCGCATGGGCTTCGGCGTGATGAACACCACGCTTGCCGCCGCGGTGTCGAAGCTGATGGTGAACTCCAACTCCTGCACGGCCAGCTTTACGCAGCGCGCCGGCATTGCCGCGCTCGACGGTCCGCAGGATGAGGCCGAGGCGATGATTGCCGAGTTCCGTAAACGCCGCGATCTGTTCTTGGCCGGTCTGAACTCCATTCCCGGCTTCCGGTGCCGGGTGCCCGAAGGCGCGTTCTACGCGTTCCCGAACATTACCGCCACGGGCGTGCCGTCTAAACAACTGGCCGAGGAACTGCTCAATGTGGCTGGCGTGGCTTGCCTGGACGGCGCCTGCTTCGGACAGTTCGGCACCGGCTACCTGCGCTTCAGCTACGCCAATTCGACGGCGAATCTCGAAGAAGCCCTCAACCGTATCCGCAAACACATGGCCAGCCGATAAAAATTAAGTAGATTCCTGAGTTGCCCTAACGGATTTGCCCCACCTGACCGATGTGGAATGAGAGGGCAAATCGGGCAAATGAGTACTTCCAACTGCGTGGTTCCCAGCCGGGATGTAGTGGTCCGTAGACTGAACGGGGAACAGGTACTGTTCCATATAGGCAGTGGCCATTGTTTTGGCCTCGATACCGTGGGAGCTTCTGTATGGGAGCAGATGGAGACCGGGCGTACGATCGAGTGGCTGGCCGGTTTTGTAAGCGGCCGCTTCCAGGTTGACCCGGACGCTTGCATGAGCGATCTGCTCGCGTTTACGTCCGCGCTGCGTCAGCACGGGCTTAGTGGAAGTGGTAGTCGCCCACTACTAAACGCGCGTCTCCTGTCCGGCGGGTAGATACAGGGCGCGGTTCTCGCGACACAATCACGAGCGAAGAACCATGTTCAAATCCCTGCCCGTTACTGTTCTTGCACTCCTGTCAGCCTCGGCGGTTTGCTCAGCGGCCACGGAGTATACCCTGCTGCCGCTGGTGCCAGACGACGCTGGATCCATCGTGGGTTTTGACGCCGGCCGCATGCTGAACTCGCATTTTGGCCGCCGGATCCTGGACAAGATGTAGGCCGCCGACCCTCGCCTGAGGATCCTGCTGAATATCGGGCTTGATCCTAAGGACATCCGCCAGGTGGTGGTGGCCGGGGGCGGCGAAGAACGCAAGTCGCTCATCCTGGTGAGCGGCAAATTCCCCTCCAAGCAACTGGTCTCAGGCCTGATCGCCACGCTGATCCCCTCATCCGGCAACAAGGCCACCTACGAAGGCGTGGACCTGATCTCCGGCGGCGACGGTACGGCGTTTGCGTTTACCGACGAGCAGACGTTACTGGTGGGCGCCGACCCGCTAATCCGCACCGCGATTGACCGGCGCAAGCGCAAGCCGATGGCGCTGCAATCGGCCGCTGCCCGGCGCGGTGCGGCGTTGCTCGATAAGTCCGCCAAGTGGCACGCCTACGATCTGTGTTTTGCTTCGTCCGGACCGACCGGCGACTCCACCGGGTGCGTGGGTCAAAGCGCCACCGGTGGCGTGCTCAACGAGGGCGTGCTGAAGGCGTTTGACCGCACGTATGGCGGACTGCGCTTCACGGACGCGCTCGAAGTGGGCGTGGAGACCGCTGCGCACACCGAGAAAGACGCCGCGTCGATGGTGAAGATCATGAGGGTGCTCTCGGCCCTGAGCGCGCTCACCAAGGGCGCCACCAGTGGACCGCTCGGTTTTCTCGATTCGCTCGACATCCGGGCCGACGCCAACATAGTGAACTTCTCGCTGAAGATCCCGCGCGCGGCATTCGACGCTATGCACCCGGCCGTGCCGTAGAAAGACCCGAGTTGTTCCGCTAGCGGATTCTGCCGCTGGGATGCGGACGGCACGGAAAAGCACAGCCGGTACCAGTCCAATAAGCGCTGTGCGGCTACACAGGAGTTTATCGGCGAATTCCCTGCAGAGCCTTGTCAACAGGTATTGGTTGTAAGTCTGGGCGCGGAGGTCGAGCAGAACTACTGGTTCTTGCATCGCCATCCACTTCTTTGCGGACGTACGTGCGAGTTATCCCCACGTTCAGGGTGTGTCGTCACGGTATATGCTCGATCTCGACGCTGCCCCATTTTTCGGCTCTGAGCGAGAATTCGACGAAGTGGCCAATTGGCGTGGGCTTGGACGCCCAGTCTATCCCGGCGTGAACAGAGGCCTGGGAGACCTCCGTTCGGTGGCGGAGGATGTCTGATGAGTTGTGGGTCGGGAATGCCCGACCCTTTGAGACAGCGCACTGCTCTTTGAATTGAGCCTCGTCAGAGGAATTTGTGGGTAGTTGGGCTAACCCGAACTACTGAGGAAACGACGTAGCTTAGGGCACGTCGCATCGAAAGATCGTTGTTCTTGTTCGTCAACTCCGCCACGCAG
>VFZP01000345.1 GCA_016871115.1 Acidobacteriota bacterium
AGTTGAAAGTGCGGCAGAAGCAGGCTGACCTTTACGCGCTGCCGGTGTCCATCGGGATCACCGCGGCCGATGGCAAGCGCGTCCACGAAGTGTGGGTGCGTCAGCGAGAGGAGATCTTCTCTCTGCCCGCGGCCTCCCAGCCGCTCCTTGTCCATTTCGACGAAGGCGATGTGTTGCCGAAGGAACTCACCTTTCCGACGTTAACCGAAGAACTGCTCTTGCAACTCACCCACGACAATGTCATCGGCCGCCTGGACGCGGTTGTCGCACTGCAGCCGCTCGCCGCCGCCGAATCGGAGGTGGCAAGCAGGCTACGCCAGGCAGCGGAGCAGGATCCCTTCTGGGCGTCCGGCGCTACGCCTTGCCGGCCGGAGATGTCGCCCTCTTGCGCGTGCGTGCCGCGGAGGACCGGTCCTCTGGCGTGCGCACGGGCGCCTTGGCGGCGCTCAATCGCCTGCGTGACGCGTCGCTCGCCGGGTTCTTCGAGGATCGTTTTCGGCGCGACGACAGCTACCTCGCGCAGGCGGAAGCTGTGCGGGCGCTCGGCAACTTGGGCGTGCGGCCGGCGTTGCTGGCGGAGGCCGCGGCGATGAAGTCTCCGAACGGCGTTATTGCGAGAGCGGCGCAAGAGGCGCTGAAGCGTTAAGCCATGCTTACAGCCATCTATCTGCTACTGGCGGCCTTCACCGCGTACGACGCGCGCGTGTTTGCCGGTGTGCTTGGCGGGGTCCGTCCCTTGCTGAGCCACGTGATCACCGGCTTGGTCAACAACTTTTTCGACACTCTGGGCATCGGCTCGTTCGCTACGACCACCGCAATTTTCAAGTTCCGCTCCATGGTTCCGGACCATTGGATTCCCGGCACGCTGAATGCCGGGCACACGCTCCCCACTCTCCTGCAGGCTTTCCTTTACATCACTGCCATTCAGGTGGACGCCGTTACCCTTGTGCTGCTCATCGCTGGCGCCACGGCCGGCGCTTGGTTCGGCGCAGCGGCCGTCGCTGGGCTCTCGCGGCGTAGTGTGCAACTGGGCGTCGGCGGGGCGCTCCTGTTTGCTGCCGCCGCGCTGCTCATGCGCCAACTCGACCTGTTTCCCGCCGGCGGCGATGCGCTCGGTCTCGCAGGCTGGAAGCTGGCCGTCGCCGTCCTGTTCAATCTGGTGTTCGGCGCGATCAGCACGCTCGGCATTGGATTCTACGCACCATGCATGACCATGGTCAGCCTGTTGGGCATGAACCCCGCCGGTGCGTTCCCGGTGATGATGAGCTCGTCGGCGTTTCTGATGCCGGTGGCGAGCGCGCAGTTCGTCAAACGGCGAGCCTTGTCCGCGCAGGTGGCATTGGGGCTGACGGTGGGCGGACTCGCCGGCGTTCCTGTTGCCGCGTTCATCGTCAAGTCACTGCCCCGCGGAGGCCTGCGTTGGTTGGTGATCGCCGTCGTGCTATTCGCCACTGTGCTCATGCTTCGCTCGAAAGAAGTGGATAGCGTCCCTGCCGCGGCGTCACGATAAGCGCCTCGAAGGTGGGGAGCGGATCGGGTAGGGCGGCGGAATTCTTTCGCTACCCCTTTCTGTCGGCGGATTGACAGCAAGGCTGAGACTTAGGCCAGCAGCGCCTTCCACCCGTCCGGATCGTTTCCCACACTGAGTTTCTGGCCGTTGCGCACGAGCGGCAGGCGCAGCAGCGCCGGCTCACGCTCAATGCGCGCCAGCAGATCCGTGTCGGACACCCGCAGATAAGCGAGGCCTGCGTCAACGTAGGCCTTGCCCTCCTTGCCGATGAGCCCGGCCAACCCGCCGAACTTCTCCATGAAGCGCTTGATTTCGCCCGCGGCCATGGGGCGCTGCTTGAGGTCTATAAAATGGATCTGCGCGCGGCGCTCTTTGAAAAAGCGCTCGGCAGCGCGGGTGGCCTGTGAGTTCTTCACTCCGAAAATCTGGACCGTGATTTGTACCGGCGGCATAGACGAGTAGCCTTCAGTGTCGCAAAGCAGTGGCGTTGGCAACCCAGCCAAACGCAAAGAGGCCGAGGAGAAACAGCCCGCCGAGCGTTTCGCTGCCGGTGAGGCTGAGTAGCAATCCGGTGACCGCCATGGCGCCGAGGAAAATCCGCATCACGCGCGAGCGCCGCAAACGTGAGGACTCGAGCACCGCCGCGGTGAGCAAGCCCAGCACCAGCAGCACCAGCGCGGCAATGAACGCGTTGCCAGAGTCCAGCGCCCAGGCCGCGCCACCCGCTGCCAAGGCCGCTGCGAGCAAGCCACCGAACCACTTACTCGCCTGCAACTGCTCGCGATCCAGCAGGTATTTGCCCAACGGATGCAGCCGCAGTAGAAGGTTCGCGACGGGCGAGCCGAACCATGTCAGCAGCGCGAAGAGGAAGTAGAGGATCAGGAGGGGCGTGACAAACGGCGCGAGAGCAGGATAGCTGTTGGCCAGCGCCCGCAGCAAGCGCTGCCCGAAGTAGAGCCCCAGCAAAACCGCCCACGAGTACTCGTTCTTCAACGTGGACATCCACAACTGCCACCGGAACATCAGCCGGTACAGGAGATTTCCGGCCTTGATGGTTTGCGCGAGCCCTTCGCGCGCCCACTCGTTCTGCGGATCGAGACGCAGGGCTTCGCGGAACGAGGCCTGGGCCTCTTTATAGCCGCCGCGCTGCACCAGCACCCAGCCTTTGCTTGCGTGTCCCATCGGGTCCTCGGGGTCAAGCGCGAGGGACGTATCGATGGTCTCGGCGGCTTGTTCCGGCCGGTCGAGTTTGGAGAGTGCGATGGCGCGGATGTTCTGACAGGTGGCGTCTTCGGCGTCCAGGTCGAGGCCGGATTCGGCGAACGCGACGGCCTGTTCAAAATCGCGAGTCCGCAAGTGAATCGCGGCCAGCAAGCCATGGTGCGCGGCGTGCGAGGGTTCGAGGCGCAAGGCTTCGCGGGCAGGGCCGAGCGCGTCTTTGGTACGGTCTAGCTCGAGATATGCGCGCGCCCGCACAGAGTGCCCCACGGCCATATCGGGCGCCAGACCTACGGCGCGCTCTGCTGATTCGAGCGCTTCGGCGGGACGGTCCAGTTGCAACATGCACCAGGCCAGCATGGCGTGGCCACGCCCATCGTCCGGTGTGACGGCGAGATTGCGGCGGATCTCTTTCTCCGCGTCGGCATAGCGGCCGAGCTCGAACAATTCGTACATGGGGTGGCGCGCCTTGCCCGATTATACGAACTTGTTCGCGCGCAGATATTCGAGTAACTCGTCGTAGGCCCCGCCCTCGTTGGCAAACAACGCGTAGTTGCGGGCGGTCTCAAACCAGGCGGAGGTGCTGGGCTTGGTTTCTTTCAGCGGGCGTTTGAAGTCGTCCATGCGGATCGGCCGGACTTTGCCGGTTTTCATCGACTCTTCGAGCGCCTGCTCGGTGGCGGCCTCGCACAGGTGCACGATGTCGGCGCCGGAATAGCGGTCGGTCTTGGCGGCGAGCGTATCGAGGTCGAGATTTTCCTGCGGGCGCGAACGGAGCGTAGTCTCAAGCAGCGCGCGGCGCGCGGGCAAGTCTGGCGGCAACACCAGCAGCATACGGTCCAGCCGGCCCGGCCGGCGCAGCGCGCTGTCCACATCCCACGGGTGGTTGGTGGCCGCCAGCACAAACACGCCAGTGTTTGCCGATTGAATACCGTCGAGTTCAGACAGCAGCAGGTTGACCAGATCGCGCCCGGCAGACTCGCGGCGCAGCGAGCGCTTGCGGCCGAGCGCGTCGATCTCGTCAAAGAACAAGACGCACGGCGAGGCGGCGCGGGCGGCTTGGAAGATCGCCTGCAAGTTTCGCTCGGTCTGGCCGAGATACATATCGAGCACTTCGGCGATGCCGACTGAAAGGAAGCGCGCGCCTAACTCACCGGCAATGGCGCGGGCCACGAATGTCTTGCCGCAGCCGGGCGGGCCGTACAGCATCAGGCCGCCGCGCACGGTTTTTCCATACGCGCGCATCATTTCCGGGTTGCGCAGCGGGCCGAGGAAGGAAAGCTCCAGGCGGCGCTTGACGGATTCCATGCCCGCCACGTCGGTGAGTTTGAGTTGGCTGGTTTCTTCGATCCAGGCCTGATGCTCTTCGGCGGCGCTCGCTGAGTCTGCCAGCATCTGGACGACGCCGGGCTCTTCGTTGTCGAGATCGGGCTCGGGCGGCGGCGGTTCGATCTTGGGAGGAGCGTTGCCGGCGCTGCCGCCACCCAGCAGTTCGCGCAGACGCCGGTATCCCGAGGCCGCTTCCACTTGGCCCAACGCTTCGGCCGCGCTCGCAGCGTAGCCGAGACACGCCAGATCGTCCGGCCGGCTCTGCAGCACCGCGCGGCTTTCATCGAGTGCGCGTTGGTGCTGTCCGGCGCGGCAGAGTAACTCGGCGAGGTGCGCCCGCAACGCGAGGTTGGCCGGGTCTGCCGCCAGGACGGTTTCAAGCGACGCGATGATCTCCAGGTCCATCGCGCTAGTTACCGGCGGCACGGACGGGGATGGTCAACTTCTGCGCGATGGGTGCGCCCGCTTGCGTGACGGTCAACTCCACGTCGCCCGTGTGCGTGTCGGCAGGGACCACAACATTGAACTGATAGAGCCCCACCAGCCCCGGCGTGAGTCCGGCGTAGGTGACTTGCGCTACGGCGTTGCCAAAGCGGAACTGGACGGGCGCGATCACGCGCGACAGCCCTTCTGCAATGTCGCCGCCCAGCGACTTGGTGGTGCCGGCGATCAAGCCGAAACCGGTGCCGTAGAAGAGGAGCGTCTCGCCCGGTACGGCCGGGGCGGCGGGCAAGCCCGCGATGCTGCCGTTGGTGACGAAGCTGCCGTTGGTGCGAAGTGCCGCTACATACTGGCGGTCCCCCACCTTGAATGACGCGGGCGCGAGGAGTCCGCCCGCCTGGTCGCGCAAGGTAATGCGCACCGGGTCGCTCGAGACGCTGCGATGCGAAACGCGCACGTCGAGCGGTTCGCCCGTGGGCACGTTCGCCGGAATCTGCACGTTGAGCTGCGTGGGGCTGACGTAGCTGATGAAAGTAGGCTGGCCGTTGATCGTGGCGCTCACCCCCTCGAGCGTGGTGGGTGCGCGCCCGTTGACAAAGTCTTTGGACACATCCCACGACCGCGCCACTTCGGCCGACGAAAACGACGAGCCGTAGATTTCAATGAACGACCCCGGCGCGGCTACCGTGCCGCCGCCAAATGCGCTGGCCTGGATTGCGCCAGACTCGCCGCGAATGATCGGCTGCGCGGGCCGCTCAACGGCGCGGATGGACTCAATAATCAGGAGGTTTTCGCCCTTCACTTCGCCGCCCGTGTAGTTCTGCAGCGGAATCTGGTCGAACGGAGAGGGCAGCGGACCTGGGCTGGGCGCCGGTACGGCGGCTAGGCGGTCCATCACCGCCAGCCCCGCCGCGCTGGTGACTCGCGCGAAAACGGTGAAGCCTCCGTTCTGGTTGTTCAGGTTGCCGGCGTTGCTATCGCTCAGGTTGAAGAAGAACTGGTTGGTTGCACTGTTGGGGTTGTCGCCCAGCTTGGCCATGGCGATCGTGCCACGCGTGTTGGATAAGCCGTATTCGTTCCTTACGGGCGGGTCTTGCGGGATGTCGGCGATGGCCGAACCGGTCCATCTGAAGCCGCCGGACTGGATGATGAACCCCCGTACGGAGCGATGAAAAATCGTGCCGTTATAGGCGTTCTTGTTCATGTAGCTGAGAAAGTTAGCCACCGTGGCGGGCGCGTTGCCCGGGAGAAGCTGCGCTTCAATCTCACCCAAATTTGTTTTAAACAAAATCAGTTGCGGCGCCACCGGTTGCGCCGCCGCAAAGGTGGAGAGTACGAGCGAAAAGAAACCACACCGAAGCACGTTCGACATCTTGTTCAGATTCTACCCCGCCGGTGGCTTCAATGCGGCAGCACTGCGGTTAAGGCAATCACGCCGCGCGCAGCCAGATTGCCGATCGCCGCGGCGTTAAGGCCCAGCAGGTTGGCCAATACCTCCTTGGTGTGCTCGCCCGGCGATGGCGCCGCGCCTTCCACGCGCCCGGGCGTGGCCGATAGCTTCACCGCGGGTCCAGTGACGCGATGCGTGCCACCTTCCGGCAACGGCAACTCCGGGAACAGGCCGCGCACGGCGGTTTGCGGATGGGTCCGCCACTACCGCACTGCATTCGCGAATGCGCTGTTCGCCGTCGTCGAACAAGATGGAATTCCCATCGGCCGATTCTACGGCTGGCACGGCCCGGAGCATTCGGTGCTGATCGAGATCACGCTGCCTCCGCCCTGGCGCGGCCAGGGTCTTGGCAGTGATCTGGTGGCGCGATTTGTCGAGGAAGCGGGTCAGCGCGTGACGCTGCATGTGGAGGAGTCCGACCCGGCCCGCCGGCTGTATGAGCGATTCGGTTTCCAGCCGACGGGCGAGTCGAACGGGCCGCACATTAAGACGGCGAGGGAATAGGCCGTCTACCGCAGTGCCGGCACCGTGTTCGTCGACTGGTACAGATTCATGAATTCGTCCCAGGCGACGTACACCTGAGCGCCGCGCGATACGCGAACCGTCTCCCAGTTTTGCAGCGCTTCGATCGCCGCGTGGTCGATGTAGTTCAGGCCCCGAATGTGCACATGAACCTCGCCCGTCTCCGGAATTTCGTCCAGTGTGTCAATGAAACGCGGCAGGTTGACGAAGATTGCCGATCCTTCGAAAAGCACGTCGATTCGATCGCTCACTGGATCCTTATTCACGCGAACTTTCAGTTTGGAGATCGCGTGAAGCAGCTGCAGCAGGGAAAGCACGAGTCCAACCACGATGCCGGTGAGGAGGCTTGAAACCACGATCATGACCGTCGTAATGATGGCGACCGCCATCACCGCGGTTCCGTAGCGATGCAGATTCCGCAGGGCGCCAACGTTGAGCAGCTTCACTCCCGTATAGACAAGAATCGCCGCCAGGCAGGCGGTGGGCACCGACTGAAGGGCTCTGGTGCAAACCTGCCGAGATGGGCGAAAATGACGCAATGCCCTCCTTCGTTCCGGTTGAAGAGCTGTTCGCTGGCCGCCATTT
>VFZP01000346.1 GCA_016871115.1 Acidobacteriota bacterium
CCAAGAACATACTCAAGGCAAGTTGAAAAGTTGAATAACCTGCGGAAATCCTCAGAGCGCTTCTGGAAAAATTCACGGATTCTTCTTGACGAGACAACTCAGATATCTCACAGGCTCCACCCTCGCTCTCGTCGCTTTGAGCACCGTCGCGATGGCAGACCCCATCGGTGGACCCGGCTCCACCCGTGGATCGTGCTTTGGTAGCACGTACATCCTGGAGTACGACCCCACTCCAGTCGCCACGACTCTAACAACTACGACCTACCGCATTACCTACACTGTGGATACTTCCACATATAACGACCCCAATGGCGTGGCTCTCGACGAGATCAATTTCAAGATCTCCTCCGCGACGCCGACGAGCGTTGTGCTCGTCTCGGCTCCGAAGGTTGTCACCAACTGGACGATCAGCTTCAGCAACCTCAACGCCAACTGTTGCGGCGGTGGCGCAGGTAGCTTTGTCTGTGCGGACTACACTGCCGGCAATGGCCTCGCTGTTCCGGCTGCGGGCCCCTACGTTTGGGTATTTGACGTCACGTTGGACAATCCGCCAGCGCTGTTCACGGACCCGATGGAGGCGTCGATTCGGGCGCGCTATGTCCGCGCCAACGGTCGCTCCGCCGGTCTCACTTCTGAAAGGATCACGCTCCAGAATCCGGACGGCGGCCCCGACCCGGACGTGCCAGAGCCGTCCTCGATTGTCCTGTCGCTCGCCGTGGCCGCAGCCGCCATTGGCCTGAGCCGCGCCAAGTTCGCCGCCTGATCCAACGGTCAGGCCACACCGTCCCAAGCAAGCAACCCGGCGGGCTGCCCTCACAGGCAGCTCGCCGGTTTGTAATTGAGCCAACCGTATCGCCCCCGGCCCCCCCGCGTCACTCGCAACGGCAGTTTCGCCCACACGCGGGGAGTGAGGGTGAGCTGCGGCGCTATCTATCTGTTCTGCGTGTGTTTGTCGCCGTTACGGTTTCGTCGGCACGTCGCCGCGACATCCGGCTGCACGTCACCACTCTTGTCGCCAGCGCGTTCATTCCACTCAAGACGGCCCTCGAACGAGTCTGTTTCCGTCCCTCGCGCCTGACTTCGATGCAGCCCTCTATGCGTCCCTGATTTTCCTGGAAGTCACCGCGCCGCTATCGTCTTGTGAGAGTGGCGTTCGGGCCGTGTACGTTGGCCGTGACTTTGACCCCGCTCGCCACCAGCAAAGGTTTCCAGACTTTCAGCGATTGGCTGGGAATGGCCGGACGCACTGGCGGCTGAGACCTCCCCACGGCAGGTCGCGCTCCTGCCTTGTCGCATTCTCTGGAAGACCGGAACCGCCACTCCGCTGTTCCTCCGCGGGCCGATCGATAAGCGGGCTCAAGCCAATGCTGCATTTGAAAGGCGCGCTACGCGGCGCGCTGTCCTCCAAGTTAGCGGAGAATGCGGCTGTCGCGGTCCCGCGACCTGCCGTCGCATCGGTTGCACCAGGAATACCGCCGCCATCAGGCAGGAGAGTCGGTTGGAGATGACGATCGCGGCCGCCGCTCCTTTTCTTCCTCGCGAGTCCGTGGATCGCTTACGCGGCAGCGGCGCCACGCCACCAGCACAAGGCCCGCGCCGAAGGGAGCGTAGGTGGACGGTTCCGGTACCACCTGCGTGCCGGGGATAAAGGTCAGGGTGTGTAGACCGTTCACGGTGGCCAGCAAAGAGGTGCCAGATTCTTCGCGCCCGAACCGGTGGAGTCGATGCCGTGGTACAGCCCGGTCACCGGATGACAGTCGCCGTGGTGCGCCAAGATGCCGATCGTATTCACGAAGGTCCCCGAATCGCCGATTAGGCTGGCGGCGCCCGCAACTGTATTCACCGAGGCCAAATCGTCAAGGCCCGGTTCGAGCCACGTGAACAGTTGGCCAGACGAGTTCGACACCCAGCCGGTGGGCCGGTCGGCAGCGTTCCAGCCACTGCCCACCAGCGTACCGACGCCCGTGGTCGTGTTGATGTTGATGAGCCCACCGCCGTCACGCGACGGAGAGTTTCGCCGCCGAGGCCGGGTGGCCTTGGCCGCGCCGAACAACTCCGTCTGCCGTCCAGTGTAGCGGGCAGACCGGGAATTGTTGCTAAACTCGCATATCTCATGGGGTTTCGTCGCGAGATGCGTGAGAAGGCCGCGGATACGAGGCGTGCGCCGCTCAGCGCGCGGAGGCATACTTGAACAGTCTGTCGAGCACGGTGAGCAAGCGCAACGAAGTAGACGCGGCCTTATCGCGCGTCGCAGCAGAAAGCCTGGTAGATATGCGGGTTAAGGCGAGGGGTCCGCGAACCCGGGCGCGGCGGCGAGTTCACTTTGGGAGCGCGGTTTCGTGAGCCATTGTAAGGCGAACGCCACGAGTTCCGGCGCGTCGAACAGGTGCGACTCGGCGTTGCCCACACGCCCGCTGCGCCCCAGGCCGGCAGCGAGCGCCGCGCGGCCGATCTGCTCAAAGTAATCCTCGGGGAGCCGGGAGTTCACCGGATAAGCCGCGTCGAACTCTTCAAACTCCATCCACTCGGGCGCCCGGCCCGGTGCGGCGATCATCTTGCGGCGGTATCGCACGACGCGCTTATCCGGAATCGGCGCGATGTGCTCGGCGTAGTGCAACAGCGCGATGCTGTCGAGCGGCGCGCCCAGCACCGCCACGCGGCCGCGGGCTTCGACGATCTTCGCGAGCGGCGACCCGGGGCCATAGCCGTATTGAAATGGATGGTCCGCCGTCAGCCACGCCGCTTGCGCGCCGATGGCGCAAATGCCCGCGTCCGGATGATCGCGCCGCAGCGCGCCGGGCCAGTTGCGGAGGGTCTCGTGCAGGATGCCGTGGTCGCGCGCGGCGTGCGCGGTAAGTTTGTCGAAAACCGGAATCGCGTCGGGGTCGTCGTCGTCTTCGTAGAACGGCTCAAAGTCGACGTAGGCGGCGAGCGTGCCCGTCTCTCCGATGGCATCCAACAGAGCGAGCACCAGCGAGTTCACGCCGCCCACGAGAGGATGTCCCACACTGCGTAGACCGGCTTGCGCCATCACGAGGTCACCGCGGCGGAGCCCCAACGCATGGAGATCGCGATGGAGACTGGCGCGAGAGATCATTCCATCAGCATACGGTGCAGGTAGTTGATCTGGCCGAGGTGATACGTCAGATGTCCGTGCAGATGGATGACAAAGTGCCGCGACGTCATCGGCTCACCGCCCAGCACATTCTCCGGGAACGCCGCGCTCGATGCCGTATCGGTCAACGCAGCCACCACCGGAGGAATCGCGGCGGCGAGCAACGCGAGGCGTGCATCGAGATCCGCACGCGTGAGGCCGCGCAGTGAAACTCCAGCGGCCGGTCGCGCTGATAGCCGATGCCGCCGAGTTGCCGGCCGATGAACTCGCGCAGATTGCCTTCGAGGTGCAGCGCGAGATTGCCCGCCGAGTTCGTTACGCCGGGCAGCGTTTGCCACAACATCTCATCTGAAGGAAACTCCGCGATCTCTTTTCGCAGCCGGGCCAGATCGCGCCCAAAGAGCTTTGCCAATTCGCTTGCAACAGACACTACGCCACGCCTTCCGGTTTCGGCAGCAGGTGCTTCTGCACTTTGCCAAGCGCGGTGCGCGGCAGCGCGTCGACGCGCAGAAACGCCCGTGGCACTTTAAAACTCGCCAGTTTGGCGCGGCACACGGCTTCGAGCGCCGGCGCCTGGCACTTGCCCACAATGTAGGCCACGGGTACCTCGCCGCGCACGCGGTCTGGCAGGCCCAGCACCGCGGCTTCAGAAACACCGGGCTGCTCCAGCAGCAACTCTTCAATCTCGCGCGGATAGATGTTGAAGCCGCCGGAGATGATGAGGTCGCTGCGGCGGCCCTGCAGCGTGTAGTAGCCGTCGTCTGAGCATTTGCCGAGGTCGCCGGTTTTGAACCAGCCGTCCGGCGTGAAGGCCGCGGCCGTGGCCTCGTCGCGCCGCCAGTAGCCCACAAAGACGTTGGGGCCGCGCAACTGCAACTCGCCGTCGGCGATACGCACTGCCACTCCAGGCAGCGGCAAACCAACCGTGCCCGGCCGCCGCTCGCCTGCGTAGGGGTTCGAGATGTTCATCAGCGTTTCGGTCATCCCGTAGCGTTCGAGAATCGTATGGCCGAACAGCGCACGGAAGTCTTCGAGCACCTGCGCGGGTAAGGGCGCCGAGCCCGACACAAACAGGCGCATGTGCTCCGCCATGGCGCGGGCCGTTTCGGGCGGCGTCTCAAGGAGCCGCACATACACGGTGGGGACGCCGAAGAACAGCGTGGGCGCGAACGAGACAAACTCGGCCGCCGCCGTCTGATGCTCGAACCGCTCCAGCAGCCGCATGCGGCATCCCGTGGCGAGCCAGGCGTGGACGCCGTTGCCGAGGCCGTGCACATGAAACAGCGGCAGGCCCAGCAGCAACCGGTCCGCCGCGGTGATCTGCCAGCAGGCGGCGATGTTCACGGCGTTCGAGACAAAATTCTGATGCGTGAGAATCGCGCCTTTGGAAACACCAGTCGTGCCGCTCGTGTAAACCAGGGCCGCGGGCGACGAGCCTTCGAGCAGCACCGGGCACGGGCGCGTCGAAGGCATCGCGGCGGCCTCCTGCGTCAACGTCTCCGGGTTCCACGCTCCGGGTTCGGCCGTCACCATCGCGCGCGGCTCGGCGTCGCCCGTGATGTGCGTGATCTCGCGCTCGCGGTAGAGAATGTTCACCGGCACAAAAACGATGCCCGTCTTCACGCAGGCGAGAAACAGATCGATGAACTCCAGGCGATTGGCGAGGTAGACACACAACCGGTCTCCGGGAGCGAGGCCGCGCGCCAGCAACAGATGAGCGAGGCGGTTCGAGCGTTCGTCGATTTCCCCAAACGGGTAGGTGCGTTCCTGCCACTCGAGCGCGATGTGCTGGCGCCGGCCGATGAGCGAAAGGTCAAATAGTTGTGAGAGGTTCATGGCTGCGTGCGGGCGGGAATTTCGATGGTAACCGAAATCCCTACCCCTTATCCTGGAACGATGAACAAAGTGCGCGTCAACCAAAGCGCCATCAAACGCTTGGAGGCCGGCCACCCGTGGATTTTTCTGAGCGACGTGCTTGACGCAGGCGGCGCGGCGGCAGGGGAAGCGGTGACCGTCACCGGGCCGCGCGGTCAAAATGCGGGTACGGCGCACTACAGCAACTCGTCGGAGATTGCGCTCCGGATGCTTAGCCGCCAGCAGGTGGTGACGGACGCGGCATTCTATATGAAGCGTCTGGCCACCGCCAAAGCGTTCCGGGACATGGTGGTCTCGGACACGGACGCCTACCGGCTTGTGCATGCCGAAGGCGACCTGCTACCGGGCCTGATCGTTGACCATTACGCAGGCCACCTGGTGGCGCAGTTTCTCGACCAAGGTATGGACGCCGCAACCCCGCAAATCGCCAGTGCGCTGACTGAAGTGGTTCAAGCTCGCGCCATTGTGGCGCGTAACGACGCAGCGGTACGTAGGCTGGAAAACCTTCCGCTTGCCAAGAACGTCATGGCGGGCGAATTGAGCGGCCCGGTGCGGGTGACGATGAACGGTCTGGCGATGGATGCGGACCTGCTCGAAGGACAGAAAACCGGGGTTTACCTCGACCAGCGCGAGAATTACGTGGCGGCGGCGCGCTATGTCAAACCAGGCATGCGTGCGCTGGATTGCTTCACCAGTACGGGGGGATTCGCCCTCCACCTTGCGCGCGCCGGAGCGCATGTGGAGGGGATCGATAGTTCCACGGTGGCCCTCGACACAGCCCGGCGCAACGCGGCGCTGAATGGGTTGGAAAATCGAACGCAGTTCCATGACGGCGATGTGTTGCGCCTAGTACCTTCTTTCGTTACGTCGCGGCGAAAATATGATATCGTCATTGTGGATCCGCCCGCCTTCGCCAAATCTCGCGGGGCCGTCGGCGGGGCCCTACGGGGCTACCGGGACATCAACTACCGTGCCCTCCAACTTCTAGAGCCTGGGGGAGTTCTGGTAACGTGTTCATGTTCCCACCATGTTGCGGAGGCCATGTTGCTGGAGGTGGTGGCGGAAGCCGCTCTTTCGGCGGGCAAGGTATTGCGGGTATTGGAGAGGAGAGGCCAGGCTCAGGACCACCCTGTGTTACTAACCGTACCGGAGACCCTTTATCTGAAGTGCATCGTGCTACAGGTTTTGGCGCGTTCAACCGATAGCACCTAGGAGGAAACACCTATGGCGCCTGCATGGCACCGCTTAGCAAGTCTCACCCTCCTAGTGCTCTGTAATGAAATTAGCCTGCAATAACGGCAGCCAGGGATTCCCGCGCCCTGGTGATCTTTCGGAGGATGTCTTGGCCGTTGGCTTTCCATTTATATGGCGTCGGGGCCTCGGCGCGAACGGCCAGAAATTCCTCGATGGCGTCAATCAGTTCGCGGACGCTCTGAAAGCTTCCGTCACGGATGCATCCGTTGGTGAGGTCGGCAAAGAACCGCTCCACCATATTCAGCCACGAGCTACTGGTCGGCGTGAAGTGCATGTGAAAGCGCTTATGCTTTGCCAGCCAAGCCTTCACCTTCGGGTGCTTGTGGGTTGCATAGTTGTCGGCGATCACATGGATGGTGAGTTCCTTGGGAGTTTCCCTGTCGATTTGTCGGAGGAAGCGGAGCCATTCCACGTGGGTATGCTTGCTCTCGGTGCGCGTGATCAACTTGCCTTCCAGGTAATTCAGAGCCGCAAACAGGGTGATGGTCCCGTGGCGCTTGTAGTCGTGCGTCTTGGTCCGGATCTCGCCGACCCCCAGCGGCAGCCCGGGCTGCGTCCTCTCCAAGGCTTGACATTGGCTCTTCTCGTCACAGCATAGGATCAGCGCCTTTTCCGGCGGCTTCAGATACAGGCCGATGATGTCCCAGAACTTTTCCTCAAACTTCGGGTTGTTGGAGATCTTGAACGTGCGTAGCAGATGCGGCTTGAGATCGTTCTTCCAGATGGAATGCACGCTCTGGTGGGAAATTCCGGCCGCGGACGCCATGGCGCGAGTGCTCCATCTCTGGCTGCCTCGCGGCGG
>VFZP01000347.1 GCA_016871115.1 Acidobacteriota bacterium
GACGATGCCGGAGATCTGGCGAGCCGCGTTGGCCGCGTGATCGGGGTCGGGATCGATACGCGACCGGCGGGCTGAAACGATATCAAACAAGTGTCAACCAAGATTTTGCACCGATGCCGCCGAGATTGGCGGCCGCCACGTTGGGGTTCGGGCCCTGCGTGAAGCCGCGGTTAAACTGGTAGTCGCCGTTGGTGTCCTGCTTGAGACTGGAGCCGACCTGATTGAGCCGTTGATCGAGCCCAAACTTCATCGTGTGACGCCCATTGATTCAGGTGGCGCTGGCCGCGAGCGAGTAGGTTTGAAAGGTCTCAAGCGGCGAAGAGAACTGCTGCCCCAGCAGGTTGTAGCCGGCCACGTTGAAGACCGGGAACCCGATGGGCCGCAACGTCTGGGCCTCCAGCGCGCGCGGCATGCCAAGCTCCGTATAGCTGAAGTCCTGCTTCACGGGCGGCGGCGCATCCTGCTTTACGGTGCTGAATCCGCCGCGCACGTTCAGGATGAGACGGGCCGTGTGCACGCGCGTATAGTCCAGGCGGCCATTCCAACTCGGAATCTCGTAGCCATTGACTTGAAATCCGGTGAACGCGATATTGCGGTAGAGGTTGGGTTCGGTGCGGACTGACCGACGGTAGCTGACGCCTCCAAACCAGCGGTTCTTTTCGCTGAGGTTCCAATCCACTTTGCTGTCGAGCTGGTTGACGTCAAGCGGGTCGCTGGCCTGGGTAAAGTAGTTGTTGACGCCGGTGCACGCGTCGCCTTGTTGATTGGGCAAGGGGTAGAAGCCGGCCACCTTGGAGCCCACGGCGTCAAAGCGCCACGCCGGAATGCGTCCATCCGGAAACGCGTCGCGCAGGAAGCCGCCCGCGGGATTGGCGCGGGTGGAGAAAGGATCGTAAATCTGCGCCGGCAGGCAGGCGGCGCCCACGCGCTTGGCGGACCGTGAGAAGTCTCCGGCGCGCTCGGCAGCCGTGGGAAATGTTCCGATGAAAGTCGACGCCTGGCGCTGACGGAGCCCTTCGTAATTGGCGAAGAAGAACAGCTTGTCACGCACAATCGGGCCGCCGCCGGCCACACCGAACTGATTGCGTTTGAAGCCGGGGAGCCTTGCGCCGGCGCGATTGGCGAAGAAGTTGTTGGCGTCGAGTTTGCTGTTGCGCAGGAACTCGTAGAAGACACCGTGGAACTGGTTGGTACCCGAGCGCATCACCATGTTGAGCACGCCGCCGTTCGTACGGCCATACTCGGCGGCGTAACTGTTGGTCTGCACCTTGAACTCCTGCAGGGCGTCCGGCGACGGAAAGGCGGCGTAAGAGAGGAAGCCGTTGCTGGCCGGCGGCGAGTTGCTGACGCCGTCAAGGAACAGGTCGTTCATGTTCGCCCGGCCGCCGTTGATGCGGAAGCTCGACGCGCGGTTGAACTGGTCGCTGAACGCTGGGCTGGGGCTGAAGCCCGGCACGAGGTAGGCGAGGCGCAGCGGATTGCGCGAGTTGAGCGGCATGTCGAGGATCTGCTTGGACGAGACCACGGTGCCGAGTGCGGCGGTGCTGCTGTCGACCGAGGGCGCGGCGGCGGTGACTTCTACGGTTTCTGCCACGGCGCCCACTTCCAGGGCAAAGTCGAGGCGGGCCACCTGATCCACCACCAGCGTCAGCCCGGACTGCGTGACGGCACGGAATCCTTCCTTGCGCACCGCCACGCGATAGTTGCCGGGCGGCAGCAGGGTGATGGTGTAGTAACCCGCGTCGTTGGACACGGCGCGGCGCAGCAGTCCGTTGTCAACGCCGGTCACAGCTACATCGGCGCCGGGCACCATGGCCTGCGTGGAATCCGTGATGCGGCCACTGATTTGAGCCGTGGGGGTTTGGGCGGGTGCCGCCAGAACAAAGAGAAGGGACAGGAACACCGCAAAACGCAGAAGAGTCTCCTTCACGTGGGGACGCAACCGGCTCCTTCGGGTTGCTTGCTTGCAGGCTTAATTATGTCACGCTGTAACGTTACAGTGAATCAAACTGACGCTGCGCCGCTAAGCCGCGGCCTTGCGGCTGGCCAGCACTCCGGCGAAGGCGTCTTCAAACACATCGAGGCTTTCGCGCAGCGCCTCTTCATTGATGTTCAGAGGCGGGCAGATCTTGATAGTGCCGCCGCCGAGGCCAACGGGCGAGAACATCAACACTCCGCGCTCCATGGCGCCTTGAATCGCATCCCAGGCGAGGTCCGCATCGGGTTCCTGTTGCGAGCCGGGCTTAATGCACGCGACGCCCGCCACCAGCCCCTTGCCGTCCACGCAGCCGATGTTGGCCGGGTAGCGCTTCATCATGTCGCGGAGGCGCGTGTGCAGAAGCGTGCCCATGCGGCCGGCATTGCCCACCAGATCCTGACTCTCAATCACGCCAATGTTAGCCAGCGCCGCGGCGCAGCACAGCGGATTGCCCGTGTGCGTGGACGTCATGCTGCCCGCCGGATGCAGGTCCATGATGTCGGCGTCGCCGATGACGCACGCCAGCGGCAACGAACTCGTGATGCCTTTGCCCCAGGTGCTCAGATCAGGCAGAATGCCGTAGTGCTGATAGCCGGCGAGCTTACCCGTGCGGCCGAACCCAGCCTGCACTTCATCGCACACCAGCAGCGCCTTGTGCGCCGTGCACCACTGGCGCAACTGCTGCATGTACTCCACCGGAGCAAACGAGGCGCTGCCGCCCTGATAGGTCTCCAGAATCACGCCCGCCACTGAAGGCCCCTGCACTCCGCGCTCGTTGAGCGAGCGCAGAAAGCCCTCAAACGTCACGTCCTTCGTGCGGAACCCATCTGGGAAGGGCACCTGCACAAAACCGGGGTCGAGATTGCCGATCCACTCCTTCAATACCGGAATGCCGCCGGCTTGCTGGGAGCCGAGCGTGCGGCCGTGGAAGGCTTTTTCAAACGAGACAATCACGTTCTTGGCGCGTCCGCCGGCGCGTGTGCCGTGTGTGCGGCACAGCTTGATCGCGCACTCCACGGCCTCTGAACCGGTGGTCAGCAGAAACGTCTTGCGGTCCGGCTCACCGAACATCGTCGAGAGCTTTTCCACCAGCCGCGCGCGGACTTCATTCGGGAAACAGTAGTTGGTCAGCAGCCTGTGCTGCGCCTGATCGACGATTGCCTTGACGATTTCCGGCGCAGCGTGGCCGGCGTTGGTGATGAGCACACCGCTCGACCAGTCGATCCAGCAATTGCCGTAAGCGTCGTAAACCTGGAATCCCTCGGCGCGATCCCACACAATCGGCGGCTGGCCGCGCATCGCCACCGGCTCGTACTTGTACAACGTCTCCAGCGTCGCCACCGAGGCGGGCGCCGGGAGTTCGGTCACAATGCGGCGATACTTCGTTTCGACGCGGGCAACGGGTTTGGGGATCAGCGAATACTCTCTAGCCATGAGGGGAAGCTTTGATTCTACAATGAGGGCCGGACCACACTATGCGATTCTCTCTTTGCCTGCTCGCAGTCGCCGGCCTAGCGCTGGCGCAAACGCGCCCCACCATCTTCCTGATCACCGACGCTGAGGGCGTGGGCGGCGTGTGCCGGCAGGATCAGGTGGAGCCGTCCAACCGTGAAATGCAGCAATTGTTGACGGCCGAGATCAACGCCGCCGTGGAAGGTTTCTACAAAGGCGGCGCGGGCGAGGTGATTGTGTGGGACGGCCACGACGGCTCGCAGACGCTTTCCACGCTCACCATTCATCCGCGCGCCAAGCTGGTGATGGGCGGACTCGGCCCGTCGATGCTGATGGAGCGCCGTTTTGCCGCCGTGGCGATTGTCGGCCAGCACAGCAAGGCCAACATCCGCACGGGCATCATGGCCCACAGCTACTCTTCGCTCGGCATTCAAACGATGAAGCTCAACAACAAGCCGGTCGGCGAGATCGATGTGATCGCGGCCATGGCCGGGCACTTCGATACGCCGGTGATCATGCTCTCGGGAGACCGGGCGGCGGTGGAAGAAATGCGCGAGATTGCGCCCGACGCCGAGTTCGCGGCGGTGAAGGAAGGGCTGGGGCGGTATGTGTGCATCTCCGAGTCCGCCAAACGGTCGCAGGAGATGATTGAGCAGGCCGCGCTACGCAGCATGGCCAAGATCGGCAAGATCAAAGCGTACCGCGTGCCCGGGCCGTGCACGCTTGAAGTCGAGTACACCACGCGCAACTCGCTGCCGGTTGGCTCCGAACTGCGCACGTGGGCCGAAGTGCTGGATGACCGCACCATCCGGTTCCGCGGCAAGGATGTGCTGGAAGTGTGGCAGCGATATCGAGTGCGTTAGCGCTCACTGCGCTGCCTCCACCCTGTATTGTGAAAGAGCGTGGAGTGGCTCAACTACCATCACCTTCTGTACTTCTGGACCGTGGCCAAGGAGGGCAGCATTGCCAAGGCCTGCGAACGGCTGCGGCTGGCTCAGCCCACGATCAGCGGACAACTCCGGCAACTGGAACAGACGCTCGGAGAGAAGCTCTTCGTCAAGTCCGGCCGTGGGCTGGCGCTGACTGAAGTAGGGCGGCTGGCGTTTCAGTACGCAGAGGAGATCTTCGGCCTCGGCCAGGAACTGCAAGGAGCGCTGAAGGGTGGGCCCCGCCGCCGGCCGCAGCGCCTCATGGTGGGCATCTCCGACATGGTGCCCGAACTGATCGCCTACCGCATCCTGCAACCAGCTCTCGCCCTGGGCGAATCCACGAAGATTCTGTGCGAAGAAGACACGCCCGAACGGCCCCTGGCTGACCTGGCGGATCACCGGCTCGACGTGGTGCTCTCGGACGTGCCAATCACCGCGATGACGGACTTGCGGGCCTTCAATCACCTGCTGGGAACCTGCGGAGTAACGCTGTTTGGCAGCCCCGCCTTGGCCGCGCGTTATCGCCGGGGCTTTCCGCAGAGCCTGCAAGGAGCACCGTTTTTGTTGCCGCTGCCAGGCTCACCATTGCGCCGCTCGATCGACCGTTGAATTGAGGCCAACGGCGTCCGGCTGGTGGTGATGGGCGAGTTCAAAGACAGCGCACTGATGAAAGCGTTCGGGCAGGCAGGCACCGGCGTGTTTCCCGGCCCGAGCGCGATTGAGAAAGAGATTCGCGAGCACTATCGCACGGTCCCCCATTGGCCTTGTCGACTCGGCGACTGAGAGCTTCTACGCCATTTCCGTGGAGCGAAAGGTGAAACACCCGGCCGTCACGGCCATCTGCGAGGCTGCGCGCGATTAGCTTTTCGCCTCCTGAAAGCCATCGTTTAACCCGATCAATAAAGCGAGAAACATCTATTAGAAAAATTGGTTAGCTGCCCGTAATCTGGTCATCGAAGGGGCGAACAGCGCAACCCGGATCGAATCGACAGAAAGGCACTAACCCTCATGATTACCTTTTTCAAGACCATCGGCTTCCTCGCGCTGGCCGCTTGGCCGGCCGCCGCTCTGGAGAAGGACTTCGTAGACCAGCTCCTGCAATCGGCCCAGAACATCGAACGCGATGCTTCGGCCGCAGACCAGTGGCTGAAACCAAAGAATCCCGACGGCGCCGTGGTGCAGCAGAAGATCAGCGCCATGGCGGCCGATGTTGTCAAGCTGCAGGAATTGGTCAAGCAGTTTGAGGCGGGCGGCTCGGCTCTCAGCGAGCGCGACAAGGCTGACTGGCAGCTGGTGAAAGACAAGGTGCAATTGCTCGAAATCTTCCACAGCCGTAAGCAGGATCTGGCTTCACAGGATCTCAACAAGAACCGCTCACTGGTGCGCGCGCATGCCAAGGGCGTCGCGCTACGGGCGCAGCGCCTGCAACAGACGGCAATGAAGCTGCGGCGGGGGTGAAGCTTTGAGCTACCCATGCTGCCTGGCGGCGGAGCGGGCAGCCGCCACTCCGAAGCTGATTGACAACCCGAGAAAAACCAAATGAAACGGCCAAAACCAACCGAACCGGACACTCTCATCGAACCACCGCCGACACCCCTGCCGCTCGGCGAGGCGATTGCCACACTCGCCTACTCCTACTAGGAAGCGGAAGGCCGCCCCGAGGGCAGCGACATGAAGTACTGGCTCCTCGCCGAGCGCGAAATACTGGCCCAACGTGGCCTGCCCAGCCCCGATGAGGGTGGCGTATGAAGTGGTTCGCCGTCGCCCTGGCCGGGTCAGCGGCCGCCTGCCTGCAAGCCGAGCCTTCGCTCGCCGGCCTCAGCCGGCAGTTTCAGGATTTGGCGGCAAGGGTGGACCCGGCAGTGGCCCAGGTTCTGACTTCCGGATACGCACCTGCCGCCGACGGCTCCCTGGTGCTGCATGCCAAGCGCAGCACCGGCGCGGGCGTCCTGGTAGACCCGGCGGGCTACATCCTCACCAACGCACATGTGGTGGGCGAGGTCCGCAAAGTGCAGGTGCTGTTTCCGCAACTGGCACAGGAGGCACGTGGCGTTGCGGCGCGCCTGAAGCCCGCTGGCAAGCTTGTATCCGCTGAAGTGATTGGCGCCGATCGCGAAACAGACATCGCGGTATTGAAGGTGGCGGGCGGCGATCACCCGTTTTTAAGGCTCGCGGACTCCGGCGCGCTCCGCCAAGGGCAGTTGGTGTTTGCCTTCGGCAGCCCCTACGGCCTTGAGAACTCCGTCAGCATTGGCGTGATCAGCTCCGTGGCGCGGCAGGTGCGGCCGGGCGATCCGATGGAGTACATCCAGACGGATGCCTCGATCAACCCCGGCAACAGCGGTGGTCCCTTGGTGGATGCCGAAGGCGCCGTGGCAGGCATCAACACGTTTATCGTCTCCAAGTCAGGCGGCAACGAGGGCGTGGGTTTTGCGGCGCCCAGCAACATCGTCCGCCTCGTGTACGAGCAGATCCGGCAGCACGGCCGTGTGCGCCGCGGCCAGGAAGAGGGGCATCATCCCGGCGGCGGGGTGTGCCTACTTTAGGACGACGGTCCAGCGGTTCGAAGGGTAGAGCCGCTGCTGTTCCTGAGTGATATGGAAGTCCCAGTAGGCATCAAAGTCTCCGCTGAGGTAGATGGCGCGGAGTTTGAGCA